>JBAXUS010000035.1:0-40352 GCA_037129555.1 Planctomycetota bacterium
ACACTATTAACCGAGTATTTTTACGCAGCCCGCTTGGTGTCGAAATTCACCAGCGCCGATGGCAAAAAAGAGCCGTCAAAAGACGCCGCCGGTAACCCCACCGTGATCACGCACCACAAACCCAGCGACAAGAATTTGACCGAACTCAAGTCCGTCAATCCGGGCGTCCAACTCTACGGCTCGCCCATCGTCCCGTTGCCCCCCGCTGGCGTTCCCCCCAGCGCCATCACCCCAACGAATTTCCAACTCCGCCTCTACGGCATCAAAGGCGAAGTTCCGCCGCTTGGCACAATTCGAAATCCTGCCGCCCACGACCATCCGACGTTGCGCATGAACTTCGAAATCTACGTCTGGATCGGTGAAATCGCCAGATGGGAAACGGTGCTGGTTAATGACGTCAAAGAAGGCGATATGCTCAGCGGCAAAGTCGTCTATACTATCGGCAGCGAGAAAAAAGAATACGATTTCACCAAGGATTTGGGCTTCAAGCTCTTCGAAGTTAATATGGAAGAACTCGACTCCACTGTCGTCAAAGGCAAGAAAGATCTCAAGGAAGTCGCCTTAGTCCGAAACGTCAAAATTGAAGCGCAGAAATTGCTCTTGGATAAGAACCCGAAAACTAAAGCCGAAGCCGCCAAGTTGAACGACATCGAACGCTTCATGAAGTCCGGCAAATTGCCGATTGAAAAAGAGACCGTTTTGGGATACGAAAAAAATATCAAAGCCCAGGAGCGTGAATATAAAAAGTTGCTCGATGCTCCAGCAGCTGCACCGGGCACACCACCTGCGACCGGAACAACTACGCCAGCACCCGCATCCGGCTCAACCAACGTCGCACCTCCGCGCGTTCGAAACTAAATCGAGCGTATACGACTTAAACTCTTGTGACGGGCGGCGCGCATGCCGCCCGGATTTTTTTAAATGACTCCAATCCGCAACTCAGCCAAAGCCATCCTCATCCGCAACGGCGCACTCCTCTGCACCAAAAACGTGGGCTGGCGCGGCGATAATTTTTATCTATTACCCGGCGGCGGACAGGAACACGGCGAAACCCTCACCGACGCTTTGCAGCGCGAATGCCTCGAAGAAATCGGCGCGCACGTAACCATCAAATCGCTCCGCTACATCCGCGACTACATCGGCAAAAACCACGCCTTCGCCGAACGCCACACCGGAGTCCACGCCGTTGAATTCATGTTCGATTGCGAGCTCCTCGATGAACCCAATCACACCATCGCGCACAACCCAGACCACAACCAAACCGGCCTCGTCTGGATCCCACTCAATCAACTCGCCGACTTCCAACTCTTTCCGAGCACCTTAAAAACGCTGATCCAACCCACTGGCGAACTGACCGGCCCTGTTTATTTTGGCGACACGAATTAACATCAACCAGAAACTAGAAACCAGAAACCAGGAACTTGACCCGATGAAAATCACCGCATTAACCGTCCGCGACATCCGCTTCCCAACCTCCCGGCAACTCGACGGCTCCGACGCCATGAATCCCGATCCGGATTATTCGGCGGCCTACGTCATCCTGAAAACCGATGGCGCTCTCGAAGGCCACGGCCTGACGTTCACCATCGGTCGCGGCAATGAAATCTGCGTCGCCGCCATCAACGCGCTCCGCCCGCTGATCGTCGGCAAATCGTTCGAAGAATTCACCGCCAACATGGGCGCTTTCTGGCGTCACATCACCGGCGACAGCCAATTGCGCTGGATCGGCCCGGAAAAAGGCGCCATCCATCTGGCCACCGCCGCCGTGGTCAACGCAGTCTGGGACCTCTGGGCGAAAGCCGAAGGCAAACCCGTCTGGAAATTGCTCGCCGACATGACGCCCGAACAACTCGTCGCCTGCATCGATTTCCGCTACATCACCGACGCACTCACGCCCGAACAAGCGCTCGACATTCTCCGCGCGAATCACGCGACCAAAAGCGCGCGCATCGCCGAACTCGAACGCGACGGATACCCCGCGTACACGACCTCAGCCGGCTGGCTCGGTTACTCCGACGATAAACTCCGCCGCCTTTGTCGCGAAGCCATCGCCGACGGCTTCACGCATTTGAAAATCAAAGTCGGACGCGATCTCGCCGACGACATCCGCCGCGCCTCGATCATCCGCGACGAAATCGGCTATGAGCGCTTCCTCATGATGGACGCCAACCAATATTGGGACGTCGGCCCCGCCATCGAATGCATGAAAGAACTCGCCCGCTTCAAACCGTGGTGGATTGAAGAGCCAACAAGCCCCGACGATGTGCTCGGACACGCCGCGATTGCGAAAGCCGTCAACCCGCTCGGCATCGGCGTCGCCACCGGCGAACACTGTCAGAACCGCGTCATCTTCAAACAACTCATGCAAGCCGGCGCTATTCAATTCTGCCAGATCGACAGCGCGCGTCTCGGCGGCGTGAACGAAATTCTCGCTGTCTATTTAATGGCGAAAAAATTCGGAATCCCCGTCTGCCCACACGCAGGCGGCGTCGGATTATGCGAATACGTCCAGCACTTGCAAATGTGGGATTACGTCAGCGTCAGTGCATCCATGGAAAACCGCATCGTCGAATACGTCGATCATTTACACGAACATTTCAACGATCCGTGCGTCGTAAAAAACGGCCACTACATGCCACCCACAACGCCCGGCTACAGCATCGAAATGAAACCCGCATCGCTCGATGACCACGAATTCCCAACCGGTAAAGCATGGAAGTAACGTGGACTAAAAAGAAGGACGGGCTTACCAGCCCGTCCTTTTTTCTTCAACTCAGTAGCTTACAAACAGCTCTCCAACTTCCCCAGTTCCGCCATTTTCTTAAACACCTCAACCGTCTCCCGCACACCCTGCTCCAACGGAATGCGCGCCAGCCCCGGATAATCCCGGCGCAACGCCGCGTCGTCGAGCCGCTGCGTGATCGGCAAATCGCCGCCACTGATCGTGATAAAATCCTTCGCCCCAGGAACGCACGCTGCAAGCGTCTCAACAAATCCCGGCGTGTCAGCCACATCGCCACCGACCGTATACACATGCGAACCCGCAGGCAACTTATGCGCACACCGCACAAACATATCCGCGACTTCGCGCGCGTGGATATACGCCGTCTTGCCTTTAAACGGAATGTCAAATTTTCGCTTCAACAGCGCCGCAGCAATCGCACGCGTCGGGAAGCTGGTCATCCCCGTGTCGCGCCCCGGCCCGTAAATCGTCAACGGTCGCAGCCCGACGCTAGCAATCGCATCCGTCGCCCAATACGCTTTCGCCGAAAATTCGTTGCAGAGTTTGTACGCGCCGTAGTGATTCGTCGGCCTCAACGCCGCGTCATCCCCGACGGCTCCGTCCGGATATTCCGCGTCCGGCCCAAAGACAGCCGCGCTGCTCGCGTAAACCACGCGCACATCTTTCCCGCCGGATTTCTTCGACGCCTTCGCCGCTTCAAATACATTCAGCGTTCCCAGCACATTCACCTTCGCACCCAGAATCGGATTCTCCCGGCACGTCGGCACCTGCAATCCCGCCAAATGAATAATGCCATCCGGCTTGACCGCACCGACCGCAGCGAGAACATCCGCCGTCTCTTCAATCTTCACCGCACTGAATCCCACCTTCGCGATCTCGCCCGGCGTCAGAATCATCTCCCAGCGCTTCGTGACTTTTTGCAAATCGAACACAGTCGCGTCGTGGCCCTCATCAAGCAACTGCTTGACGATCCACGTTCCCAAAAATCCACAGCCACCAGTGATAATGTAATGAGCCATTTTGATTTCAAAATCCTTAAAAAGTGCCTCGTCTCGAACACAATGCCGAGGCTGAAGTTGCTTACTGCGCGGTTACCATGCCCAACTCTTTTCTACCACCGATCTTTCCGTTTCGCTCTCTCAATTCGTGATCGCAAAATCCATCGACAATTCAATTCGCCAGCGCCGTTTCCGCAGCATGTTTACCGGTCATCAACGCCATGATCTTCTTTTGCTGGCAATCTACTTTGTCAAGAATCCCAGCGAGCCGCCGCTCATGCATCACCGCAATCCGGTCGCTCATCCCGATCACTTCTTCCATCTCAGAACTGACCATAATGATGGTCAGTCCCTGAGCCGCGAGCTCCGCAATCTGGCGATAAATCTCAGCCTTCGCGCCGACATCAATGCCGCGCGTCGGCTCATCAAGGATCAACAATTTCGGATTCATCGCGAGCCATTTTCCCAGGACAATCTTCTGCTGATTCCCGCCGCTGAGCGTCCCGGCGACCTGTTGAATCGACGACGCTTTAATGTTGAGACGATCCTTTTGAATCTGAGCAACTTCGCGCTCTTTCTCCCGAGCGAGACGCCAGCGCGGCTTATAGTTCGCGATGTCCGGCAGCGAAATATTTTGAGCGATCGACATCGGTAACACCAGTCCGTGCAACTTGCGATCTTCAGGCACGAGGAATAGTCCACGTTTGATCGCATCGGCAGGACGGTTCGGAAGGTATCGAGATCCATCGAACCACATCGATCCGCCCAGCGCTTGATCCACCCCGAAAAGTGTGCGCATCAACTCCGTGCGCCCGGAGCCAATCAAGCCCGCGAATCCCAGGATTTCACCGCGCCGCGCTTCAAACGAAACGGTCTGAGTTGTCCCAGGAACGCGTAATCCGGTGATCTTCAATATTGGCTCGCCAAGCGTGCTCGCGCGCTTTGGAAAAAGCGTACTCAATTCGCGCCCGATCATCATCGAAATGATCGAGTCATGCGTCGCAGTTTTTGTCTGAAGATCACCAACATATTTTCCATCGCGCATCACCGTGACGCGATCCGTGATCCGCAGAATTTCTTCCATGCGGTGCGAAATGTAGATGACTGAAATGCCATCGCGTTTCAGATCCGCGATGATCTCAAAGAGCTTCTCTGATTCGCCGGATGTCAGCGACGAGGTCGGCTCATCCATGACAATAATCCGCGCGTTTCGCGAAAGCGCTTTTGCGATTTCAACCATCTGCATCTGCCCCGTGGTCAAGTTGCCGACCAACGTCGTCGCCTTCACCTTCAGTCCCACGCGCGCGAGCAACGTCTCCGCCGCTGCATTCATCGTGGCTCGATTCAGCTTTTTGAACGGCCCCCACCCCGTCGATTCTTCGCCTAGAAAAATGTTGCCCGCAATGTCAAGATTCGGCGCAAGCAACAATTCCTGATGAATCAACGCGATGCCCAACTTCTTCGAGCCGCTCACCCCACCGATTTTCACCGCCTCACCGTTGATCTGAATCTCACCCTCATCAGCCTCATGCACGCCGCCCAGAATCTTCATCAACGTCGATTTGCCTGCACCGTTTTCTCCGGCCAGCGCGACAACTTCCCCGCGCGCCAAATCGAATTGAACGTGATCCAACGCGAGAACGCCAGGAAAGCGTTTCACAATGCCGCGCATGGTCAATAGTTTGGGTTCAGTGTCCATTATAGTTTCGGAATCCAATTTGGAATTTGATCACTCAAGAATAGGCACTCATCTCGGGCTGTAAAGGTCCGAAAAACTCGATCCTCTGAATTCATATTCCGACAAAATCGAATCGGTTCTTGCCCCAGCCTTTTACGCAGCTAAGTTTACGTTATAAACATCATCGAAAGCGGACAGGGACCTGCATGCTGGACATTAATCCAACTCTATTAATCGGTCTCGGCGGGAGCGGCAGGGAGATTCTGCTGCGCATCCGTCGCCGCTTTATAGAAGCTGGATTTTTCGAGCCACCCGCTTGGATTTCTTTCCTCTGGATCGATACGGCTGCTTCGTCCGAAAGTGCGCGAAGCGTGTTGCTGCCTGATGGTCACGAACAACCGCTTGATCACCTGGCCTCCCGAACTTTTTTGCGCGATCACGAATTCTGTGACCTCGGCATATCGCAAACTGATCTGGCAACGATTCTTGATCCGAACAATGCCGACCGTAACAAGCACATTTTTGAATGGCTCGATCCGTCAAGTCTGCCACCCATCGATGCGCATGGGTTGACGCTCGGAGCGCGAAAGTGTCCGCAACTCGCACGGCTTGCACTGTTCGCTCGGGCACCGCATGTAATCAAGAAAATCAGCAACGCCTTACGCTCTTTACACCAATCAAAAATCATCGTGAATTTAGAGTCCGCGCTGAACCGAGCGGTGATGCCGCGTCCGGCGGGTGGCGAGCAATTTGAAGTCTATAATGAATGCCAGACGATTGTGCTGGGATCGTTGGCGGGCGGAACGGGTGCAGGGATTTGTGTCGATGTCGCCGCCATTCTGAAATCCGCGCGAACACTCTTTCAATTTGAAACACGCATGGCCGTCTGGGGACATTTTTTACTACCAGACATCTTCATCCGCGATCCCAACATCAGTAACAAACCGGGCCTCGATCCGTTGAATATGCGCGCCAACTCCCGCGCCGCACTCGAAGCCATTGAGCGAGTCGAGCTGCCGCGTTCCAGCGCGTTCAAAGGTACGTGGTTGTTTCCGGATGCGCCGGATCGCGCACCTGAAATTCCAGCGCCCCTCTACGACGCCGCCGTGTTGTACGACGGCTCACATTCCGACGCCGCAGCGTTGAACTACGCTGGAGCGACCGCGCAAATTGCGCATCTGATTTTCAACGAAATTCGCATCAAGCCGGCTGGCAGTCCGGGGCTACCAGTCTACGGTTGGATGACATCCCGGCACAAAATTCTGGGCACGCACCGGGAGTTGACCGGGACCGGTACGGACACAAAAACATTCGAAAAAATCCCTCCGTATTCGATGCGTTTCGCGGCCTGCGGTTACGCCCGCGCGACGCTCGAAGTGCCTCGGTTACGGTTCATGGCCGCGTTGACGTTGGCGGCTCAAGCCGTACAAAATTGGCTCGGCGATCCGGAAGCGCGTAGCGGCTTCGACCAGTTGGTGAAGACCGTGCCCCCGGGCACTCGCTCAGAGAATCTGAAGCTCTGCATTCTGTCGCGTTTGGAACAAGAATTTTCGACGCGTGTCGCGGTGGAAAACCGGCGCTGGCGGGACGCTTTGCCCGACGATAATCCATGCATGGCCATCGCGACGCTGCGCAACTCAATTGCAATTTCGGACCGGCCTGATTTTTTCGAATCGTATTTTCGATTGGCAGACAAATGGCCGGTGAGTTGGAAACCAGATGAACTTGGCGAGCGGTTGCTGCGATATTATTTCACCGGTTCGGCTCCACGCATTCGCACCATTCTCCGTGAACTAGCCGAGATGCCACCTCTCGATGATTGGAACCCAAAAGGAATTGAAACACCGTATTCGCGCCCGGGCGGCATATGGGCGGTAGATTACGTGCTGAGTCCCAGCAGCGATAATCCGTCGCGGACGATCTTGGAAGCGGCGCTGTCAAAGTGTGTGACTCAGCTCGCCAAAAAAGCAGTGGCGTACGCGTCGCACAATGCCCAGTCGCGCGAAGCGCTGCAGATGATGTCGGCGCGATACGGAAAACTCATCGACGAATGCAAGCGTTCGAAAAATCAATTCTGGACCCGCAAGACGACGCTTGATCGACTCGAACAGGATCGTATGTCGTCGTATTTTGAATTGCAGGCTGCCACGTTGAAGTGGCTCGAAAACGTCCAAAAACAAAAAGTGTGCGAGGCGCTGAAATACGGATTTGAATCGATGGCGCGGCGGACGGGTCCCATCCAAGCGGCACTTTCGTCCTGGCGCAATCGCATTCAAAGCATTCGTTCGCTTCTGCTAAAATTGCTCGACAATCCGACCGCAACCGACTCGAATCCGCAGTTCGGAGTCAACCAAATACTCGCTCAATTCCGGCAGCAGAAAACCGATGCGTCAACGCTGCACATTCGGGCTGATTTACAGCAGGACACCGTAAAACTGGCTGCTGAGATTCTCGCAGCGTACACGGGTAGCATGTCGGCGTTGAACGAAAGTGTAGCGGCGATTCAGGACGGGATGCGGGCGGTGTGGCGCGAATTATTGTTTGATCCCAACGGAACGAACACCGGTCTGCCGCCGCATTGTATCGACAACATTCTGGATTTGACGGACCACGCGGCGTTTGAGCGCATGCCCTTCGCCGAGCAGATTGATTACATGGCCGCGCTCGGCCTGGCGCAAAAAGGTGCCCAAGACCTTTTGAAAAAGTCGACGATTCGCGATGCTCTTTTACGCGACACTTCACTGGGTAAAAACCTTGATTCACTGAGTGCCTGCCGCCTGACGCGCCGGACAAAACCGCGCCGCAATCCAACCGGACTGGGGATCGATTCCGATTCGGCGGACTTCAAGGAACGCGCGTTGTTTATGGGGCCGCAGGATGCGAAACCCAATGCCGACTTTTTGAGCGCGGGTTCTCCTTATCAGTATGAAGCGGTGTGTCTGCGTTTCGACTATTTTTTCCCGCTTCCCAGCCTGGCATGCTGGACAACAACGGACCCTTCTGCTCCCGCCGCACCGAACGGCTGAGAATTACGAGCGCGAATTTTTCAAGCGTTGCGCGAGCGTCTTCAAGACTTCTTCAGCAATGCTGGAATCCTGATGCAGCGCGTCACGGAACGCTTGTCCGTCCAATCGGAGCACGCGCGATCCCTCAGATCCAGCAACGACACTGGCCGAGCGCGGAGCTGGATCAAGCACCGCAAGTTCACCGATGAATCCGCCCGCTTTTTCGCGCGCGAGAACTTTCCGATCGGCTCCTTCGCCGCGCACCACTTCAACGTCCCCAGCGACGAGAATGAACACTTCGCTGCCGTCGTCGCCTTCTTTGAAGAGAACTTCGCCGGGTCCGAAAATGTCTTCGTTGCTGGCGTGGGCCAAGCGTTCCAAACTCTCCGGAGCAAGCCGTGAAAAAATCGGCGCGGCTCGCAACGCGATCATTTTTTCAACGATCGACAACATCGATTCATCATCGCCCGGGAACATGTCGCCGAAGAATTTCTTCCTCACCACAATCATCGTGTTGCTGACAACGGGATGTTGATCGTCGGCAACGTGACTCAGTTTCGTTTCATCCGCCGCGCCCGTCGCTCCACTAATATAGATTGCGAGTGCACGCTCGTACGGATCGGCACTGTGTGTGCGACGCAGAATTTTTTCCGAAAGCAATGTCGTTGCCGCTTCATTCTCGGCGATGTCGCGGTGCGAATCGAGGAAGCGTTCGGCCAGGATCGGAACCGTGGCGCGGCTCAGTCGCTCGACGGCGGTGGCTCGCGTGGCTCGGTCGTCGGAGCACAATTGATTCGTCAACTCCGCGTGTTGACCTTCGTCGAGCATGAGGCCTTTGGCGAGAGTCATCACGGCTCGTGTGCGGCGACGTTCCAAAATATCACGCAAGAAATCATGCGCAGCTGTGGGTTCACTTTTGAGTGCGACGATGGTTTGCGCAGCGACTTCAATCGAGCCAACGGCCTCTGAAAGCCGAGCTCCCAAACCGCGTTCGCCAGAGACCAGGTCTTCGATGACTTGCTGATGCTCTTCCGGCGTGACGCGATAACTTTCACGGAACTGCTCAAGGAGCGTGCCATCGGCACTGGCGCCGGGGGCGAAAGCGCGATCAAGATACTCTTCGAGTGCCTGTTGATAATTGTCAAGCTGCAGCCGCTTTTCAGCCGACATCAGTTTGGATGGATCGCTCAAGATCGCTCGCGCTTCCTCATCGAGCGCGTTCATGACTTTCGAATGGTCCGCGTTCTTGATTTGCAATTGATCGCGGAGCGCCTGGAGGCGATGCAGTTCTTCACGCGTGACGATCCCATCGGCGAGTGCTTCTCGCAACGCGTCTTTGTAAATCTCCAGTGCGCGTTCGGATGCTTTTGCCGATGCCTTCGAGCGAACGGTGTGAATAAGGAATGCGTCGTGCAAATTCGACGGCGCAGGCTCCGGCCACTCCCACCGTTTGATGATGTTCTTAGCGAGCGATTCTTCCGCAAATTGGCGCTGATCGCGTTTCAATCGCCGCGCCAAAAATATCGCAGCTGAGAGCACCACGACAATCATGAACAGATGCGGAGCGGGCTGGATGCGATTCAATGTTGGGACGCCAGCAAAACTGTAGAACGTCACAAACGCCACAAACCCGGCGATGGCAAATTGTGTATGCCGCACGCGCTCAAGGTCATTCTGGAGTTTCACCCTCTTTAAGAATGCCTGGATTGGATAGCGTAAAAGAGAAAAGAAGACGAGGCTCACCGTTCCACAAACGAGCAGCGTGATGATTGCTGCTAACGCGCGCGGGCATTCCGGCCAAAAATAAAATCCAGCCGTTGCCGCATTCGTTCCCGGAGAAAACGCAGTCCGCCACATTCCCGGCGTCTTAGTCCATCGCTCGCCATCAAAATACGCCTGCCATGTGTTCGCCTGCAAAAAATAATAGAAGTAGAATCCGTATACGAGACCCGGAAACGTGAAATACGCGATGCGCTTCGACCCGGATTCGAGTTCCTTCCAATAGCCATTTTCTTGATTGATGTCGGGGCAGAATTTTTTACAGGCCGTGCATTTTTGGCACTGTGAATTTGCTGTCTCGCGCAGGCCGTGCGGCTCGGTATAAATTTTCTCAATGAATGAAACGGGGCAGATGAAATTGCACCAACTCTTGCCGGTATAAATGAGTCCGACGACGAACGCCACCAGCGCGATCCCAACAAAGAAGACGGTGATCGCCTGCCCATCACCGTTCATTGCAACATGACGAAACCACAAGCCGAAGATGAAAAAGAATAACGCCAAAACATAATAGTATTTCTCAAGCCATACCGGGACTGTGCGCTTGCCACCGATCTTGAGCAGTCCTGGCAATTTACTGAAAAACGCGAGCGGACAAATGCGCCGCCATCGATGGTATCCAACGAGCACAATGAACAGCGGTAACACGGCGACCGCAACGGTCCAAACGACTCGCCCGGCGTAGTCCTGCACGAACCACGCAAAAATCGGAATCGCAATGAAAACAACGAGCGCGATGACACGGATCGTCTCGACCCAACCTTCGGATTTCTGCTTTTCAATCGCGATGGTTGTCTGCGATCCACCAATCGACCCCGAGCGCCTTACCGCGCTAGCCCGGGCTCCAGAAAGGGCTGCGAAATTATGCAACGATGCGCCCGGCACCGATCGCACCCGTGTGCCGGACAGCCCCGTCAAATCATCAAAAGAATTATCCGCCATGACTCGCCACAACTCTCCATCCAATTAAGTACTACGGCAACGAACTCTAGTGTAAACGGCCCTAACACTCAATTCCAGACGCAACTCGCTCAACACGATCTCGTCGGCATTTCAATGGCTTTACCGACCCCTGCCGTTAAGCTGCCCGAAACGAAATGGATCGATACTCTGTGAGTTCAGATTCCGCATCGCGTACCTTCATTTTCGAGAATGTGAAATGGGATTCCGGGCTACTTTAAGTGAACTGCGCGAGCGCTCGTTGACGCCCGAAATTATGGACGATCCGGCCCTTGAAGAACGCGAGCACCTGCGTGCCTTAGAAGGACTTGAACGACTCAATCGCTTTAGCCTCAGCGCCCGCCACGTGTGGTCGGCACTTGCTCCGATAGTGGCTGCGAATCCGAACCAGACGCTGCGTGTTTTAGACATTGCAACTGGTGCCGGCGATATTCCGATTTCGCTCTGTAAAATGGCTGAGACTCGCGGCGTGAAATTAGAAATTCATGCCTGTGACATCAGTCCCCGTGCGCTTGAATTTGCCCGCGCACGCGCGTCGGCGTCGAAGGCATCCGTTCACTTTTTTTCGCATAACGCACTGCTCGATTCCATTCCCGCTGGCTACGACGTGATAACGAGTTCTCTATTTTTCCATCATCTTGAGACGGCTCAGGCTGGCGATTTGCTCACTCAAATGGGGCGGAGTACTCGGTGTGGACTTGTGGTCAATGATCTCGAACGCAGCCAAGTTGGATGGGTGCTCGCGAACGTCGCGACGCGATTACTGTCATCATCGCCGGTCGTTCATGTCGATGGACCGCTTTCAGTTCGCGCTGCGTTTTCATTGTCTGAAATAGGTATCATGGCAAAGCAAGCTGGGCTGGACAATTTCAAACTACAACGCCGCTTTCCGTGTCGTTTTGTGCTCAGTTGGTTCAAGAACAATTAAAGGTGCTATGCAGAAACAATTCGATGCAATTGTCATAGGCGGCGGTCCCGCAGGAGCAACGTCTGCGGCAGTTCTCGCGCAAGCCGGGTGGAACGTTGCGATCATCGAGCAAAAAGAATTTCCGCGCCGAAAAGTCTGCGGAGAATTTCTGTCACTCACGAACTGGCCTGTGCTGGAGCAACTCGGTCTGGATCGCGCAGTCCAAACGTGCGCGGGTCCAGAGGTCACGCACATGGCTGTCTTCACGGGCAGCCGGGCGATTCGCGCGGAATTGCCGATGGCCTACGGTCGCCCCGGCCATCGCGGGCGCGCACTGACGCGTGATGTCTTGGACACGCTTTTAATGGAACGCTCGAAAGCCTTGGGCGCTACGATTATTCAGCCCGTAAAAGTTCGTGCCGTCATTCGTGAATCAGACGGATTTTCGTGCGAGCTCGAATCACGTGAGACGCGCGAGACGTCTCGAATCACCTCCAAGATTATGATTGCCGCAAACGGATCATGGGAAGCCAACCCACTCGGTGAAGCACCAAAGAAGGCACCACGTGGCTCGGATTTGTTCGGATTCAAAGCTCATTTTCGAAACGCCCATTTGCCCGATGGATTGATGCCGCTGCTTTCATTTGATGATGGCTACGGCGGGATGGTTCATTGCCAGGACGGATTGACCAGCTTGTCGTGTTGCGTCACTCGCAAACGGTTGTCACAGCTCCGGCAACAAACGGACGCGGGCGCGGGCGAGCAATTGCTGGAACACATTCGGCGCACATGTCCGGCGATCATACCGGTTTTGAAGGACGCTGTGCGCGAGGGTCCGTGGCTCTCAGCGGGACCGCTTCAAACCGGCATTCGTCCGCGCTATACACCGAACGTTTTTTACGTCGGCAATGCCGCAGCTGAAGCGCATCCGGTGATTGCGGAAGGCATCAGCATCGCGATTCAATCGGGATGGATGATGGCGTCGATGCTGGTCCCAGCGAAAGAGCGTTTGGATGATCAACTCCATATTGATTCCATCGGGCGTGCGTATTCAGACGCGTGGAGTCGCGCATTTTCAACCCGCATTCGCTCCAGCGCGTTGATAGCTCATTGGGCCATGCGCCCGTGGTTGGTACAGTTGGCATGTCCTGTTTTCGAACGGTGGCCGCGCGTTTTGAACTGGTGCGCGGAAATGGCGGGCAAAGCATCGCTCTCATTTCAACCCCGCGAGACTCTAACAAAGGTGGCTCAATGAGCGTTGCATTGCTGGGATTGGGTACGGCATCGCCCAAACATTCGATGTTGCAACCGGACTTGAGTGAGCACATTAATTGCATTTCATATCAACGCAAAGACAGTCAAAAGCGGCTCCTGAATTCGTTGTTTCGTACCACTGAAATCGATCAGCGCGGGTCCGTTTTATTGGACGCTGGCGATGGTGAGCGACCGGATGAAAGCCGTCTGAAATTCTACGCGGCGGCTCAATCAGAAACAGACAACGGCCCGACCACGCGTGAACGCATGAAACGCTACGCGCTTGAAGCAGCTGCGCTGGCTGACGAAGCGGCGCGGAAAGCGTGTGTAAACGCGGGCGTCGAATTCGCCGCAATCACGCATTTGATTACGGTGTCTTGCACGGGATTCTATGCGCCGGGCGTCGATATTTCGTTGATCAAGTCGCTGGGCCTGTCGGTCGATGTAGGACGAATTCACGTCGGGTTCATGGGCTGCCACGGCGCGTTGAACGGCCTGCGCGCGGCGCATGCAATTGCGAAAAGTGATTCGAATGCGGTCGTGCTTTTGTGTGCGGTCGAACTGTGTACGCTGCATTTTCAATTCGGCTGGAATCGCGATTTCATGGTGGCGAATTCACTTTTCGCCGACGGTGCCGGGGCGCTCGTGATTTCGAATCGCGAAGCGCATAATTGGCTGCACGTCCTCGCAACCGGCTCGCATGTATTCGCGGATTCTGAAGACGCGATGAGTTGGAATATTGGCGATCACGGCTTTGAGATGACGCTGTCGGCTCGCGTTCCAGACTTGATCGGCGAGCATCTTGCACCGTGGCTGTCGCGCTGGCTCGACAGGCAAGGTGTCGCGCTCAACGACGTGGCCTCATGGGCGATTCATCCCGGCGGTCCGCGCATTTTAACAGCGGTCGCCGACGCGTTAAAGCTGTCAGAATCGGACCTCGCACCCTCGCGACAGATCCTCGCACAACACGGCAACATGTCCTCGCCGACTGTCATTTTTATACTGGATCGACTGCGTCAAGTAAACGCGCCAGCGCCTTGTGTGATACTGGGATTTGGGCCGGGATTGGTCGCCGAAGCGGCACTATTAATGTAGCTCACACCGTCGCACTATCACGACGCTTTTTCATGGCGGAGCAAATCAATCGCCGCCGCGCCAACGAGGAACAATCCGATGATGACCATCTGATACGAATCGTCGAGTCGCAGTGACGTACACGCGCTGCTGAGCGCCTGCATCAGCACGGTGCCGAGCACACACCCCGCAATTGTCCCTTGCCCGCCCAACAATGATGTCCCGCCGATGACGACAGCCGCGATGATCGTGAGTTCTTTACTTTCGCCCGTTTGTGGTGTCGAACCACCCAAGCGCGTCGCGTTCATCACGCCTGCCATTCCAGCGGTCATCCCAGCGATGGCGTACGCGACAAGCTTCGTCGGCCCCACGCGAACGCCCGACAATCGCGCCGCTTCTTCATTGCTTCCGACCGCGTACAGACGCCGACCCAAGCGCGTGTAGTTCAACACAATTCCCAGCACGACGACAGCTGCGATAGCGACGAGTAAAAACCATGGAACGCCCACTCCGGGAATGTTGCCGGAGAGCCATTTAAAATTCGCCAGCAGTGCCGACGACGTCGCTTTGTCGATGATGCCATCGCCAATGTAAACCGACGAATTTTTATTCAGCAATCGTGTGATGCCGCGCAGGCTCATCAACATCCCGAGCGTCACGATAAATGATTGCACCCGCAGACCGATCACGAGCGTGCCGTTGAGCACCCCGCACAGCAACCCCGCCCCCACCCCACAGAGCATGCCCAGCGCTGGATTTTGAAAACGGTTCGCCGCCAAACACGCAACCGCGCTCGACACGCCCATGATGCTTCCCGCCGACAGATCAATCCCACCGGTCAAAATCACGAGCGTCATGCCCGCCGCCGCGACAATGATCGGCGCGCATTCGCGAGCGAGAGAACTTAAGTTTTGCTGCGTACAAAAAATCGCTGGCGTGTCATGAACCCCATCGCTATTGACATGCGATTCTCGAATCAAATCGCGCACGCCCATCCCCACAAAAATGAGGATCAACGCGGCGTAAGGAAGCATCGCCGTGATGAGCTGAAGGAGACGCGAACGCGAGGGACGGACGATCGAGGACATTCGTTTGGATACCTTTTCAAGCGGCACTTGCTCACACTTCTTCGGCGGTGGCGATGTCAATCAGCGCGCACAGTTCCGCGATCGTACTTTGGTGTTTGTCGGCGGCGTAGTAATCGTGAATTTTTTCACGCGCGTCATCGATCTTTCCAGCGGCTTTGCCCCGGGCAATCAAGCGCTTGCATTCATACGGGCGCGGGCCCCAATTGCCGATTTCGACGAACGATTCGGAGAAGAACACAAAGATCGGAATCGCTTCGGCCGCGTTGGTCAAGTAGCGGACCATCAGGTCTGGCTTCGTTTCTTTATCGACGCAGCGCAGGCGCAGTTTGTCCGGATTCAGCGCGCAAAGTTTCGCCAGGACCGGCGCGTTGTGCCGCACGTCACCGCACCAATCTTCGATGATCGCCAGCCCATGCACCGCGCGTTTCAGTCCTTTGATTTTCGCGGCAACCGCGTCAGAAATCTCGATGCCTTTTTCAACTCGCTCCATGTCCGTGCGCATATGCGGGTTCTTGATCGCGGCGTACCATTCGGCGTACGTCTGTCCGGCAGTCCACATGCTTTTCAAATCTATCGCTTTTACTGCCATATTCGAATCTCCGGTTCTTGACATTTCATCGTCATGAGTGAATCATACTCTATCGATTTACAAACAGGCTTCAAGGCGATGCGCACACGGGCGCCGCCCACCAGCCTTCAACTCATTTTTTTGGAACCGCATGGAACGCAAACAATGGCTGACGATGGTTTATCGCGAAGCCAACATTTTCATCGAACGCCACGCCAACGACGGCCATTTGACGGAGTCGGAAGTCGAGGAACTTGAACCGGAATTGCACGACCAACTCAAGGAAGTTATCGGCAACGTCGATTTCCTTGAAGACCTGATCAAGCATTCACTGCTGAAAAATCCTCCGCCGGATTTATGGTACGGCGAAAACGAATGGCCGCACGTCGTCGCGTCTGTGGCGAGTTGCTGCCTGGTTCACGACGTCCAAGGCGTGATCCTGAAAATTCTCGCGGGCGATTTGCCGCAGACTCCATCGGAAAAATTATTGGATCCATTGTAGACGAAAAGGAGCGGTGGCAATTTTGCCGCTCCTAAATTACGCGTTCTTGAATTCACCGGGCTTGGGAAGCTCGGTGATGTTCTTGAGGCCGAAGTTTTCGAGGAAGTAATCGGTCGTTCCGTAGAGCAACGGCTGGCCGAGGCCTGTGCCTCGTCCGGAGATTTGGACGAGCTTTTTTTCGAGCAGCAAACGCAGCACTGGACCCGCATTGACGCCTCGGATCGATTCGATTTCCGCGCGACCAATGGGCTGTCGGTAGGCAATCAACGCCAAGGTTTCAAGCGCGGCCTGCGTCAGTTTTCGCTGAGACGTTTGCGTCTTCAACCGCTGGATCGCGGAATGAAATTCGGAGCGCGTGACCAAGCGGTAGGCGTTCGCAATTTCGACCAAATCCCACGGGCGGCGTTCACGGTCACCGGTTTCTTTCAAGGCTTTCAGAACCTTGCGAATCGTGGCACTGTCGCTGTCGGCTGCGCGCGCGATTTCACGCACCGTTATCGGTTCCAACGCGGCGAACAACAAGGCTTCGACGATGCGTTCTAATTCGTTGGGATCCGTCGGCTCGTCTGGCGGCAGTTCGGGTTCTTCGGCACTTTCAGATGAAGCTGTTTCAGCGGCTTGCGTCTCAGAAGGTGTTTCGCTGGGATCACGTTCGCCCGGATATTCCTGTCCTAAATCAGACGTGGCATCGGAGTGCGCTCCGCCAATGTGCGTGGCCGCATTAACCACATGTGACGCGAGACTCTCTTCGCGTCGCAGCGCGGCACTGAGCGCGGAATCAGCAGGCGAATTAGGATCTCCGCCCGCAGATTCATCCTGTTGGCCTTCTCCGAGCGACGTTCCAATTGCGTTTTCAGACGACTCGGGAACGTACAGCCGTGTCTCCGGAAGTGGATTCCCAGATTCGGCCGCGACGTCATTCGACGCTGTCTGGCTGCTCTCGACACTCTTTGATTTGCGCGCACGTTTGCGAGGCGCAGGCGATGTGGGATCGGTATTTTCGTCAGACATGATCAAACCCCGTTGTCAAAGAATCCAAGCATTTATCCGCGCTTCAAAAACGCACCAATTCGGGCGCACGCTTCGGCGATACGAATTTCCGGCTCGACCAACGCTATGCGGACAAAACCTTCGCCCTCGGGTCCGAACCCGCCGCCCGGGAAGAAACTCACGCCCGCTTCCTGCGCCAGTTTCGTGCAAAAATCGACCGTTCCCATCGTCGAAAACGCCTCAGGCATCGGCTGCCACGAAAACATCGTCGCACGGTTTTTGATGGTCCGGCCCCAGCTATTTTGCGTCATGCCATCCAACAGCGTGTCGCGCCGTCGCTGATATCGCACCGATTGCGCCTTGATGTACTCGTCGCCCGTGTCGAGGGCGAAAGCGGACGCAACTTGGATCGCCTGGAAATGGCCGTAATCGAAATACGGTTTGATCTTGGCAAGCGAGTCGATCAGCATCGGATTGCCAGCGAGGAACCCGACGCGCCAGCCGGCCATGCTGTACGGCTTGGACATCGTGAACATTTCGACGGCAACATCCTTCGCGCCGTTCACCTGCAAAATGCTGGGCGCTTTGTACCCGTCGAAGCAATTATGGCCGTAGGCAAAATCGTTCAAGACCCAGAATTTAAAATGCCGTGCCATCTTCACGATCTCTTCAAAGAAAGGGAGATCGACGGTTCGGGCGGTCGGATTGTGCGGAAAATTCAGCACCAAAAACTTCGGGCGCGGACGAACAGTTTCGAAGACGCCCCGGATTTTCTCCAACAACTTATCACCCGGCTGTTCTTCTTCCATGAACACACCCACCACGACGGCTCCGGCGACTTGAGGCGCGTAGAAATGAGGCGTGTACGCTGGCGTCGGGACCACGCAAGCGTCCTGCGGTCCGAGCAGCGCCATGCACAGATGGCTGAACGCGTCCTTCGACCCGAGGGACGCGATCACGTCTTTTTTCGGATCGAGTGCGACGTTGAAGTGTCGGTCGTAATGCCGAGCAAAAGCGTCTTTCAACACTTGAATGCCAGTAGCTGGCGAATAGCGGTGACACGACGGATCGTTGAGCGCTTCCTTCAGCTTTTCGACGACATTCTCAGCGACAGGATCAACGGGATTGCCCATGCCAAGGTCGATGATGTCCTTGCCCTGGGCGCGCAAAGCGTCGTTGTTGGCGTTGATTCGGCTGGCCAAATAAGGCGGCAGCAACCCCATGCGAGCGGACGCAAAAGGCGGCATGCCTTCCAGCGTGGCGGCGTGAGCTTGAGCCTGCTGATTCTGGACGACCAAGGGATTCGGATGAGGAGATGAGTTGGAGGGCTGTTTCGACATGTAGTAAGTTTTTGACTAACCTCGTTCGCAGACGACTCGTTCATCGAATCGTAAAGAATCAGTGTACCCGCCCATGCGGAGTTTGCCACGTGGAATAGGTGTAAAAATGGAGCACTTTCAAGAACAAGCCTATGTTCAATTTCGGCAAAAATGATGCATGTATTAAGGACCAAACTGACGTGCCAATCACTGATGTAATTCCACTCCAAAAATATCAACGATCAGTGGTCTTCATGTAGCGCTGAAATTCATCCGCTGAAACTATTGGAATTTCGAATTGCGGGGCTAGAACGAGTAAATCCTTGTCACCAGACACAAGAAAATCAGCTTTTCCAACGTGCGCCAGTTTCAAAAAAGGCACATCGAATTCATCCCTGCATTCCGGCAACTTCCGCGGATTTTCAGACCCACACACTGTCTCACACCACGGAAGATAATCCGCAATTAATTCATTCTGTGCATCCGTGCTCAATTTGAATTTTGGATAGGCTAAAACGCGAATGATTTCGAGAGCCGAATCCTTCGAAACGAGTGGAATGAATTGTCCCGCCTGCCATGCTTCTCTTAGCCATGACAGCTTCCCTCTGGAGAAGAGCAGCGCGGATATGACAATGTTCGTGTCTAAAACGACTCGAAGTAGTTTCATTTCTTACTTCGTGCCCATTTAACAGCTTTTGCCACGTCGCTTTCTTCAATCCCAAGAGCAGCCAATTGGGATCGAACCGCATCAGCTTTCGAAACACGTAATGGACGAAGAATAATCCGTCCCTCTTCAGACGTCACATCAAAATATTCCGTGCCAACGAAACGCCTCACAACAGCCTTGGGAAGTGTCAATTGATTCTTGGACGTTAATTTCGCCAGCATCGCAACCTCCTCACAAAAACCTTAAATTCATACTATCTTACTTCCTTACTTTTTCAAGAATACTCTGTTTGTAGTTGTGAGTATGCCAGTTTGGTAGCAAATCTATGCGTTTTACTTCTCTTCCTTAATGCGGATGTTTCGGTACTCCAACTGTCCGCGATCCGCTTCAAGACCGATGCTGCCAGTTTCAGGAAGCTTCAAGGCGTCTTCGAGGACTTCGCCATTGCATTCGCAGTGCGCGACGTTGTCCTTCACGGTGACGACGATCTCGTTCCATTCCTGGGGCTTGTACTTCTTCAACAGCTTGTAAGGGCCGGCGACGAGGTAGTCGCGGCATTGCAGCTGAGGCTTGCGCAGAAAGATGCCACTGTCGGCGTTCACGGCGGCACGGAACTCAATCTTCAAAACGAAGTTCTTCGGAAACTGGCGCGTCGTCCAGAGCTGGCGCAGCTTCGGGCCGGAACCGTCTTTGAATGGATTGACGACGAGCGTTTCGCCCTTGGCCGAATAGCGGCCATCGCTGGCGTCGGTCTTGCCATCGAATGTGTCGTCCGCTTTGTACTGCCAACCGGTGAGGTCTTTGCCGTTGTACAAATTTTCGAAACCTTCTTCGGCATACAGCGCGGAGAATCCCAACACAATGGCGAATGCGAGTGCAGTGAGGTGTTTCATCACGAATCCTTTTCGAAAAGCGGTTAAACAATCGCGCGTCCCAAACAGGACGCGCGAAGCATGTGAGATGATACGCGTGGAGCTACATACCCCGTGTCTCACACGTGTGCGGCCGAGAATGCGGTAGAGGGAGCAGATTTTCGACGGCGTGGCTTCGTAGATTTCTTGACGATGCGCACTTGCAATTCCATACCCAACGCTGAAACAGCCTGCTGGAGGTCTTCCAGTTTATGCTCGTCCGAATCAATGTCTTCAAGCGCTTGAATCGCGGCAAGTGAGGTGTGGAGTTTGAGCGCAAGAGCGGACTGCGTGAGTCCGGCTTTTTCGCGCAGGTCGCGGAGTTGGACGATTAGCCGAATTTTTTTTCGGTCCTCTTCCACTCGCGCTTCCGATTCAGGATTGCCACGAATGAACATCTCGTAAAAGATTTTAACTCCGTCGGTCGTTTTATTCATGTAATTGACCCTTCCAAAAATTCTAAGCTGTACCGCGCCGGGTTTCGAATAAATCGAATACGCTTTTCAATCGTGCGATCAATCTCTATGGACGGTATTTGGTCTTCTTTCGTCAAGCCCGCTGCAAGTACTGCTATATCGTGCCCATGAAAAAAATACAAAATACGATAATTCACGTGCCCGAACCGTACTCGCAATTCGTATATGTCGTCTCTTAAATAAGCGGCTTCGGGACGCCGCAATTCGTGCCCCAATTCCTGCAAGCGCTCCAATCTCAACAACAACTTTTCACGTTGCCGCAAGGGAATGCTTTAAACGAATTCGACGAATGGCACACTCCCATTATCGTCTTTAAAGAAAATTATCTTCGTCGCAGGCATCGCAAATTACATCTCAGTTTTATCTATCATCCCGGCACAAACAACCTCTTACTTCCCCCAATTCTTCGGTTTCTGCGGAAAGTAACTGCAATACGGTTCGCTCGCAAGGTAGTCGCCGGTGACGCCGTAGCTGCGACTGCGCGAACCGCCGCACACATCGCGGAAATCGCACCAGCTGCATTTACCTTTCAACGTCGGGTAGTCGCGCAATTGTTTCATAATCGGGCTGTCGCGGTAGATGTCCACGAGGCTTTGCTTGCGTACGTCGCCGACGACCATCGGCAAGAAGCCGCTCGGGTATGCCATACCAATGTGGTCGATGAAGACGAAGCCGTTGCCGTCGTTAACTCCCTTCGACGCGCGACCAATGTCGAGCGAGGCGTCGCCGCGCGCGGTGTCTTGGCGCGTGAGGAATTCAACCGGGGCGCTGGTGCCGTCCGCGCTTTTGCCTTCAGCCGAATACAATTGCGCTTCAAGTTTCGCGATCACAAATTCAGGCGCTCCGCCCGAACGCATCCGAGCGATCTTCGCGCGCAACGCGTCAGCACCTTCACCGGTCGAACGCATCGGCGCACCTTTTTGTTCGGAATCCATCATCGAACCAATCATCGAAGCAGGACCACTCGCGGCACCTGTAGCGGCGTTACGCGACCAACCGCCGGGTTCGTAGTTGCCTTCGGGAATCGCTTTCGGCATCGAATTGAGTTGCACGATCCGAGCGGCTTCGTCCTGCGTTTTGCCTTGTGCAATGAGGTCCGAAATTTCTGCGCGGCGACGCTGTACGACCACGCGCCGATAGTGCTGAGCCGCCGTCGTCTTGATGTCGTACGGCATCTCTTTGCTCATGTCGTAAAGTAGATTGAACACATCTTCGTGCTCGCGCGCACTGACGATATCGCTGCGCAATCCGCGCCCGGTCGGTACGAGAAAAAAAACGGACCACAAACAAATATCGAGCGTGCCGAGCAGTTCGCCAATTGCGCGAATGTCCTTGAGATTGTGCTTACACACCGTCGTGTTGATCTGTACAGGAATGTCGCAGCGCCGCGCTTCTTTGATCGATTCGACGGTCCAATCAAACGAACCATCGACTTTGCGGAACGTGTCGTGAATCTCTTTGCACGACCCGTCGAGCGAGACGGCCAGCCGCGAAAGCCCCGAGTCCTTAAAGCGCTTGATCACGGTCGGCTGCATCAACTGCGTCCCCGACGGCGTGAGCGCGACGCGCAGCCCCTTCTTATCGCCGTATTTGATCAAATCATAAATATCCGGCCGCTTCAACGGATCGCCGCCGGTGATGACGAAGAGCGGCTTGCCAAACTCACGAATCTGATCGATGAGTTTGCAACCTTCTTTGAAGGTGAGCTCCAGCGGATGGCGCATGGTAATCGCCTCCGCCCGGCAATGCACACACTTCAAATCACACGCCCGCGTGACCTCCCAAATCACGATGAACGGTGCGCGATCAAAGTCGGCGCTGAGGAAATCAGGCTTTCCTGTGCGCTCGCCTTGCAACGCCGGGAGGGTCGGGGCTTCGGGGGAAAGGGTGGTCGAACTTGACAGATCAAGAATCATTTTATTCTCTCTACGACATTAAAAAGACATTGCCCTTACGCGCCGTGTTTATTCAGCGGTAAATGCTTCACTTGGTTTCGCCATTCATCATCTAACGAACATTCCGCGATCAATTTTATGTCTTCGATGATCTCTAAAATGGCCGCCCATTGTGGAACGATCAATACACCCGGATGTGAAAACCCGAAAAGGACGCGTTTATTGGCCGAATCTTTCATGGTATTAACATCATGTGAAAGTAGTATTCGACCTTCACTTTCTGCCCACTCTAAAACAACTTCATCCGGAATTTTGAGACCCACCTCGGGAAACCGAATCAAATCAATTTCAGCGTTTCGTCGAAGCACACCCCGGATAATCTTCCCGCTGAAATCCTCATCAGCTCCGAGGCGCACAATTTGAATTCTCCTTCGAATGCCTATTTAACAATCGCTCCCGAATCCCGTTTGTGTCATTCGAATCTGGATGTGACTCAAAATTTCGCGTCGCTTCTGCCATGCGCGTCTTCATGTAGTTATCGACGACAGTCTTATGGCCCAAATAATAAGCCACCGCCCGGTAGACATCCGTCAGCGACAACGACTCAAAATCCTGTCGGATTTCTTCCGGCGTGTCGCCACTGTTGTAAGCGCAAACAACACGCTCCAACGGCACACGAGAATTCGCCACCCGGATGGAACCATCATCCCATTGAGTCAATGGAGGAGCTTCGGCTTCGATTAACAATTCCATCGTCACTCTCCTCCGAAGAAACAATCCGGATAATAGCGTGTCACAATTCTTGCACAGACAGGCCAGTACAACAAAAATAATGGTAGGGCAACAAAGAGAGAGAGAAAGGCTAATGCAACAATTCCCATGCTCGCATTCCTTTCGTTTCTTGCGTTAACTACCAAACCCAGGGCTCGCGCCCTGGGCTTTAGAAGGTCGCCCCTTCGAGGCTAACGGCCAACGGCATCTTACTGCCCCGCCGCACCGCTCAATTGCAACTGCTCCAGCGTCGGATTAATCCCCTTCGCGTTCTCAGCTTCGATCAACGCCAATGGGCGCAACGTTTCAACTTCAGCTAAGCGCTTCGGATCGGCTTTTGTGAAGTCGTCGCTGACGATCTTTGCGGCTTGGACGGATCCGACTTCCTTCGCCTTCGCGAGATAGTCTTGCGAGACCGATTTCGGGATCGCGCTCAGGCACCCGACCGCGTCCGCAGCCATCGCCAACGGAACGTTGAAGCCCTGCTTGCCATAGAATTCGGCCTTCTGCTTCAGCTCGTTCGTCTCCGCTTCAATCTTCGGATCGTGGCTGTGATACTCGCCCTTCGCGTCCTTGTAGACGTTGATTTCGTCATCCGTCAAATAGCACGCCGGATCACTTTCCCACAAATCGCCTGTCGCGTAACGCGCTCGGGCGCGGAAGTTGCCGTTGCAGATTTCGAAGAACTGGCACTTGCCGCAGCGGCCTTTGATCAACGGCTTGCGGTACTTGTACGCGGCAATCGTTTCGTCGCTGACGCCGTCCCAAATCTGGCGGAACGTCTTCGTCTTCACGTTGCCCCAACTGTAATCCCAGCTGAACTGATCGGCGTGGACGTTGCCCAAATTATCGACGTCGCCGAAACCGATGCCGCTGCGGTTGCCGCCCTGCTTCAAGAGCAGACTGTAGATATCGTCGGCCAATTTGTGCTGACCCTTCTCGCGCAACTTGATGATCAGGTACGGGCCGTCGCAATGGTTGTCGATCGTCAGAATGTCTTTTTCCATGCCGTGGTTGTGGAAGTACAACGCGCGGTCGATGATCTGATCGACGACCATGCGGCTGAACTTGCGTTCCACGTCGTCGGACATGATGTCGCTGCCGCGTCCCGAATACACGAGATGGTAGACACACATGCGCGGGAGATTGCGCTGTTCGAGGAAGTCGAACACCTTGCCCAAATCTTGAATGTTGTGCTGAGTGACCGTGAAGCGCAGCGAGACTTTCACGTTTTCGGCGAGACAGTTATCGACGCCTTTGACCATCGCGTCGAACGCGCCGACTTTGCCACGGAACTTGTCGTTCGTATCGCCGTAACCGTCCATCGAAATCCCGGCATAACCCAGGCCGGCTTTCTTCATGTTCTGCGCGACTTGGCGCGAGATCAACGTGCCGTTGGTCGAAAGCGTCGGGCGGACACCGACTTTGCGCGCGTACGCCATCAATTCAAAAACGCGTTTGCGCATCAGTGGTTCGCCGCCGGAGAAGAGCAGAATCGGCACGCCATATTCGGCCATGTCGTCGAGCATCTTCAGCGCTTCTTGGTGATCCAATTCGCCGTTGTAGGCTTTGGTTTCGCTGTCGGAATAGCAGTGAACGCAGCGCAGATTACAGGTGCGGGTGGTGTTCCACGTCATCACCGGTTTGTAATCGCTCGTGAAGCTGAGCATGAAAGGCGGGAGGCCTTTGCGCACTTTTAAATCGGGGCCAACATCTTCGGGAGTGACATAACCATTGATGAACTTGCTGATGCGGACAGGCATGACAAAAGCTCCTTTCGGATGCAGGCAGGGCGCGTGCACCACAATATGGTTCCGCGCGCTGTACCCTCATCCTTGGGGCCTCGACAGCGCGGAGTCTGATGGGACTTATACTACCCGAAAGCGCGGCGTTTGGAATTGAAAAATCCAAAGAGAATGGCATCGAGGTATTTCGCTTCAATTCATTTCAGGAGCGGCGCTTGATTTGCTTCTAAATTCCAGGTTAATAACGCCGTGCTGAAAGCGTGGCACTTCAGGCTCGAATCGACACAATCGGTATCGGTAAGCGACTTTTTGTCGCAATCAAAGACCAAATTCATATTTTTTTACGAATTTTTAAGCACCATTTTCTCCTATGAAAATATAGAATTGAGGCCGGTGCCATTCAAAAATATGAATAAATTGTTGGAATATCGAGTTGCATAATGCGGCACGTCTGTTAGACTCTATGTATTAAAGCTCCAAGCAAATCGGCCAATGTGGACGGTGTGTGGCCGAGCTCAGTGAAGTGAAGGAGTTAGCGATGTCGACGGGCAAAGTGAAGTGGTTCAACGATCAAAAGGGTTTTGGATTCATTACCCCAGATGAAGGCGGCAAGGACTTGTTCTGCCACCACAGCGAAATTCAGGCCGATGGTTACCGCTCGTTGTCAGAAGGACAGGCTGTTGAGTATGAAGCCATCCAAGACACGAAGGGTCCGAAAGCCACGAAGGTTCGCCCTATCAAGTAATTAACCTTTTATTTGCGATTGAAACAGGAAAGGCGTCTTCGGACGCCTTTTTTATTTGGCATTTTTTCCCGCCGCGTTGTAGTCACATCCAGTCGATCCATTCTCTTCCAACTCATTTATAGGAAACCGTTCATGCACTATTCTGTTTCGCTCGCGGCTCTCGCTGCCATCGCGCTGCTCTTTGCTTTTTCTACCGCCACGGCCGCAGACGCCAAGGATACGCGTTGTTTCGAAATGCGCGTCTACTACGCCGCTGAAGGCAAGTTGGACGCGTTGAACACCCGCTTCCGCGACCATACGCTCAAGCTCTTCGAAAAGCACGGCATCACCAACATCGGCTACTGGATGCCCATCGAAAACACTGAACGCAAATTGATCTACGTCCTCGCCTACCCCACCCGCGAAGCACGCGAAACGTCCTGGAAGGCTTTCATGGCCGATCCGGATTGGAAAGCGGCGTACGCTGCATCCGAAAAAGACGGTAAGCTCGTCACCAAGATCGAACAGATTTTCTTCCACGCCACGGATTACACACCCGTGATTGCAGCGTCAAAGGGTGCCGAACCGCGCACGTTCGAACTTCGCACGTACACCTGCACGCCAAACAATCTCGTCAACATCAACGCCCGCTTCCGCGATCACACGATCAAGCTCTTCGAAAAGCACGGCATGACGAACTTCGCGTACTGGAACTTGGATGAGAAACAGCCCGAGTGGAAAAACAAAGACGCCAAGCAGCCGCTCCCGAGTAACACGCTGCTCTACATCCTCGCGCACAAATCCAAAGACGCCGCAGACGCCAGCTTCAAAGCCTTCCGCGCTGATCCGGATTGGGTCGCAGCCAAAGAAGCATCCGAAAAAGCAGCCGGCGGATCACTGACAGAAAAAGACGGAGTGAAATCGGTGTTCATGGTGCCAACGGATTATTCGCCGTCGAAGTAGCACGTCATATACGTTGAATGAATCGAGGGTAGACCTACACAGGTCTACCCTTTTTTATTACTACAACGATCGCTTAAACCCGCTTGCCAATGTCCAAGATTCAGTCCTCAGCACATTCGCGCTCCCAAACAATCACATTGCGCATTTCGATCTCGAACATCCCGATAATAGCAATCGAAACGCCTTCAATATACAACGTTCCCGACTCTCGTTTTTCAAGCCCAATCTTTGAAATTCCGTCGCCCAACAAAAAAGGCGCATCGATGATCGATGCGCCTTTTTCGTTCGTCTCTTATGTGAATTCGACTACTTCTTCTTCGGTTCAGGCTTCTTCGGTTCGGGCTTTTTGGGCTCAGGTTTCTTCGGTGTTTCCGGAGCTGCAGGAGTCGCAGGAGCCGCAGGTGCAGCCTTCGGCGCTTCTTCGATCTTCACACCATACGCAGCCAATTTCTTGACTGCGTCAGCCTTGTACGCGCTCTTCGGGAAGTTGTTCACCACGGACTGCCATTCCCGAATCGCCTTGGTCTGCGCATCCGACGGTTCGACCGTGATCAACTTTTCATAACACAGTCCAGACAGATAATGAGCCTGAGCCACGTAGTCATCGTTGTCGAAGAATTGCGCGATGATATTCAAGAACGCCCAGCGCGCTTCGGCGTACGCGTTCTCGGCCAGCGGCTTATTACCTTTACCTTCAAAGTCCAAGCCCTGCGCAAGATTCGCTTGGCCCAGCGACATGTACGCAGCCGGCAACTGCGGCACCAATGTGTAGTCGCTCTGCTGATTAAACTTTTCGATGATCGCATTCGCTTCCGTCACGGCCTGCGTGTACTGCTTCATCTGGATCATCGCGCGGAATTCGCCTTCAACGCATTCGCCGATCACATCGGGATATTTCGCCGCTTTCACGCGAGCTTCGCGCCACATGTCACGTGAAGATTGCGCCGTAATTCCGGCCACCCCAGCCGCCACTTTCTTCTCGGCGATGCGCGCTTTTGCAACACCCAGCAACACCACCGCTCGGTCCGCAGCTTCAGAATATCCCGCACCGAGCGATCCGGTTTCCTTCTTGTAATCAGCAATCCGCTTGGCCGCGTCCACTACAGCCGCATCAGCCAATGCCAAATTGTCCTTGAGCTTTTCATTTTCAGCGTAGCACACAGGCAACTTGACGATGATGTCCAGCATGAAGCGAGATTTCGGATTCGCGTCGAGTGCCTTCTTCAAATAGTCCGAAGCAGGCGTGTACGTCAGCGTTCGGCCTTTGTAACCACTAAAGATTCCAGCTGAATAAAACGCGTTACCGATCCCATAATTACAGTACTCGTTAGCCCACTTCGCGTCTTTCAAGTTGTCCAACGCCTTGCTGAAATACAGCGCCGCCAGTGTCCAACGGCCTTCGTCGCGCTTGTCGATCGCGAGCGAATAATTCTGATCCTTGTCCGCGTAAACCACGTCTTTGACGAGGTGACTTTCCTTCTTCACGGTCGAGTTCTTGTACTTCCCGACGACCGCGATGTAATCATCGCTCGTGACTTTCGTCGGCGGGACGGTCGGCGAGTTTGGATTGTTTAAAATAACTGCATCCAAATCTTCTTCCTGCCCAGCCTCCCCAGCCCGCGCACTTGCCACCAGCGCCGCGAGGCAGAATGCTATTGCCAGATAACGATTCGTTTTCATGCTACAGCCTCCGTCGAATTTTCACACGTCTCAAGAATGTCTCGTTCACGATGCAGGCGCAACGCCTGCTGAATGAATTACTTTTTTTCGTCAGTCTTCGGCGCTTCTGCTTTGGGTGCTACCTTCTCGGGCGCTTCAACCTTCGGAGCCGTCAAAGTCGGACCGCCATCGCTGTTCGTGTCCAGCCCCTTCTTGACTGCAGGCGCAAGCTTCGCACCATTTTCAGCGCACGACTTCAGGAACGCTTTCATGTCCGGCCAGCGCTTGATGACCATGTCGCTCTTGAAGCCTTGCGTGATGTACACAAACGCCGGGAATTCGGACGCGTCATTCCATTTCTTCAATTCAGCATACTGTTCTGAAATGAGACGTTTGACATAGAAGTAGCGTTCCGACGCCGGATCGAATCGCGCCGTGATGCTGATCAAGCGATTGATTGCATCCTGGTTCTTGCCGAGCGCAATGTCAATTTCAACGACCTTGATTTCAATCGCAGCACCTTCTTTATCACCCTTGATTTCCTTCAGGATTTCGATCTGTTCCTTGGCGGCGGCCATGTACGCCTTGGATTCCTCTTCGTTGCCTTCCTTGCCCAACTTCTTGGCTACAACCAGCGCTTTTTCAGACAACAAATCGCGAACACTGACGATCTTGCGGCGGTATTGAATTTCATCTTCCAACAACGCCAAGTACGATTTCGTTCCCGGGACTATGCCCGCGTCAGTCAACAACTTGTACACGTCGCTACCCGGAGCCGGTCCGACTTTCAACGTCGCACAATCCTTGAATTCACCCGTCGCGCTCTTGATCGATTCAAGCTTCGCCAGCGCCTTTTCATTGTTCTGATTCAGCTTGTCGTCCTTCGGTCGGCGCGCGCCGTTTTCAGCCAACTGCACACCTTCCGCCGTATCGTACATGTAATCGATGAGCACGCCATGCTCCTTGATGCAGCGGTCCTGCTTGTCGATCGACGGATACGTAATGATCTTCTGCATCGCCTTCAGGAACGGACCGTACACTTTCTCGTCGTCCTGCAAGCGCATATTCTTGTTTTGAGGATCGAATTTCTTGAGCAACTTGATTGCAACATCCGCAGCTTTTTTCGTCTGACCCGTTTTGTCAAACAGATAGACCAAGCGGCTGTAGTCATCTAACGCCAATTCAGTGCTGTTGGATTCTTCCAAAATCTCAACGCGTTCGCCCTGTAAATCGGCAACCATCTTGTCGTATTCAACCAGCATGGCGTCATATTTATCAGCCGTTTCCTTTGGCATGTTGGGTTCCGTCTTCTTGAGTTTTTCCAACTGGAAGCCGGCGATCAAATAGCGGTCAGACAGTTTATTCAACATAAAGACAAACAGTTTATTGTCGTCTTTGTTAGCATTACGGAAATCGCGCAACGATTGCATCGTGCTTTTCAAATACGGATCGCAACCCGGAGCCGGCGTGGCGGCGGCTTGCGATAACAATGCTCGATACTTGTTCAAATACGCGATATGCGCAATGCTTTTCGCGGGAGGGTTTTCAGCTTCGAACGCGATGTACTCATCCGCCGTCTTGACCGCCTGATCCCAATTTCCTGCTCCAATATAAAGCGAATTCTTGGCGAGAAGAATCTGACCCACGGCACTCTTGCGGCGAGCCAAAACCTTTTCGTCCGTCGTCGGATTCTTGGCGACATGCTCGTCGTACTTCAAATACCCGGCGAGTGCCTTTTCAGCTAATTCCTTGCCAACCTTTTCAGCTTCCTTCGGATCCATCTTCGGCAACAGCCCGTCAGATACGATCTTCTGCGCCTGGGTCAAACAATACGCCGCATGAACCAGCGCGAAATCATACGCTGCCGACGTCGTCTTCACCTTGCCGAACTTTTCTGCAGCAGACAGTCGCTTCGCATACGCCTGCTTCCACAATTCGGTCGCATTATCCTTGCTCTTTTCATCGCCAATCGCTTCTTGCTTCTTAGCGTTTTCAGTCAAATTCGAAGACACTTTTTCGTCACCGTCTGCAATGATGTAGTCTTGATCGCTTACGCTATCGGGATCGAGTGGCGTATCTCCCTTGGCGGTAGTGATAATTATTTTGGGCTTCAAAGCAATATTCCACGGATCTTTATGGGTCCGTTCGTTCTGATCCAACGCGTAGATAATATTCGTGCCCGACTTCGCCAACATGCCATCTTTTTCTTTCGGCAAATCGAGCGTAGCAAGTGCCTGCTTAATCTTGGGTGTATACGCCTTAGGTTCCTTCTTCTCGTTCGGCAACCACTTCACGCGGTTTTCGGGCAGGAACGAATCGCGCAGCGCCTTGTAGGCGATGATCGCTTCGTAGTCATGCTTCATGCGCACGTAGCTGATACCCATTTCAAACCAGGCTTTAGGCTCAATCGTCAAGCGCGTTTCAAGCGGCGTTTCCGGGCGGCGGGCTTTGGCAATCGCGCGGCGGTAGTAATCGACCGCGTTCGCGAATTCGTTATACGCTTCTTTGAATTTGGCCGGAGCTTTTTCCTTGTCTTTCGGATCAGTTGAATTCAACAGCTTTTCGTATTCCTGTGTGTAGATGAATCGTCCAACTAATTGCATGCCACGCGCCGCATCGTACCATTCCTCGGCTTTAAGATTCAGCGAGATTTTCTTATTGCGCGCGTCGATCAAAATTTCGCCCATGGCTCGGGAAAATTCGTTTGACCACGTCGAACCCGCGCGTTCCTTGGTAATCGCAGCGCGCAACTCTTTGATCGCTTTTTCGTATTCGGCTGCAGTTTCAGCCGGGATCGTCAAGGCGCGTGCATACTCAATGATCAATTCCTTGCCGTTGTCTTCATCGAAAATCGTCCGCATCGCGCCTGATCGAATCTTGACGTAGTACTCTTCAACGTCGGAGTACTTCTTCGCCTTCATTTTCATTTTAATCAAATCATGCAGCACCAGCTTGATGATCGAAACGACTTGCTTCTTGACGTCTTCCGGCTGAGTGGCCAAGTCGATTTCAAGCACATCATTCCACGATTTCGCCGCACCGTCTTCGTTGCCAATGGCTGCATGCAAGCTTCCCTGTGAGTAAGAATACTGTGCTGTGATGGCCGGGAAATCCGCCAGGACTTCATCATCGACGCGCTTTTGGCAATGAGCAATAATTTCCGTCGCGATGGTCTTGCGTGCGGCGTCCTTTTCGTCGAGTACTTCCACCTGCTTCACTTTCATCAACACGAAACGACGGTCCGGAATGTTCCAACCATAAAACGCTTTATCAAGCGGTTCGATAAAGGCCATTCCGGGAACTCGGCCTTCATCTTTCGGATTGAGGCGCTTCATTTCATCGTTAAAGCGCTTTAATGCAGCTTGGAATTCCGGGTACGCTTTTTCAGCTTCTTCCTTGTAGCCTTGCGCCTTCTTGTCGAACATCGCGCCCGCCTCTGCGCGGAACCTCTTGGCTTCGGCAGGGTTGTTCTTGGCATTATCGATATTGTTGGTAATAATTTCGACGTTGATCGTGTCGCTGTCTTTGGATGCGGTATCAAAGAGGCGGAACTTCTTGTCGCCAGCGGTCACTTCTTTGTAAAGGTCGCTCGCTTCTTTCAACAAGACCGCGCGCTTTTCAACAGTGGCTTCGCCTGCTTTGCGCCGCTTCAACGCCGCTCGAATAAGTTTCGATTCCATCTTGACGACGGTCGAAGTGGACTCGTCCAACCGTGTCGTAAGGCGCTCGATGAGGTCATACGTCGCATAGCTCGGCGAGTTCAAATCCATCAACTGCTTCGCGTATTCGTATTCTGACTCTGCCCGAGCACTACCGAATGATCCGGCCAGGACGAGTGTGGCACATGCGAATGAAAAGCGAAAAAAGGCGGAGTTGCTGTTCATAGCCCCGTTTCCTCTAAAGTATACCAAACTAAAAAGCCGGTGCTTGATTTCGAGCAGGAGGTGCTGCGCCCGGCGTGATGAACTTGACCTCAATGAATTCAACGAATTTCACATCGAAAACTTGCAAACAATATTCGTATCCCATTTCAATACATAAGAAACGGCCCAAGCAAAAACCTGGGCCGTCGTAGGACTATTGACGCGCTAATTAATTCTACCGTGAAGTCTTGAAAGGGGTGCTGCAGGTATTGCAGCTGCGGCACTTTTCAATCTTCGGTTCTTCCGGGCGAGGGTACTTCGCCAACGGGGAGCTTTTTTCGCTGATATTCGCTTCCTCTTCATCGAACAAAATGATGCGCGAGTTGACCAACACCAGCAAATTGCGGCGAACACGTTCTTTGTTGTTCGTCGAGAAGAACCGACCGACGACCGGCAAGTCAGACAACATCGGAACACCCGTCTTCGTGTCGATCTTACGATCGTTGATCAAACCCGAGAAGAGCATCGTACCGTTGTCCGGAATCGTCACGGTCGTGTTGATCGAGCGCAATTCCAAATTCGGTAATTCGATCGGCAAATTGATCGATCCGCCACCGGCACTGATGTTTCCACCATTCGTAATGAAGACGATGAGCGGCGGAGTCAATTCGACGGCCGTGCCCGGCTTCAATTCAAGCGTAATATACTTCTTGTCATTCGAAACCGTCGGCTTGACTTCGAGGACCACACCGGTCAGGAAGCTGCTGATGACCGGATCAAACACGGCGCCTGAAACGTCGTAATCTTTGATGTACGAGCGTTGCTGGGCCACCATGACGTGCGCGCGTTGATTGTTGAACTGCATCAACTTCGGCGCCAACAGCTGATCGGATGTTTGATCCTTTCGAACGGCCTGAAGTACAGCGCTCGTCTGCAAACTCTGCAAGAAGCGGAACTGGAACAATGCGCCCTGCTGAGGATTGCTTTGCACTGACTGCCCCAAAACTGACGACAGCGGATTGGCGGGCAGAATGTTTTGAGTCAAACCTTGGAACAACACAGGCGAATTCAAAATCTTCGAGAACCACTGGCGACGCACACCGACCGGGGCCAATGCAGGGCCAACGGACGAATTGCCCTGGTTCGGAAAATTGGCGTCCAATCGTGGGTGTAACAACAAAATAGGCAACGGTCCCTTTGCACGGTTGACGTAGGGAGGAGTCGCTTGGAAGTTCTGGAACTGGAACGCTGGCGACGATTGAATATCAGACGGAATCTGTTGCAAACCCGGTCCACCGCCCACACCAAACAAGCCGAAACGGGACGGCTGATTCAACGGATCCACAGCCGCATTGGCCAACTGCGTTGCATTCGGAGCCGCATCCAAGCCCGTCAAGCTAATACCAATTGTTTCCAAAAAATTGTCGCTGACGTCAACAAAGCGAACCTGAGTGAGCACCTGAATCGTCTGCGTTTCACGGAAACTGCGCAACAGCTGGCGGATGCGGTCATGAACTTCCGGACGCTGGAAAACGACGAGTTTTCCGTTGCTGACGTCGATCGTGAACTGCGGATCGGTGAATTCAGCCTGAAGAATCTTTTCTTTAATCAACGACGCCAAATCGGTGTCGAGCAGTCCACCACTTGAAGGCGGCGCTGCGAACGGATCGACACCACCCGCCCCCGCTGCACCGGCAGCCGCCGTACCCACGTCAATACGCGGTCCGGGGAAGTCTGTTACGGTCGTCGTCAAATCGCGGATATCATAAATTTCAAGCTCTCCGCCCGCAGCCACATCCGCCTTCTTCGTGATGAACACGGCTTGATTGCGAAGTTCGTATTCCAACTCAGCGAGCTTCAACACCCACTTTAAGGCTGAATCAAGCGGCATATCCTTGACATTGAGACTGATCGGATTCTTGCCGACTTCGCCAGCAGCTTTCGGATCGAGAATGATGCTGATCTTGCTCTGTGAGCTCAGGAACTTGATCGCTTCTTCAAGCGGATTGTCCAAGAATTCGAACGTGACGAGACGCTTGAGTTTATTGCGAATTTCGTCCTTCCACGGTTCTTCGGCGCGACGGCGGGACTCTTGCGCGGTGCGTTGAGCGATCTGGCGCCAGTCGTCTGGATAGATCAAATAGCTGCTGTGTGGAATATTGTAGCGATCCGCCTGTTCACGATTCAGCGCAAAGTTTTCTTTGTACTCTTCCTTAATCTTTTTATCGCGAGCGTCGAACGCCAAGTCGCGGGTGGCGACAAGAATCTTGTTGGCATCAACGTTACCCGGATCCAATTCGAGAACTTTTTGAGCTTGGGACTGAGCCAAGGCGTAACGTCCCGTGTCCAAAGCGTTCCGAGCGCGATCAAGCGCTTCGTTGAGGAGCCGTTCGTTCTCGCGGCGGCGGCGTTCCATTTCGGAACGTGCAGCGCGATCCGCTTCGGTGCGAGCCGTTTTCTCAATACTGTCGCGCAGTGATTTGATTGACTTTTCACATTCCGAAATCAACTTGGTCGCATCTGCGGCTTGAGTCGAGGTGTCCACGTCAGCCGGCAGGAACTTGCAGATTTCACGGACATGTTCGAATTCCTTGATGGCATTTTCCAAGCGCATGATCTTTTCAGCGGTGCCCAAATTGGATTCGTCTTTGGACTGCTGAATGTAGCGCCGACCGCGATCCAGACGGTTGTCGAGTTCAACCATGCGCGCCTGAATTTCGACCTGGCGGTATTCGGCGACATTTTGCATCGCGCCACGAATGCGTTCTGAACGGACACCAAATTTATCGCGAACCTGCTGCAACAACGCGCGAACCTTTTCATTGGTGCGGTCGAGCTTGACCGCGAGTTCCAATTCTTTCTTGGCAGCTTCGTAGTCAAAGCTGTCGTACATCCGCTTGCCTACTTGGTAGTGGTTTTCAACTTCAGCTTCGATTTCTTTTTGCAACTTCGCCTGGTTGGCAGCTTCAGTATCGAGCAGCGCTTTGATCTTGTCGTCGGTCGGTGACGGAGCCGGAGCAGGTGTGGGTTCTCCCGCCTGAACAGTGAACGTCAACGCTGTGGCCAGCGCCAATAGAACTGCGCCAATTTTCTTAAAGTGCATAGTGTCGTGTCCAATTCTCATCGAGATTCTCCCTACCCCGCCAAGTCCAGTTTCCGATTCGGTCCTACAGTCAGCCGCGAGCGTGTTTAACAGCGCGACTAGCGGAGCAGCTTCTCTTCTTCTTCATTGAACAAAATGATGCGCGGACTGATCAAAATCGCCAAATTGCTCTTGGCATTGTCTACCACGTTCCAGCGGAACAAGCGACCGATCACGGGCAGATCGCTCATGAACGGAACACCGTTTTCTGCGTTGAATTTCACGTTCTTATACAGACCGCCGATCAGCATCACGCCGCCGTCCGGCACGGTCGCCGTGGTGCGGACTTTTTGGATCGAAAGTTCGGGGAATTGAATCGGGAAGGACAACAGCACGATCACGTTAACTTGCGCGCCGCTGTTGACGGAGAACGTGTCGATCTGGCGCGTCACGAAGTTCGTCAATTCAGTCACGGTCGGGCGCAATTCCAAGGTCACGTACTTACGATCACTCGATACGATCGGCTTGACGTCCAATACAACGCCGACAAGGAACTGACGGACCACTGGATCGTAGCTGTCGCCGGAGATTTCGTAGTCGGCAACGTATGACTGTTGGCGAGCCACGAACATGTTCGCGCGTTGTGTGTTGAACACGGTCAAACGCGGTGCGATCAACGTGCTGGTGTTTTCGCGGACGGCCAGCGCTCGAATGAACGCCTGCATCTGAGTGCCATTAAGTATGGTGACTTGGCCGGAGAATCCACCTTGTCGTACCGTGTTCCCTGCGTCCTGCGCCGAAATCGTGCTCGGATCATTCGGGAAGAAGTTGATGGCATGATTGACAATCGAGCCGACAGTCGAGAACAAGCCGCCGTTGGTTCTCGTCGGTGCGCTCACGAGACCGGGGAACGGCACGTTCGGCGGTGTCTGATCGGTGTTACCTGGAACGCGCGGCTGCTGGAAGCCAGTCGGAGCTCCGAGGCGGCGGATGTCGCCGAAGTCGCCGAACAGAACGTTCGGATCCAACCCTTGGAATTCAACACCGGTCTGCTCGAGATAGGCTTCGCGGATCGTCAAGAAGCGCGATTCAATGTTGATCATCATCTTCTGCGTCGAGCGGAAGTTTCCGAGCAACTGTTCGATAAGCTTGTGAATTTCAGGGCGTTGCATGACGACGAGCTTTCCACCCTTTTCTTCGATCGATGCACCCGTCGCCGGATCCCATGACAGCGGCATGATGCGGGTCTTGATCATTTCCTGGATGGTCGCATTCGTCGGAGGTGTGGCTTTGGCTGCGCCGGCACCGAATGCTGCCAACCCTCCACCACCGCCACCGCCGCTCTTGTCACCCGCGACTGTGATCTGGAATTCAGGGCCCGGGAAATCGGTGATGCCCGAGGTCAAATCGCTCACATCATAGATGCGCATTTCAAGCGGAGCCTGAAGCGCTTGCGCCTTGCCGATGTACACGGCGTGATCCTGAAGCACGTATTCCAATTCGGCCAGCTTCAAAATCCAGTCGAGTGCCACGTCGAGGCTCATGTCGGGAACGCGGAGGTTAATCAAGGGTGGACTTGCGGCCAGAACCTTCGGGTCCACGATCATGGTCACGTTCGACAAACTGCGCAATTGTCCGATGACGTCGACGAGTTGCGTGTCAACAAATTCCAGCGCGACTTTGCGTTGGAGCTTCTTACGAATTTCGAGCTTCCAAGGTTCTTCCTGAACTTTTCGACCAATGGCCACTTCAGAGCGCTTGCTAATTGTATCCCAGCCTGCAGGATACTGAATGAGTGGAGCACTGCTAATCGTCTGTTCTTCGTTGTCCAGCATCTGCTGGCGGTATTCTTCTCGATACAGTTCTTTGAATTCTTTGCGTTCATTGTCGTGAGCGAGAGAACGAGCGCGCTGCTTGAGCTTTTCGGCGTCGGCATTCAACGGGTCATTCATCAAGACGCGCAGGGCCATTTGTTCGGCACCTTTGTAGTCGTGAATTCGAATCAACGCGTCGACGTGTTCCAACATTTTTGAAATGCGGAAATTGTGCATCTGGGATTCTTTATCTCGACTGTCCACCACAGCAGCAGCAGCCTCAGTCCGTCTATTGAAGCGAATTTCTTCGTTGTATTTGTCGATCTTTCCGCGAACACGGTTCAAGGCTTCATCGGCTTGAGCGCGCAATCCGGGCAATTCAGCCGCTGGCGGCATCCAGTTGATGATTTCGATCATGCGGCGGTACTTGTCTTGAGCTTGTTCCAGGAAGCGGAGGCGTTCGGAGATCGACGCGGTTTTCTTCGCGCCAACTGCTTCCATGACGGTTTCACTACCACGTGCTTCGAGGGTACGCGCTTCTTCAAAATTGTGCGAAAGCGTGATCGCCTGTTCCTGAACCTTAACGCGTTCCTGGTTGGCAAGATTGCGCATCATCGGGCCGAAACCGGAATCCATATTGAGGAGCGATTTGACGGTCTTCAAGGATTCCAGAGCGCGTTCGTGGGTCGGGTCAATGGTGAGGGCGCGTTCGAAATACGGCTTGGCCTTTTCGTATTCCCATGTGTCGTACAACCGGCGACCCGTTTGATAGGCCGCTTCGGATTCGCGGGCATATGCTTCACGTTGAACGCCCTGGGTTTTATGAGCATCGGCCAACAACCGCGCGGCGCGCTGTTCGATGGTTTCAGCGACCGGCGGCGTTTCGGGCTTGGGTGCTGGAGTGGGCGCAGGCGGCGTCTTGTCTTTATTCTTGTCGTCTTCAGCAACATTGGCAGACGGAGTGACAGGAACGACAGGCACGACCGGAGCGGGCTTGACGTCGCCGGTATTCGTTGGGACGGCATTCACTACAACTTTTTTATCCGCAGCAGGCGCAAGAGCAACGACAGGCTTGACGACGAGCGCTTGCGCGGTTTCCGTGGCTTGCTTGTTCAACAAAGCAAGCGCTTCGCTACGCTTTTGTTCGTCGCTGGGTTCAGTTTTAACAGGAGCGGAAACCGGCGCAACCGCGACCGCTTCCGGCTTGTTGTCTTCGATTTTGATGGCTTCCAGTTTGACTTCATCCTTCGGCGCAGATTTCACTTCCGGCTTTGATTCTACGGCGATCTTTTCATCCTTCGCCGGAACCGGTGCAGGTGTTACCGGCGCAATGGCGACAGGAGCGACTTCGACTTTTTTGACGTCCACTTTGGGCGCATCGATTTTGACGTCAACCTTTTCCGGCGTCTTCACATCCGTCTTGGCGACTTCGGTCACTGCGGCGATTTTTTCAACCGGAGCGACAGTCTTGACGACGGCGATGGGTGCAACTTCTTTTTTCACCTCATTCGTCGTCGTTGTAACAGGGGCACTCACCACTTTAAACGCGTCGGCGATGACAACAACTTCGCCTTCTACGGCATCAGGAAGGTGCAGTTCGTTTTTGCCCTTCGCTGAATCATCTTGTTTTTCGTCTTGGGCGTTTTTGGTAATCGCGACTAATTTGATGTTACGATTATTGGAGACCGCTTGCGGAGTACGATTTTTGGAGTCGGACAAATCGATGGTATCAGCATCTGGCAGGTCGGCAGGCGACGCACTATCCAACACAGAACGCTTGGGCGCCTCAGCCGCAGCGATGCTCGTGGGGGGCGCATCAAACTCCGCACCCAAGTCACCTTTTTTGTTAGCACAACTGGACAGCCCCGCAAACACACCTGCGATGAGCGCTATTCCGGCTAGAGTACGCAATCGGTTCATTCGACCGCGCCGTCCTTTCTACCTGAGCCTGTGCGAGCGTGTCTCGTCAAAAACACGTCGTACCTGAATCGTTTTATGGATAACTCCCAGTAACTTTACAGGTTTTTCGTTTTTCGTCAAGCCTAATGTAACATTTATACAGGTTTTAGGGCGGTTTCTGTTTTCAGATGTGATCGAATCACAGCACCGCGCTCAATTTTTCAGCCGATTAAACCATTAACTTATCCCAATCCATCGATCTGTTATCTTATAACATATTGTTTGGTCTATACATATACACTCCGAAACGCGTCACACCTTAAATCACAGTGCCGGAACACCGTTTTAGGACGAGTCACATCCTTTTTGGGGCGAATGACATGTGGAATCGATAAAATTCGATGGTCATCCCCATTTTTCGAAAATCTTATTCGTCTTTCTGATCGATAACACATCTAGAAACGTGTCGCGGATTGATGGTTAACCCCGTGACGACACGAGCAGATCGATACGTACCACATCTAGTCGAGGAGAGGGATTGCAATGGCGTATTATATGGGGATCGACATCGGCACGTCCGGGACACGCGCGATTGTCATTGACGAAACGGGCAATTTACGCGGCGTGGGGACGGCGATGCATACGTGCCAGTCGCCTCAACCGCTCTGGAGCGAACAATCTCCGACCGAGTGGTGGGACGCGGTGAAGAGTGCGGTGCCTGCGGCTGTCAAAGCGGCTGGGATCAATCCGGCCGAGATCAAAGGTGTCGGCCTCTCGGGCCAGATGCACGGACTCGTGCTGCTCGGAAAAAATCATGAGGTGCTGCGCCCGGCGATTTTGTGGAACGATCAACGCACGGTGGCGGAATGCACGGAGATCACAGACCGTGCCGGCGGTGCTTCAAAATTACTCGAATACGTCAGCAACCCGGCATTGACCGGATTTACGGCTCCGAAAATTCTATGGGTGCGCAAGAATGAACCGCGCGTTTTCGAGCAGGCCATCAAAGCGCTGCTGC
>JBAXUS010000350.1:0-4364 GCA_037129555.1 Planctomycetota bacterium
GAACTGGTGTTCCCCCGCTTGAATTGGGAACGGTGGACAAATCCCAGTTGGCTCACCGTCTACAAGGGCCGAATCAACGCCTATGATCTTTCGGACGAATTGGCAAATGCCCTCACGACCGCAGGCATCTCTGAAAAAGAACCGAGTCGCCGATTACGTCGTTACACCGAACGCGGCGACTGTGCTTGCCCCAGGAATTGGGACAGACTCTCAGCACCAGCTTTACGCCGAGCGATACCGACAACTACACGACCGCTTCAGCAACGACGACACTCGACGTCGATCCCGCCATTCCTGTTGTTATCACCAGCGCGACGACCGCGTCCGGTACACAAGGCTCCGCGTTCACCTATACAATCACGGCGACGGGCAGCGATCCGATGACGTTTGACGCCAGCGGATTGCCGAATGGATTGACTTTTTCGGGAGCGCTTATCTCTGGAACACCGACTGTCACAGGCGTCTTTGACATCATGATGACGGCGTCGAATTATGCGGGAAGCACGTCAAAGATCCTGAAGCTTGTCGTCTCAAAAGCGGTAGGAATCAATCACGCGCCGGTGTTCACGTCGTCACCGAAAGCGTCTGTCAATCCAGCTACGACGGCCACGCCGATCACGCTGACAGTCAGTGCCACCGACGAAGACGGCGACAATGTGGACTACTCGTGGGATTTCGGAGACGGCACAACTGGTACAGGCGCGTCGGTCACGAAGAACTACTCTGCGCCTGGAGCCTATGTTGTTAACGTCGTCGTCTCGGATGGTCACATGAGCGATACGCAGAGCATTATCCTTGTCATCACCGACACGCAGCCGCCCGGTCAATACGTGGTGTCCAAAGTTCAAATCTCATTCAATTTCACGAAGCCCTTGAGCGATAGCCTGGCCCTCAGCGGAACGATCCCTATTCCCAATGGATTCATCCCAACAGACAAAACGGTTCGCGTCTTGATCGGCGATCTGAACACGACGTATGTGCTGGATTCAAAGGGAGTTTCGACTGACAAAGCGTTCGCATTGAAAGGGAAAATCTCGGACCAGTCGATGGCGTTCACCTACACACTGAAGAAAAAATCACTCTTCACAGCGCTCGAAAACCTAGGCTTCACACAAACACAAAACAACCCAGCAGTTGATTTTCCTGTCGTGATCGTTCTCGACGGTACATCCAATTTCGACCATCCGACGATCAACTATCAAGTTAAGAGCAACAAGAAAGGTCCGTTGAGCGGCCAGGGCAAGAAATAACGAGAGCGCGTCCGCTGTCACGCTCCGCCGAATACGCCTGGGCAATGAAGACCAAGCGCATGGGCTTGCGTTGATCATCGGCGAATGCAACGATCCATTCCAATAATATCCGAGCAACGCCACGTCCAAAATAGTCCGGATGGACATTCATAATTCCAAGTGAAACATGCGTCGCGCGCGGATGATAAAAACACGATCCCGCCAACCTACCGGTGGCTCGATCTTCGGCCAGCAAGCAACATCGAACGCACACTCCAATGCGTGGCGTTCGGCGGTTTGGTTTGCGTGGTGGCTGCGACAATGCGCTGCGCCCAATCAACGCTGCTCGCTTTGCTTTTAGGATTGCGCGGCCTGTCCTTTTGAATGCCAGCACATCGCTCGCGAAAAAACCGACCCCGCCAACGAACGACGGTATTCGGTCTAATCCGCAGTTGCTTGGCAATGTCTTTGTTCAACATGCCCGTTGCCGCGAGCAACACAATCCGAGCGCGTTGCGCGAGACGAACCGCCACCGTTCGGCTATTGTAGCGCCGGTTATACAATTTCGGGTGTCGCCACGGCAAACCCGAATCAGGGTTCGGAAACAAGATCGTATTCGATTCGAACCGTCGCGTTAAAATCGGGCGAATCGATTCCGGAACGCGCAGCGTCCGCGTTCCAAGTTTCAACGTCAGCGACCCGAGCGGCTCCAGGCTAACCGTTTCGAAGTCCGCGCCGCTGAAATTGGACCGCTGCAACGTGATCAACTCATCGGGCCGAAAACCCATCGCCAGCTGCACCGCAAAATAATCGTTCCAAGGCGCTGCGAGCGCGTCAGCAATGGATTTGGCTGCGACAGTCCAACCAGCGAATCGCGCCACGGTCAGCCCGCACGGCTCTTCCCCCGGGCGTTGGCACTTCGCGCCGCTGGATCGGAACGAGTGAATCGATCAGAAACTTCAAAACCATCGTCCGGATTTGCTTTCGGCGCGACGATCCAACATCGAGCGAATTGAGCCACAAAGCAATCTGCGCCTCGCGCCCGGCCATGTCATCGCACGACAACTCTTTTCCAATATGCACGACAAACCGATCAAGATCATACCCGACAGTTTTGGTCCAATCCGAATCGCGCCCGGTGTAATTCGAAAGCCAAATGTTCAACGCACCGAGCAACGACGGCGCGGGCCCCTGACGCAGTTTCAATCCGCGTTCGCGTTCGTAGGCAGCCTGGAGCTTCTTGAATTTGGATTGCAACCGAAAATACTGATCACGCCAGAACTTGACCTGCGTCAACGTCGACGTTAATTCCAACTCAGTCGGCTTTGCATCCGTTTCAACAGCCGACTCGCCAACCCAAAGATTCCAAACATCGACCGGCACCGTGGCCGGCCGATTGTGCCAATTATCCGGATTTAAAAAGATCAGATTGAAAAAGCCAAGTTTCGCCTTGGCATCATCCTGCGACCATCCGAGCGGAATACGCACAATGCCACGAATGGGATGCCGAAACCGCACGGACCAATTCTGCCCGCCGATGTCCTGAGTGAGAACTAAAGGCTTCCGAATCGCCATAAAACCCGCCGATTGTTCCAACAATTGTTACAAGTTTTCGACGAAAAACGCCCTCAAAGAGCGTTTCACGCTCACCCCTAAAAACCCTAATTTTTATAGTAGAAATGCGGACGGTGGGAGTTGAACCCACATACCTTGCGGTACCAGATCCTAAGTCTGACATGCTATTTGCAAAGTGCTGTATGGTAAATACTTAAGAGTCGTCATTATTTAGTTGTAACAGTCTTTGTAACAGTCTTTGCGCAAGGTCCAGTGGGGCAACACCACTTTTTTCAACGATGCCGTGCCAATCGTTGTCTGATTCGTCGCTTTCACGTCTTCGTACCACCTTTGGCTGCACTCAAACGGGTCTCATTCTCTCCAAAACACACCCCCTCTACCTCTTTCCGAGTCTACAACAGATTCGCCACGCCTGTAGCGAAAAATTTTAGAATCTATCCCGCCCGGAATCGATAAGTGATAAGTATTGAGCGCGCCATGAACCGCCGCTTGGCCAAAGCGAAGCGAACGCTTTCGCATCCTGTATTGCCTTCGCGACGGCTCTGATTCATGCGCGGCTGAAAGAGCTTCGGTCGGAGCCCGCTCAATCGAATTCCCGGAAATGACCGATCTATTCGAGCCATCGAACCAATTGATTTTTTGTTCCGAAACTTCTTGACTTTTAGTGATGTCAGAACAAGAATACAAGGGTTGGACTTACCACTTGCCATGTAGCGATTCTCGCTTCTATGGACTTTGCGGCAACCTGCCGCGCTCCGGTGTGTCCGAATTAAATGAATGGTTTCCAGCGTCCAGCTTGGCGAGCTATCATTTTTTCGGTCCCGCTCCTCGATAAACATTAAACAAGCGATGGATCATTCGATCCGAGCGGACACTCACAAAGTTCGCTGTTCGTGACTCATTTCCGTGAGTTGCAGCTGTTTGGGCTGGCCAAAGTACGCATCTTTAGGCTATCCCGCGTGAGTTTATCGAGGCGACGGAGAAGCATAGTAGGAGAAAATGCAGAGGAATCCCGCAAATGGGAAAGGCAAACAGTAAGCGTAAGGCCGGACAAGTGAAAGTATGCAAGATTTCAATGCTTTCCATGATGGCACAAAGTCGCGCGAAGATCGATGATACGGTCGTCGAACGGTACACTGAAGAAATGAAGCGCGGAGAAGCATTTCCGCCAGTGGATGTTTTTCAGGACGGCAAGAATTTGTTTCTTGCTGACGGGTTTCATCGCATCGCGGCTGCTATCAAAGCTGAGTTTTCAACGTTCCGAGCAACAATTGTGAAAGGCACCCTGCGCGATGCGTTGCTGTATTCCGTCGGGGCCAATGCCACTCATGGCCTTCCCCGCACGAACGAAGATAAACGGCACGCCGTCATGATGCTGCTCAATGATCCAGAATGGAGCAGCTGGAGCGCCAACGAGATCGCAAAACAATGCAAAGTGAGTGATACCTTTGTTGGAAAGATCATGAATTCATTGTCTCCGTCTTCCAACGGAGCGAAGAAGAAACGTAAGTTCAGACCTCCTGATCTCCGCCTTGAAATGAGTGGCCATGTGGAAATAGG
>JBAXUS010000351.1:0-4335 GCA_037129555.1 Planctomycetota bacterium
GCGTGGATGCTGATGTTCGCGCGCGGAGTGGCGAGAACGGACGCCATTTCCTTGAGGATGTGCTTGCGGCCAACCTTGGCTTGCTCGAGCGCCTGGCGCATGACCGATGCCGGGATACCCATGCTCTTCAAATCCATCTGCAGCGCCGTAATGCCTTCTTCGGTGCCGGCAACTTTGAAGTCCATGTCGCCGTAGTGATCTTCGTCGCCGAGGATGTCGGAGACGACGCAGTACTCGCCGCCTTCTTCAACCAAGCCCATCGCGATGCCGGCGACCGGCGCCTTCATTGGGATGCCGGCGTCGAGCAGCGCGAGCGTTCCGCCGCAGACGGACGCCATCGAGCTGGAGCCGTTGGATTCGAGGATTTCGCTGACGACGCGAATCGTGTAGGGGAACTTGTCGTGATCAGGGAGCATCGGCTTCAAGGCGCGGCGCGCCAAATTGCCGTGTCCGATTTCGCGGCGACCCGGTCCGCGCGGCATCTTGACTTCACCGACTGAGAAGCTCGGGAAGTTGTAGTGCAGCATGAACGTGTCGGTGAATTCGCCTTGCAGCGATTCGTTGAGCTGGCCGTCGCTGGCGGTGCCCATCGTCGTGGTGACGATCGCCTGCGTTTCGCCGCGTGTGAAGAGCGCGGAACCGTGGCAGCGCGGGAGCAAGCCGACTTCGCAAGTGATCGGGCGAATTTCATCGCGCTTGCGGCCGTCGCAGCGGACGCCTTCGCGAATCAACGTGCGGATCGCTTTTTCTTGAAGCGCTTCGAAACCGGCTTTGACCGCAGCCGCGTTCGGCTTGGTTTCGTCCGTGTCAGTCGGCTTCTTCGCGTACTTTTCGACGAGGTCGTTGCGGAGCTGCTTGAGAGCATCGCGGCGCGCAAACTTCGTCGGCGTCATCGCGGCCTTCTTCGCCGTGTCGAGGTACGTGTTGACGATGTACTTGACGATCGGGTTTTCGACCGGTGCCGTGAAGACGTCTTTCTTCGGCTGGACTTTCGCGACCAATTCGTTCTGCATCGCGACGATTTCTTTGACGAAATTGTGGCCAAATTCAATCGCGCCCATCATCTGGTCTTCGTTCAAACCGGTGGCACCGGATTCGACCATCAACACGGCGTTGGCGCTGCCGGCGACGACCAATTCCAAGTTCCCCGTTTCGCATTGTTCCTTCGACGGAAGAACGATGTACTCGCCATTGATCATACCGACGCGGACAGCGCCCATCGGGCCTTGGAACGGAAGATTCGAAATCGAGAGCGCGGCCGAGGCGGCGATCATCGAAAGCACGTCCGGTTCAATTTCCGGGTCGCAGGAAAGGACCATACATTGAATCAACACGTCGCGCATGTAACCTGAAGGCCACAGCGGGCGGATCGGGCGGTCGATCAGGCGCATCGTCAGTGTTTCTTTGTCTGACGGGCGGCCTTCGCGCTTCATGAAGCGTCCACCGAAAATCGCGCCGACGGCATAGCCTTTTTCGCGGTAATCGACGGTCAACGGGAAGAAGTCCTGACCTTCCTTGACGGGTTGTTCAGTGACTGCGGCGAGGACGATGGTGTCGCCCATCGATACGATACAACTGCCGGCGGCCTGTTTGGCCATCTTACCGGTTTCAATACGCAACGTCCGGCTGCCGATCTGCCGTTCGACGATCACGTGAGCCATTTTTTAATTTCTCCATGTAGGACAAGTAGAACAGACGGATAGATCCCGGATGGACCTACGGGGCTGATCGATCACTTGAATTGAAACGGTTGCCGCGCTAGACGCGAGTGCCATAAAACGCGGAACCAAACGAAAAGAGTATCGCCAAACGGCGATACTCTTTGATGGGTAAAAATCTTATTTGCGCAGACCCAACCGTTCGATCAGGGACTTATAGCGCTCGACTTCCTTGCCGCGCAAGTAGGTCAACAACCGGTTGCGGCGGGCGACCATCTTGGTCAAGCCGAGACGCGAATGGTTGTCTTTAGCGTGCGCCTTCATGTGGCGGGTCATTTCGGTGATGCGTTCAGTGAGAAGCGCAACCTGGACCTCTGTGGAACCGGAATCTTTCGCATTGATTCCATAGGTCTTGATGAGGTCCTTGCGTCGTTCAATCGTTGTGGCCATAGCCTCTTTCGTTTCGCTCCTATTTATACTGCATCGCAAGCTCAAATCCACAGGGACAGGAGAGGTCCGGGGGAGATCGGTGAGCGGTGCGACAGTTCTGTCATGACCTACGGAATGCGTCCCCAATGGAGCATTCACGGCGCGCTATCGTCCAAAGGACAACGACGCACCCGTTGCGGTTGCCATAAACACAGGGCTAAAACTCTAATCAGATTCCGCGAGGAAGCAAGCGGAAAATGTGGAAGTCGCGAACAAAATTCAATCACGCGACCTTTTCAAGCGTCAACGGCTCCGGCAATTCCCGACCTTCCGCGCGATACGTTTCGATCAACACATCCAAAACATCCTGCCCATTTTTGACCGCAGACTCATAACTCTCGCCATGCGTCTGACACACCGGAAATTCAGGCAAGGTGACAACAAACGCTTGATCCTCGTTCGACCAGCGAATTTCCATACTATAATGGTGATTCATGCCTCTACCTCTTCACAACAATCACATCGTGCGCGTGTACCATTGGCAAGTACCCTTGCCAGTGCTCCTGAACTACCATTTCTCGCTCCCAAACATGCACATGTGCCCTGCTCCCTTCCTTACTCAACCACTACCCCTTGTGTTTTCACACCCAAATCATTCGCATTTCTCACTCCCACACAATCACATCGTGCACAACTTCTTCTCATTTCGATATATTATTCACGCATACACAATCACAAGCATTCATAGAATATAGACGCTTTATTACCCAAATTTATTCCAAACAATTTTGCACTATTAAAATAATTCTTTCCTAAACCAATTCAACATCAGCCGTCTTCGTCGACCGGCGCGATGGCCGAACTTTCCTGTCTCCGTCAAACCCGTCCACCCGCACAGTCCCGTTCGGAAATCGCGCGATCACATCCAATTCACCACCCAACGCGGCGACAATACGCTTCAACGTCGAAATCGGCAGATCCGTTTCACGCTTCAATTTCGAGACACGTTGCTTGACGCCTCCAAACGCCTCCAACACGACCTTGGCACTCTTCCCCGAACACGCGCGCACTTCCTCGAGCAGCATCGCGCTCATCAACTCACGCGCCCGCGCTTCCCCCCGCTCGCGCACTCGTTTGCTGGTGGTCCGCCGAACCAGTTCATCAAATGATTTAGCCATGATGCTACCTCCCTCGTACTTTCCGTTTCGTATCAACCACGGCCAAATGCGCATCGAATAACGCATCCGCCTTGCTGATCAACTGGCGGTAAAATTGTTTCTGACTAGTCCCTGTTTTATTCCCAGCAACCAACAAAATCGCCGCTCGATCCGGATCAAATGCAAACGCAATCCTCTGTCCGCGAACCCGAAGGGTTCCAAGCCATTAGCCGGTGGTCGAGGCCGTACCCGGCCGACACCACCGGAATACCGCCAGAATCAATCCCGCATCCCGGAGGGATGCTAGCCAATCGCGCTAATCCAAATACCGCTCGTCATACGCCACCCCAGCCCGCTTCAACATCTCTACCAACTCCTCGCGAAATGTCTTCTCAGCATGATGCGCTTCCTGCGTCGCAATATACGTATGAACACCCGCCCGCGTCGATGCACTCACCGTGAACGCCGCATACCCTTCCTGCCACGCAAATTCGCGCAGACCGACGGTCTCATGCATCCATATCGACGACGCCTTCTTCAATTCCCGCATGAAATCAGAAAGGCAATGAGTCGCCTTCAATCCGACCAATAAATGAACATGATCGTCCACCCCGCCGACAATCTGCGAATACCCATTCAACCCATTCACCGTGCCACCAAGATAGTCATGCAACCGCGCACGAATGTCGGAGCGAATCCAAGGAGTCCGGTTTTTAGTTGAAAATACAAGATGATAATGGAGGCTCAGGTAGGTCGATGCCATGGCGCAATCCTCGACACATGCTGGCATCCCTCTGGGATGCAAAATCTTCGCGCCACAAGTCCGGTGGTATCGGCTTCCAGCCTCAACCACCGGCTAATGGCTCCAATCCCTGCGGGATATCCAATACACCGAACTCGTAATCGCTGATCATGTATCAATGCAAAAAAGTACCACCGTTGTCCGCGAACCCGAAGGGTTCCAAGCCATTAGCCGGTGGTCGAGGCCGTACCCGGCCGACACCACCGGAAAATGTCCCACCTCAATCTCTCATCCCGCAGGGATGACAGCCAACCGCTTTGATTTCACAGTGACCATTCGACGATTAACG
>JBAXUS010000352.1:0-4297 GCA_037129555.1 Planctomycetota bacterium
CCAACCGGTTGGCTGATCTGCGCAGGACTGTTCGCCGGTTTGTGCAGCGGCGCGAAATACACCGGCTTGATTTTTACACTCGCTCCGCTCGCTGTTTTTTTGCCGGGATTCTGTCTGTCCGTCGGCACGGTGTTTGATGCCGTGGTCGTCCTGGGGCAACTCAGCATGTCCGCGTTGCTCGTGTTCGCACCATGGCTCGTCCGCAATGGCTGGGCGTCCGGTGATCCGCTCCATCCGCTCGGCCTGGTCATGCGCCGACGGATCGCCGGAGCCAGCGGCATTCCAGATCGCCTCGACCATTTCGAAGCCGCCGTCCGAACCGGCGAATTATCCTGGCGCGCGTTTGCCGCCACTCTGAAGCAACTCATGCCGGGATTTCGTACGCGCTATCCCGAGGACATTGCGTGCGGCCCACAGGTCTGTTTCTTCGCCGTCCCGGGATTCGCTTCGGTTTCAAATGCAGAGACGCTCTTCGTCGCGTTTGTTTTCGTGGTGGACCTGCTTGCGTGGTACTTTTTCAGCCACCGCTTGAACCGATTTTTCTATCCGCATCTGACCGCACTGGCCGCGCTTGGCGGTCTCGGATTTGGACGGATCTGGCGCATTGAAGGGCTGCGCAATATCGCTGTCGGATTGTGCTGCTTTGCCGTGATGATGTTCGGGCCGATCCAATTGTGCTGGGTGACCGAAATGTCGTCGCGCGTCGGCGTCGCCGGGAACGCGTCGCTGATCGACATCGCGAAGGCCCAAATCCCGGAAGTGCCTGTCCTCGCGCTCGCCGGGACAGTGCCTCACGCGTCGCTTCCGCCCACATCTCGAGTCCTGTTCATTGGCGAGGCGCAGACTTTTTATTGCGAACGCACGCCGTCGTATTCAGTCGTCTTCAACGAATCGCTCCTCGAAGAAGCGTTGCACAAAACAACATCGACTGCGGAGGCACTGTCGTATTTGAAACAGCGAGGCATCACGCATCTGTATTTCCACTACTTGGAGTGGTTGCGTTTGGACACGTCGTACGCCTTGACATTGTCCGAAGACAAACGCAGATGGGAATTCGTCCGGTGGAACGAATCGGAGAATCTCAAACTGCGCAGCGACAAGATGAAATGGGCGTTGATCCGCGACAAGAATTTCATCCAGTACCGGGCGCTGTGGCCGGACGATATTTTCCCAGCGTATCTGAAATTATCGCCCCAGGACTATCAACGCCTCGACGATCTGTATCGCAACCATTCAATTCGAATCTGGCCGGAGAGCGACGGACCCTTGGAACTGCGTGAATTGCAATAAGCGAAATTCAGCTCGCTTTATTTCTCTGAATACAACTCAACGCGCCGCGCCGTCACAAATGAATGCGTAAGCCGTTGTACGCGTAATTCGTCGATGACAAACGCTGCTGTCAACACGGATTCCTCTTGAAAATGCCCGCGTGGAATTTTGACTCGCGCCGGGATCGCTGTGTTATCGCCGCCTTCAGGCTCGTGCGCGATGGGTGCAGCGACAATGCTGCCGTCCGGTCCGATGATCGCGCTGCCGCCTTTACAGCGAATCAAAAATTCGCCGCGCTTGTCCTGCAAAATCGGTGAGGCTGCCGCGCTGTATTCCGGAGCGGCCGGGTAAATGCGCTTGAATCCAACACGATTTGCGACGGCAATCGCGACACGATTGCGCTTGGCCATTCCGCGCAAAAACTCGATGTCCGGCTCGACCGCGTTGAGCGCGACAACAATCGCGTCAGCTCCTTTCAACGCAAGCGTGCGGAATATTTCAGGAAAGTCCGCGTCGAATCCCAACACGATTCCCACACGCATATCGCCAGCATCAAAGACCGTCAAGTCATCGCCCGCGCGAATCATGTCGTCATCGCGAAATAAATTGAGACCCGATGAGTCGTAAAATAAATGCGTCTTCCGCGCGACGCCCGTCACGCCATCCGATCGAATCAACGCGCAGGAACTGAAGACGCTTCCGTCGCTGCTTTTTTCAAGCAACGGCAACGCAATCGTCGCGCTCCCGGCGATTTGGGCAAATGACTCCGTCAATGGCCCTGGGATCGATTCGGCGAGCGTTTCAGTCCCACGAAAATAATCGCTGACACACGCCTCCGGCAGCACCACCAGTCGTGCGCCGCGCGCGATGGCGTCGGCTGTCAGTGCCAACGCCGCCTCGCGGTTGATCGCCGGATGCGCATAATCGATGTCGAGTTGTACGACCGAAATCGGATAAGCCATGGCTGTTAAAGAGTCACTCCGCATTTTTGAAACGCGAGCTTCGCTGCGCCCAACAACCCGGCGTCATCGCCGAGAATCCCGGGTTTAAATTTTGTGTCGTGCCAGATCGGGCCGAAGCCGCGCCCGAGATTCATCTCACGTTCGAGCTTCGGGATGATCAGATCGCAGGCCGCCGACATCCCGCCGCTGATGATCACGCAACTGGGATTCAATGCGTTGACCAGCGAGCCGATGCCGCATGCGAGCCAGCGGCAGCAGCGGTCCAGCAGGAACTCCGCGACCGCATCACCTTCGCGCGCGGCGTCGCACACCATCTGCGCGTCGATCGATTCAAGTCCCGCCGCGCCGCCGCATTTTTTCCAGAGCAGCGAATCCTTCGCAGACGGTGCCGCACTGGCGAGGAACTCGCGCGCGTCGCGTCCCAGCGCCGAGGCCGATGCGTAGCGTTCCACGCAGCCGCGCCCGCCGCATCCGCACTGACGGCCTTCGAAGTCAATCGATACGTGTCCGAATTCGGTCCCAAGATTGTGGTTGCCGTGGTACAGTTTTCCGTCGATGACCAGCCCGCCGCCGATGCCGGTTCCCAGCACAAAAATAATCACGACCGCTTCGCCGCGCCCGGACCCCAGCCAGCTTTCGCCCAGCGCCGCGAGGTTGCCATCGTTGTCACACGCAGCCATCAATCCCGTTCGCGCGGCGAGTTCGCCACCGAGCGGATAATCCGTGCTCGCCGCGATGTTCACAGCAGGAAGCCGCAGACGTCCAGTGACCGGATCGGGGACGCCCGGCGTGCCTAATCCCACCGCTTTGACTGCGGGCGACTTGACGCTCGCGACCAATTCCGCGATCCGCCCCATCACCGCGTCCATGCCTTCGCTCGCCAGAGTAGGCACTTTACCGCGTGCGAGAATCCGCCCCGTTGCATCGACCCGCGCCACTCGAATATTAGTCCCGCCCAAATCAACGGCCACGACTTCGTCCATAAAACTAACCTTTCACGATGTCCGTAAATGACGTCATTAAATGTCGAGATCCGCATCATCAAGGGATGGTGCGGATTGAAATAGTTTTGTTATGTATACCGCGTTGCCCTTCGCGTTGAACGCAACTTTATCCATTCTTTTTCGAGCGATAAAAAGTCCCCAACCGCCGATACGTTTGCCCGATGCAATACGCCGCTTGATGTGTGCCAACGGGTCGATGCTGGGATCCGGAATATCGGCAGGATTGAAGCCGTCGCCTTCATCCTCGATCCCAAACATCACGCGATCGCTTTTGGGCGTGAATGAAAAACGGATGTGCTTCGACGTATCAAACCGGTTGCCCCATTCGCGCGCGTTCTGCAACAACTCTTCGAGCGCGAGATGCAAGTGCATGCGTTCGGATTCCGGCAGCCCGCGCGCAGCCACCCGTTCACAGACGCGTTGAAAACTATCGAGCTGCGCCGAATGCGTTGGAGCCGTGAGCGTCAGTGTCGTGTCGTCGCCGTCTCCCAACACGCGAACGTCCGCTCCATGCAGCGGCGCGGTGAGCGTCCTGCCATTGAATTTCTCGCGTTCATTTGAGCGCGCAAACAACGACGACACGGCGCTGCGAAGGCTCGCCAGATCGTACGGTTTTTGCAGCACATCATCCGTACCCGCGTGAAGCGCGCAGTTCAGCGACTCGATACTGTCGTCTTCCATGAGTACAAGAATCGGCGCGCGCTCACCCTTGACTCGGAACGTCGAGATCAATTCGAACGCATCTCCGCAGGCTGCGTGGCAGTCAACAATCACGAGATCAAACGGACTGTCGCTGCGGTGTGCTGCGAGCGCTTCGGCGCGCGTTGTCGTGATACAGACAGTGCGGATGTCCCACGATGCCAGCGCATGCTCCAGCTTCTGAGCAGAACCGGTGTCGTTGGCTGCTGCCAAGACGCGGCTCAATTTGGCCGATCGCTGTTCGTTGTGTTCCATCGTCCGTTCACATCGCAATGGCTGAAGATCCGAGCGAATTTCAAGACGCTCGGTTGCGCCGCCTCGGCGCTGGGTCTATTTTGTGTTCGACGATTGCAGGCTCTTCCG
>JBAXUS010000353.1:0-4291 GCA_037129555.1 Planctomycetota bacterium
GCGGTGGCCGTGATTCCGGACGCGTCCCACGTCAGCGTGCGCAACGAAGTCGGAGTGGGGCCGCAGCCGGGAAGTGTACGCAGTGCAGTGCCGTCAATGGCGCTCCAGACGTGAAGGCGTCCGTCGTCTGCGGCGGTTGCGAGTTGAGAACCATCGGGCGAGAAGACCAGCGCGCGGACACCTTTTTGTTGAGCGTTCGCGGCTTCGAGCACTTTTTTCGCGTCTGCTTCAGCAGCTTTTTGAAGTTGCTCCGCGGCTTGAGCTGCTGCCTTGGCGTCAGCGATGGCTTTAGTTTGTTTTACGATTTGTTCGGTAGCATTCTTCAAATCGTTTTGAAGATTCGTGACGGAATCTTTCGCGCGGACGACGAGGGATTCGGCCTCTGTGAATTTCTTGACCACGTCAGCGAGCTTGGTCGCAGCATCGGTGCGGATCTTTTGAGTGGCTTCGTCGGGGACGTCGAAATTGGCTGGGACAGGCGTGGCCTTTTCGGTGTCCGCTTTGACCTTTGCAGCCTCGTCGCGCAATTTGATTTTAGCTTCAACATTGGTTTGCGCGGTCTTGGTGTCTTCATTGATTTTCTTAATGCGGTCTTCGACTTTTTTCAGGTCGGCTTCGCCGCTCGTGATGTCGCTTTTTCGGTACGCGGTTTCGCTCGTGAGGAAGTCGGATTTGCGAGCGGCCTCGGTGGCGGCGTCAGTAGCTGCGCGTTCGCCTTTGATTTCAGCGATCATCACGCCATTGGCGACGTCCCAGATTTTCACTGTATTGGTCACGCCTGAAGTGGCGATGCGGTCCGTGTTGATGCTCGCCGCAGCGGCGTTGATTTCAGCGCCGTGTTTGAGTTCGCGGACTTTAGTTTTCTTCTCGGCGTCCCAAAGTGTGATCGCGCCGTCTTTGGCGACGGTCAACTTTTGCTTCGTCGCCGGGACATCGAATTCAAACGTGCCGGACGAGGGCGGAGCTTTCGCGGCAAGTTCTGTTTTACGAGCCGCGTCGGCAGGGAGTTGTTGGGACGTGATCGCGTCGTCATGAAGCCAGATTTTAATCTCGCGAAAGCTGCCGCTGGCGAGGCGTTTTCCGTCGGGGCTGAAAGCGAGTGACGGAATGCTGTCGCGATGCGCGATGCCGTTTTTGGGCGCGGGTGATTTTGAAGCGAGCGAGTCGTCGGTGAGTTGAGCGACGAGCTTTCGCGTGGGGATGTGATAGATAAAAATCTGTCCGCCTCGGCTGCATGCGGCGTAGTGTCCATCACGAGTCAATGCCGCGGCATAGATGCCACTGAACGAATCGGGCACGGGTTCCCAGGCGATTTTGTGCTCGCTACTCGCGGAAGCTTTCGCGCCTTCGTCGATCCATTGGCGCAGGAGGCCGAGTTGCGCGGGCGCGAGGTTCGGTGCTTTGACTTTGTTGTCCTTCGGCGGCATGTGTGGCTCTTCGTGGTGCGCTGCCACACGGACGAGGAGGCTGCCGAGTCCTTTGCCGGGCTTGATGCCGGGACCGCTTTCACCGCCGCGTCGGATCAGGTCGGGCGTCTCGACATTCAGCTCGCCTTTCGTGGTGGTTTTGTTGTGACACGAAATGCAGCTGGTTTTGAGTAACGGCAGAATGTCTGCATCAAAATCAACCGGCGTTGCGCGGTTCGTAGCGACAACGTCAATGGGCGGTTGCGCGGCGAAGGTGGCTGGCACGAGGAGTGCCAGAGCGAGCAGGGCCGCTTTAAAATGTGCGTACACAGAAGTCCTCATTTTTTCGCGGGTGCCTCAGCGATGCGGATGTGAATGGGTTTTGAAACGAGCACGAAGGTCATGTCTTTGGGTTGGGCCGTCTTCGCTAATTCTGTGGAGCGTTGCTCCGCTTTAGTTTTGGCCTGGGTGACTTCTTTTGATTTTATATCCGCTTCCTTGACTACTTTTTCGGCGGCGGCGAGTTCGTCTTTTGCGGCTTTCATAGCGGCTTCGAGAGTCGCTTTGTCGGCAGGCGTGGCCGCTTTGAGTTTGGCTTCGGCGTCGGTGGCTTTCTGTTTCATCGGAGCCATCGCGTCCTGGGATTTCTTTAACGCTGCTGCAGCTGTCGCGGCTTCGGCGGCCAGGCGTTTTGTTTCGGCTTCAGCGGCGGGAACTTCATCGGCGTTCTTTTTATACTTCACGCGTTCAGCGTTGCCGTGCAGTACGAAGGTGTGTTCGCCGGGTTTGGCTCCGAGAGCGGCGAGGTCGAGTTCAATCGTTGCGGACGTGACTTTCGGTGGGATGTCGTATTCCTTTGCGGCGGCTTTGTCCTGATCGCCGAGGACGAAGGCTCGGACTTTGACGAGTTCCTCGTAGCCGCTGCGCCGCGTGACTTTGAGTTTCAGCGAGACTTTCGCATTGAACGCAGCGTCGATCATCCCGGGCGTTTCGAGTTCGAGCAGCATCGGTGCTTCTTCAGCGAGAACGGCGAGGCTTATGGAGTCCGTGAGGCGCGCTCGGAACGCGTCCTGGCGCGTGTCGGTGACGGTCCAGATAGGCGTGCCGGTGTGCGCGGTGCGTGTCACGTCCTGACCGTTAATTTTCGCAGTGCCGGAGACGCGGATGAGGCTGAATCCCTGCGCGGCGTTGTCGGCTACATAGAAAGCAAGTGATGCGCATTCATCGCCGCTCCCGAGAATGGCTCCGAGGCACGTCACTCCAGCGGGAAGATTTTCGGCCTTCAATGCGATGTCGCCGACAAATCCGTCTTGGCGTTGAACGAAGACACGGAAGGAAGTGACGCCGCCTCTGCGCACAGTCGTGGGAGTGATGTGAGTATTAATGGGAGGTCGCGCGCGCGGACCCTGATCGGGGACGGCGACAAGTTGAAAATCAGGCGTGGCAGATCGGATGTTCAAGCGGTACGGCAAGCGGGGACTGGAGGGCGCGGTGTTGAAAATATCGCGCAACGACAGGCGGTACGCGCCGTCTTCTTTGGCTTCAAAGCGGATGGAGCCGTCGCGCATGTTGAGTGCGAAACCGGCTCCACTCGCGCTGGGTTCTACGTCGGGCACTTCGGCAATAACGGTTAGCTTTTCGTCTTTGCCTGAAGGCCCATCCACCTTTGATAAAACCACTTCGGGATCCGTGATGTGGCCGAGGCGGTGTGACAGAATGTCGATCCAAAACACACTCCCTTTTTTGGCGCTGAAATTAAACGTGACGGGTTGTCCGCCGGACGGAAAGAGGCCGATGTGTTCGCAGGGCGGAGTCAGTGCGAGCGTGTTTGGAGCATCGTTCGGGGACGAGAACGCGAGCGTGTTAATGCGCTGAATTTCGGCGTCTTCAATAAAACTAGAGGCCATCGCGTCGGGGCGTTGAGATGTCGCGCGTTCGGTTGAGACGATCAGGCGATACCGACAGTCGGCTCCGCCGCGATAGAGCAGATCGTGGAGCTCGATCAGGTAGTCGCTTTCGGTTTGGGGTGTGAACGTGAGTTCGGACGTTCCGCGCAGAGATTCGCGCCGGGATATTTCGGTCACGTTGAGCTGAGGTTCGAAGCGAGTGTCGGGAGATTCGATGCGGATGAAGAGCGATTGCTTTGGCTGCGCGTGGAATTTGAACCAACTGCGCGCGCCTGCTGTGGTCGTGGCATTGACGACGGAGTTTACTTTGATTTCAATCGCTTTGTCCTGGGACGCGGCGGGAGTTGGCACGGCGATTTCAGGCAGCGAGCCGATGCAGAAACGGCGCGGATTGGAGAGTCCGAATTTTCCGCGCGCACGCGCATCCACCATGCCGGATTTAAGCGTCGCGGGCAAGTGGACGACGAGCACGTTCGGAACGGGTTGCTTCGCGGCATCCAATTTCGGTTCGCTCGTGATGGCCGGATCGGCAAAGACAAGCGCTGAAGCACCGTCGAGATGCTGGCCCGTGATTGTGACGTCAACAGTCGTGCCGATCTGCCCGCCGAGCGGCGCGAGATGGGTCAGTTCGGGGGCCGGCAGCGGAATAAATTCCACTGCGCGAGTGGACGCTGCTCCGAGCACGAGTGTTAAAATGAGGACGGTCGATAGTCGCACTGCACACTCCATATTGAATGCCACGATGTATTAGGAAAGCAGGTTAGTGATTGAATAAGAATTCTTTGGTGTTGACCATGGCCCAGAGGAAATCTTCCCAGCCTTGGCGCTTGGCTTTGGTGAGTTCGTCGCCGACTTTTTTGCCTTCCTCTTTTCGGGCGAAAAACGCCATGGCGTCGCGCAATTCGTCGGACATGGGTTCGCGTCCCAGGGCGAGCAGATACATGTCGCGCGCTTTTTCATGAGTGGGGCGAACATCAG
>JBAXUS010000354.1:0-4263 GCA_037129555.1 Planctomycetota bacterium
CCACCACACGCCACAATCCGCCCGCCCACCTCGACCACAAAATACGTCTCATCCCCCACTAACTCCGAATCCACCCCCCAAGCCGATTTCAACGCCGCCTCAATCTGCTCCGAACTATAATCCGCCCCACTCAACCCCCGAGCCGACGCCTGTATCAGCGCCGTCAGCACCGGAATATCGTCAACCGTAGCCGTTCGAAGTTCCAGCTCCATCCCATTCACGCTCCCAAACAATCACATCGTGCGCATTTTCAAGAGCCGCGCACGCCAGTAAGCGGCCCCGCTGTTCTCCTCTCCCCTTGAGGGGAAGGGCCGACGAGACAGCCGTTCCGTCTCGCGGGGTGAGGGGTCAGCTTCGCACTACACCCGCTCCCAAACATGCACACGTGCACGGTGCCGCCCCGCCACCACCCACTACCGGTAGTGGTTCGCCTGAATAGATATATTATATCAATATCCAGAACTCCTCCCACCTACCCATCTTTTCAATCGTCCTATAAATACAACGAATCGCCCCTGCATTTTTCAATCAAATTTTCGCCTTCTTCACGGCCGTACATCCCCACGCCCAAACAACCGCTCCGCATTCCCCCGACAAATCTTCTCTTCCACATCCTTCGGTAGTTTCAGCTCATCAATAAGTGCAAACTCTGGCGCACGACCTTTCTCCTTGCCCAACGACCACCACCCGCTGTCAGTGCCAAACAGCAGCTTGTCCGCTCGGCGAATGAAAAACTCCCGCGCAAATTTAGTGTCCCGACCAATAACACTCCGCCCCACAGTACACGAAATGTCCGCGTAGAGATTCGGATACGTTTCCAGCAACCGGTCGCAGGTTCCATCCGGCAGGTTCTTCCACCAATCCGAATGCGCGATCACCTGCTGCGCCCGTTCCGCTTCGTTCTTAGGCCGCGATTGTGCCAGCGGATGATTGATGATGCGTTGAACATTGTTGGCTTGCATCCAAGCGGCAACCTTCTCCAGATCCCCCGCCTTACAATCATTGAAGTGGACATGAGCATCAAAAAACCGCCCCGTCACAGAAGCAGATTTATCAAGAGGAACAACCGCCTCCTCCGCCCATACGCCACCACAACCGAGCACCAATATTAGTAAAAATACCGCACGAACCAACACGAAATTTCTCATCGTTCAGTTTTCCTGTATGCCGTGTGCCACAGAGCAGTACCCTGCTCCGTGCCCTTTCTCCCAAAACGCATCACACATCACGAATGTATTTTTTCCATTCATCAGACTCAGCTGTTGTTTTGATGACGTGATTGCGCTGGAGAAGAAACGATTTCATATAGCGCGTCAGGAAAAGAATATCAGCGATGTGACCCAGAATCCCGAGCGGCGACCGGAAGGTAAACACATCACGCATCAGAGTACCGCTATCAGTCTGATCAAAATAGTGATGATGCACCATACTACTAAACGCACCGCGCAACATGGTGTCACAGAAATGCGTCGGGCGCTCATGTTCGATGATACGTACCGTGAGCGTCTGCCAGATCCCGAAGTGCCTCGCGCGCCACGTCACCTCTTGCCCAAGTCCAATCAGACCGGACGTGACACCAGCAATCGCGCGCTCACCCGTGCTGGACGCGGCGTGCATGTGCAGGTCGATGCTAAGTGACAAATCAAACACACGCTCAACAGGTGCCGCAATAGAAGTAGCGAGTTCAATCGTTGGCATCGTTAAGGGGTTCCATTCTTAGAGTAATTGATTAACGCTGAACATCATATTCGAAGACATGGGTCACGCCAGCGACAAGAAGCCTCACCTTGACCTCTCAACTTTCCCGTCCACTTTCGCCGCTGGCGACCTTGCTGAAGCTGACATTTAAGTGTAGGATCTAAGACCGGATCAAATGGGAGGTTCGCCATGGCTGCGTCGTTGGTTTCACTTTCCGAACAAGAAATGCATTCGCTATGTGAACTTTCCCTGCAAACTGGAAAGTCACCCGACGAATTGCTACACAATGCCATCGCACAATACCTCGATCAATTTAAAGTGACTCAGCGCCAAGCCGCGCTCCAACAAGCTCGCGGCATGTGGAAGAACCGCACAGACCTGCCATCCGTCGATGAAATGCGAGCCGAATTTGATCGCAACGATCACGTGTAACCAAAGCCATAACTGTTGTCGAAGCACCTTTGCTAATCGATACCGATGTTCTTGTCGATTATCTCCGAGGGCGCTCTGAAGCAATTAATTTTATCGATAAGTTGACCGCACCTTTATTCGTGTCTGTGATCACGGTCGCTGAACTTTATGCTGGTGTTCGCGATGGACTTCCCGTTCCCGATAGCGTTTCTTTGCTCCACAAAAAACAAGCACCGTTTCCAGCCCCACCGGGGCGACATAATGTAGCCTAGGCCGTAAGGCCTAGGTCATGAAATCGAAAACGCCCTGAGCCCCACCGGGGCGGCATAACAAGTGGTTTCGCGCACGCGGTTTTGTGTTCGTCGCCGGGCGGCCCATGTCAAAGACATGGATCGCACTAGCGACAAGACGCCACTCCCTGACCGACCACCCTCGCTGTAACCGCGCGGGCAGGAAGAGGCTTGCTATTCACTCCGCTAACTCATTACCATGAGATGAGCCACTTAAGGGTTCGTTCGAAATGTCTTCTATCATTCTGAGCTTCTTGCGGTATGGATCGGTTCGTTCGTTTGGAATCCACGGGCCTTTACGGATGGAAGGCACGAAAGTAAGATCGTTCTCAAATCACCGCGTCAGCATCGTTTTTCGCCATCAACCCGCTGCTGTTTTTCGAGCACCCTGAACGACTTGTGGTGTCTGATTTGATTTGATCATACACCCCTGAATTCACCAGTCTGTTGCGTCTTGCTGCGCGTTTTCAAACAAAGTGCACGACGCGATAACGCCAAGGCGAATAATTATTTCTCCTATGAAACAAGTGCATTATGCAGCCCTAGCAGAGTGCTCAACTTGCGCATTGTTTCACCACCGCCTCCGTCTGGCACAACCGTTGCAGTTAGCTCCCTTACAAAAGAAGTTATAACGCGGGTCAGACCACGTGCCTCGCGTTTGCATCCGTCCGAGTTCGGAATCATGCGGACGGAAAAATTAAAATCTTTGGGAGAGAATTGTGCCGATTCGCAATCCAGAACCATCCAAATCCATGTCCCGCCGCGAGGCCCTCAAGCTCGCTGGCATCGCCAGCGGTGCGCTCGCGTCCGGTGCCTTCACCCAACGCAAAGCACTCGCTGACGGCAAACCTGAAAAAACCGACATCACGCTCGGTTTCATCCCACTGACCGACTGCTCTCCACTCGTGATTGCCTCTGAAAAAGGCATCTACAAAAAGTACGGCTTGAACGTTCGCATCAAGAAAATGGCCAGCTGGGGAGCCACACGCGACGCCATTCAAAAAGGCGAAATCGACGGCTCTCACATCCTCCTCGGCATGGTCGTCGCATCCACACTCGGCGTCGGCGATGTCGGCAGCCCTACCAAAAAAGTTCCGATGTGCGCGTTGCAATGTCTCAATATCAATGGCCAAGCGATCACCCTCAAAAAGACGCTGCTCGACGCCGGGATCAAGACGCCCGCAGATGTCAAGAAGCAAGTCGCTGAAAAGGGAGCCAAGTACACGTTCGCGATGACCTTCCCAACCGGCACTCACGCCATGTGGATGCGCTACTGGCTCGCCAGCGGCGGCGTCCATCCCGACAAAGATGTGAAGCTTATCACCATCCCGCCGCCGCAGATGGTCGCCAACATGAAGACCGGCAACATGGACGGCTATTGCGTCGGTGAACCGTGGAACGCGCGCGCCGTCATCGAAGGCATTGGTGGCACCGCCACTACGACGCAAGCCATGTGGAAGAATCACCCCGAAAAAGTTCTCGGCGTGACTGAAGATTTTGCCAAAGCCAATCCCAACACCTGCGCCGCCTTGATCGCAGCCACGTTGGAAGCATCGCAATGGCTCGATGACCTGAAAAACCGCCCGGAAGCCGCGCAGATCGTCGGCAAAAACGAATACGTCAACTGCGCATCAGAAGTGATCCTCGGTCGCTTGCTGGGCGACTACATTCATACGCTCGGTACTCCGATCGAAAAGGACCCGGACTACATGCGCTTCTTTGAACGCAACGCATCCGTCCCTTACTTGAGCCACGCCATCTGGTTCATGGCCCAGCATCGCCGCTGGGGCATGTTGACCGAAAAGCCCGATTACACAGCGGAAGCCAAGAAAATGATGCGCCACGATCTCTATACGGCCGGCTG
>JBAXUS010000355.1:0-4217 GCA_037129555.1 Planctomycetota bacterium
CATTATATAAACGTTCCCACCTACCCATTTGTCAATCTCATTACCAAAATATATTTCCCTATTAAAAAGGAACCGTCATAATCCTGTTCGGCTCTTCCATTGCAGTGGGGTGCATCACCGGACTTGCGGCGCTGTTCCCCTCTCCCCTTGAGGGAGAGGTCCGACGATACAGCTGTACCGTCTCGCGGGGTGAGGGGTAAGCGTGGATAAATCCCATGCGTTGGAATGAATCCACGCTTACCCCTCACCCCGACCCTCTCCCTCAAGGGGAGAGGGGGGACAGCAAATGCCGATTGCAAGTCCGGTGATGCACCCATTGCAGTGAAGTTGCTGAAAATATTGTGGGCAGTCCATAACAATATTTGCCATACTCTGTCCACTTCTTTCCCTCGTAGGCATCCTATAACTTTGTCTGAAGAATTTTATCGATCAACCCATTGATCATGAATGGTTTTTGAATGAAATCCCGTACGCCTTCATCGAGAATTTGCTGGATTTCGTTGTTCAAACTGTATCCCGTTGCGACCAGAGCTTTGATGTTGGGATTGATCTTTTTCATGGCACGAAACGCGTCTGAACCGTCCATTTCGGGCATGATCATGTCCAGAATCACGACGTCTATCTGCTGCCAATGTTTCTGATAAATTTCGACTCCTTGACGGCCATTCTCGGCCTCCAGAAACTCCAAGCCAGTGGATTCGATCATGTCTCTGAACATAAGGCGTATGATTTCCTCGTCTTCAACGAATAACACGCGAAGATTCTTCAAGGCATTCATCTTTTCGGGTGAAAGATCGTAGTTCGTTTTACTCGTTTCGACCTTGGGATGCTCCACCAACGGCAGGTATATTTTGAATGTCGAGCCGTGACCTAATTCGCTATAAACATCCAGTGTGCCTCTGTGATTTTTGACCGTGCCGAACACGGACGCCAAACCCAAGCCCGTGCCTTTTCCCACGGGCTTGGTTGTGAAAAAGGGTTCGAAAAGATGTTTCTTTACTTCTTCCGTCATGCCCGTTCCCGTGTCGCTCACGCTGACTTTGATATACGAACCCGGCTGAATTTCATCGCCATGCCGGGCGATGAACTTGCCGCTGACTTCGACGTTTTCGGTTTCGAAGACCAGCATTCCGCCCTTCGGCATGGCGTCACGGGCGTTTACGCCCAGATTCAGTAAAGCATTCTGGAGCTGGGATGGATCGCCGAGAACGAGGTCCGATCCCGCCTTAAACACATGCTTGACTGTAATCCGCTTGTCAATGGTGCGATTCAGCATGTCTATCGTTTCGGCGATGATCGGGTGCATTTGGACAAGAACGGTTTGGTACTGCCCCTTACGGGCGAACGCCAGCAGGTTTTTTGTCAAATCAGCCGAGCGTTGCGCCGCTTTGCAAATATTCTCGGCGTAGCGTTTCAATTTGGGGTCACTCAGATGAGGCACCATCATGCCGGCAAAGCCCAGAATGACGCTCAACTGATTGTTGAAATCGTGCGCCACGCCGCCGGCCAATTTGCCGATTGCATCCATCTTCTGGCTTTGGAACAACTGTTGTTCCATTTTTCCGCGTTCTTGTTCCGCACGTTTAAGTTCCGTAATGTCGCGGCCTTCCGGCACCAGGAGAACCACCTTTCCGGATTCGTCGCGAACCGGTTTAAGCGAGAAATCGACGGTATGGGTCGTACCGTCCGCTACTGGGTGGGTGGTCTCGATGCGAACCAACTGCCCCGACGCGGCGGTTTGCACGGCTTTTCGAATCTGCTCCTGAATTTCTTGCGAGTGATTCCACCAGGGGGTATCCCAAAAGAGTCGCCCCACGACCTGCTCATGGGAAGTTCCAGCAAACTCCAGCGCCGAACGGTTGACTTCGATCAGTGTGCCGTCAACCTTCAGCAGGCCAATGAATCCAAATGTCTGATCGAAGATGGCGCGCGATTTTCGCTCGCTTACTCGAAGCGCCTCTTCCGCCAGGCGCCGCTCGGTCACATTTATGTGCATGAGCACGGCACCCACGCACTGATTTTCAGACACCGGAGTCACCATAAAGCGGAACCAGCGTAGTTCCGAGGGGGAGTGGCACGGGTATTCCATTTCAAAACTAGTCAACTCGCTACACAGCACACGACGAATACCCGAGGAGGCGGTACTTGCATCATTGGAATATTCACCATGGGCGCGATCACAGATCTCAATGTAGTTTTGCCCTACGGCACAATTGGAGCTTTGCAGCGCATTCGCGTTGGCAAAACGCCGCCACGCTTCATTTACGCAAATAATCACGCCCTGCGGATCGAGCAAGGCGATATGAGCGGGCAGGGCGTTCAAGATCGCAATCTGCTGCTGCGCCATTTGCCGAAATCGTTCTTCGCTTTCCCGCAACGATGCGCTGAGTGCGATAATCTTGGTGTTCTCCTCTTGGCGGAGCAAAATCGTCCGGGTCAAGAAAATTATCATCGCCGCGGTGATACCCTCCCAAACGACCAACTGCAGGATCATGGCTGTCCAGGCGTCGTAGACCTTGGTCATGTCCTTGATCAGGATCAGGTGTGCTTTTCCGGCATAGGAATACTCAATCGGCAATTTCCGCGTCAGGCTACGCGTCGCCGCGTTGCTCCGCAGATACTCACCCAGCGTGAATCCATTGCTCGCAATCAGTTGGAGAGTGACCACCTCCGGGTTGTGCTTTCCCCATTCGTTAAGCACGGTGTCGACGTGCTGATACTCTCCAAGCCTCAAATCATTTTCAACGAGGGATGCGAGAAGTTTGAGCTCATCCGAGGTCGCATTTTCCAACAACGAGTTCTCGCGATGCCACTGTTTGTTGGCCAGCCCAACGGAGCCGGCCAGAAACAACGTGATCACGACCGCAACCGCCAGCCAGAGTGTTCGTGGATGTATGTGCATCATCGTCACTTTTGTGCGTCCGCCTCCATGACCGCGTTCAAGATGAGGCGAAGTCCATCATAGTCCTTGTCATTCACGAGGCCCAGCGCATTGGTTCCCTTTTGGATTTTGTCCAAAATAGCGGGGCCGTTCTTTTGATCTTTTAATCGAAGCATCGCCTGCTGGATTTTCTCAATGTCCGCTTTCGGCATATCGGAACGTGCGACGAAAACGTGATCAGGGGTAGGCGGAGTCAACGCCAACATGCGCAGTCCCTTGGCCTCGTATTCATCGAAAACATTTTTCAACATCGCGCCAGCGTCATAGTCGCCCGCGAGCAAGGCCAAGGCCACATTTCGGTGTGATCCGAGAAATTTGTGCTCGGCGGGCAAGCCCTTCGGAAATCCTGCTTTGATCATCATGTAACGCTGGACGAGATGGCTCATGGTGGATTCCCGAGCGCCGAACGCAAAATTCACGCCTCGAAGGTCGGCAAACGACTTGAGTGTGCTCTCTTTCCGCACGGCGATCACCCCGAAGAGTTCGGATTTGCCGTCACTTTCAAGGCGTGCAAGCAAAGGTTTCTGCCCGAATTGTTGAGTCAACTTAACATAAGACTCTGGCCCCATGTAAGCAAAGTCCACTTTGCTGTTGCCAATGGCTTTGATGTGCGTGTTGTAATCGGCACCGACGCGAATTTGAATGGATCGACCCAGCTCCTTGGATAGATATTCGACGAATGGAGCAAATCGCGTTCGGATTTCAGCTTCGGGCAAAAAGGGATGGACCGCCAGAATGAGGGGTTCGTCCGCCGCGAAACTTGTGCGGTTAACGCACACAAACGCCACACACACGAGAAGACCTGCGGACCAGAGTAATGCCCGGGAAAATAGTCCATTCGAATAAGCGGTGAATGTTTTCGAGGAGACGGACTTCCACACGTTTGCAGGTGTTGGAGTCATCCGCTCATCGGTCTCATTCCGGTGAGTCAACGGCGTTCGAAATGATTTCATATAAAAACCTCTTCAAAATTGGCCGACAGTTACATTTATATAACACATGCGTAAACGTTTTCTATTGATTTTTAGGAAAAAATTCGACAGCGTCACTTCAGTCGGATCGTGCCGCACTGTGCTTTTTTTCAGCGGAGTGTCTTTCAAGCCCACGCGCCGCAATGTTTGCAACAGTGTGTAGGCCAGCGACGAGAACCACAAACGCAGTTGTTGGCTCGCATCGTCGCCGCGTGCACAATAAAAGTCATCATACACATACATACAACGGACGTAACCGTTCAGTGGCCGACAAACAGCCTCGCACAAAGACTCAAAGTGCACGA
>JBAXUS010000356.1:0-4157 GCA_037129555.1 Planctomycetota bacterium
ACGGCATACTCGAACCGAACACTCCGCCCAAACCTACTCCGATGGGATATGTCCAGAAACACTCGATCAGCGAAAAATGGAGGCTTCCGGCTGCTCGTCGTTCAACCATTTCCGTATCTTTCAAAGTCATGAAACGCTGCATGCGGGCATCTGAAGCAACATAATAGGCGCAGACGAGTCCAATGATAACCAAGCCTATTGCCAACGATGATTTTGTAGACGACTTCAATCCCGGCAGAATCAGCAACATGATGGCAAACCCAAACATCATCGCCACCGGTTGCCTCGGTCCCGCGATAAAAATGGACAGAATCGTCAAAATGGAAACGATGACTGCAAACAAGCGAGTGTTTGCGGAACGCGATCGGTCCGACATCATGTTTAAGAAAAGAGGTAGTGTCATCAGCATCGTCCCACCAAATGCGTGTGCTGATGTAAAGGTTGCCGGGATGCGAAAAAACTGCCCTTCACTCGTTGTCACATCATGTGAACGGTACATGATTACAGTGACTTGTGAGCGTGGAAAAAAGGGTTCAATGCCGATAATATATTGGATTACTGCCATGACGAACGCGCCGATATTCAAAATCCCGAGCCAATACGCCAGCTTATTAAGTTCCGCCGTCCGAATGCGCGTGGCTAAAAGCAAAACAGGAAGGAAAAATACAATATGCCGCAATGCGACCAATTGAACAAGGTAATGATTCACAGGTACAATGTATAGAAGGAGAGGCCAACCAATAAGGAAGGTCAGCCAGTTTTTTGCTGTATAGGAACGGTTCTGGGATTCAACGGAAACCGACTTTGAAAACTGGGCGAGATAAAATCCAATCAATCCGCAATCAAACGCGAAATGGGAATAACCGTCCAGGAAATTGGCACGCATGATGCCATAGATATACCCAAACATCATGACCGCACCAAGACCAAGTCCGGTCGACCGGCTACCGAATAGCGTACAAGTCACAAAAGCGGTGATACACCAGAAAATGCCGTTGGTCATATAGCTTAAGATCGCCATTCTGCTCTATTCTTAGTTACTCATTTTTCCCGTAGACATGGTCATTACTTTTTGGGTGATAGAAATAGCCACTCTTGCTCACACCTGATTTCAAGAATGGCCTGTTCAATTTCTTTCGGCAACATCCGTTTCAATACTTCTATATTCGGCGGATTGCGAACCGAGGATTGAACAATTTCAATTTCGTGACTTTGCTTATAATGTTCATATATTCTGGATTTGACGCCAGGTTGAAACATTTCATGAATTTCAATTATTAGGTGTGCTGTTTTCAAAGCTGGTATTGGTATACTACACAATAATTCACCTTCGTATCCTTCGCAATCGCTGATAATAAACGAATTTGTTTTCAAATTATGTTTAAACCAATTTGGACTACAAAACCCCTCAATTCGAAGTGTCGCAACACAGTTAGCTTCCGCCATTTCCATCATTGCCTTGCGTGCCCATTCGTCGGTATCAAAACCAATCGTTTCAACTTCAGGTCGATTCAAGGCTAAACCAACCGCGTAGTAACCAAATTTCGCACCAACGTCAATTATTTGTGAGAACTGTATCTGTTTTACTATATTCAACCATGGATGAAGCTCCGCTTCATAGCACCCCAGCAAAAAAGGACCTAAATGTTCTGAAAAAGTCATTGGGGTCAACTGCATTCCGGCGAAAGGACCCGATTGTACCTTTGTCCCTAGCAGGTCAATAAGTTTTCGATTTAATTTATCAATTCCCCATTCCTTAATCAAGCGATGAGAATGCGCCCGGGCGCGAGCTGACAGTAGTTCTGTTGTTTTAACAGGCGCAACTGCATACAGGATACTCTTAATAGCTGATTTGATCATATTATATATTCCTCACGATAGAATTCAATTTTAACAGCGTCTTTACCGGTGCGCACAATTCCGCAGCCCGCGCCGGTCCGTTTTGCCCCAGCGAGCACCGTGCACTTTCATTCGTGATCCACTTGCACAAGACGTCTTTCAACGCTCTCGCGTCATTGGGTGGAACTAGCATTCCACATGACGCATCGATGATTTCAAGCGCTCCGCCGAACGCCGATGTCAAGACCGGCTTGCCTGCATAGAGCGCCTCGACAAAGACTAACCCAAACGGTTCTGGATCCGTGTTTGGCTGACAGAAACAATCAGCGGCGGCCATCACACGCTGAACGTCCTGACGCATGCCCAAAAACTGGACACGCTCTGCCACGTTTAATTGCTTAGCCTTGCTTTTAAGTTCGTCGAACAGAACGTCTTCTTTAGGCCGTTGCGGCCCACCCACGATCCAGCAGACCCATTTCGCTTGGCCAGATAACTGGCTTAACGCGTCGATCAGAACGCGATGACCCTTCCACTCTTCGATGCGTGAAACTTGCAGAATCACTACCGCGTCATCCGCTGTTTTTAACTCGGCCCGTATTTCAGCGCGAACGATTTTCGGGTCGCCGATATCTGGTGGCGAGACGACACAATGGACAATCGATGTGTGGACGTTTGGAAAAAATCGTGGCAGGCTTTCCGCTGTGTACCGGCTGTTGGCGATGATTGCGTCAGGCTCAACCTTCAATGCACGTCGGTCTTCTCGATTCGATTCACTGCATGCTGCGTGGAACCACAGTACAATTTTGACTCCAATATTCTTGATCGACCCGGCCAACAGCCCATAGCTCCACGTGCCGTGAAAAATGACCGCGTCGAATGAATTTGATTTCAGCAGCGCCTTCAAATTCCTGCGCACGCGCCACACACTCCAGGGCCGACTTGCGCGCATGGCTCCGAGCATCAACACAGGCACGCCAGTAGCGCGGAGCGACTCGGACATCCGCCCTTCGAAGCAGAGCGCAAAAGCCGGTTTCATCTCCGGGCACACATGCCGGTGTGCCGCGACGTCGATTAGAAATGTTTCGATCCCGCCGAACATGTTGCCCACGCCGATATGTAAAACATTCATACGCGCTTGCTTCCGGCAAGCGTTCGTTCATACATCTCCACACACCGCTTCGCCATCACGCGGTGGTCGAACTCGGCTTGTACTCGATCACGAGCTGCCTCCGAAAATCGGTCGCGTAAGCCTGGCTCGTCAAGCAGTCGTTGCGCGGCTGCGGACAGTGCTTTGGGGTCATCGACAGGGACGGTCAAGCCGGTTTTTTCGTGCGGGCTGACCCATGGCACGCCGCTGTGTGGAATCGCGGTGTTGATCACGGGGCATCCTGACGCCATCGCTTCGACCTGCACCAATCCGAACGCTTCCGAGCGCGCATTGGATGGAAACAACAGCGCCGTCGCAGCCAAATAATAGGGGATGATGTCCTGCACCGTCGGCACATGCCCGATGAACACAACGCGTTCGGTTAACTTCAAGGCGCGGACTTCCGTTTGAAGCGGATCCTCTTCCTGACCGCTGCCGATGATGATCAGCGTCCCGGCGATGTGTTGCAACGCGCGGATCGCGGTGAGCATGCCTTTGTAATAGGTCAGCCGGCCGCACGAAAACCAGATCGGGCCGGGATATTTTTTCGAAATGGCTGCGGCTTCCGCTCGATGCGCTTCGGATGGATTTAAATACGGCTCCAAATCTAGGCCCATCGGTAGTACTTCGAGCCGATCCACATACGACTGCAAAAATTCCGATCCCGCCGCATAGAGTGGAGTGGTCGTCAGAATCTTCGCGACGCGTCTGTAGACTGAATGTTCAATCGGACGGAACAGCGCCGCGCGAATTCGCTGTTTCACAATGTCGCTGTGGTACGTCACAACGAGCGGCACGTTAGGACGAGCGGCGAAGAGATGCAGCAGCATTGATGGATTGGGCACATGCAGATGCAGAATATCCACGTGAGCACGGCGTATGGCGTGCCGGAGTTCGCGACACAGTTTTAATTCGAATACCGAAAACGCGTCATTGAAGCGCTGCACGTCGACGCCGTGATCGTTCTCAGGTGCGACGGGCTTGCTCTGATGATTCAAACACAGTACACGAACGTCCAAGCCGAGATCGACCTGCGCGCGCGCGAGCGTCTGCAAATGGGTCTCGATGCCACCCGGAGCGGGCGGATAATATTTACCTAGATGACAAACGCGCAGCGACATATTACCCCGTTCACTAATTATCTTACATATTTATCAGGAGGCATACCTGA
>JBAXUS010000357.1:0-4156 GCA_037129555.1 Planctomycetota bacterium
GACATTTTCGTTTCAATATCTTAACTTAGGGCCATTGCCCTCAAGGGGAGAGGGGGAATGGCAACCGCAAGTTCGGTGATGCACCCCTTTGCGAGAGACATTTATTTCTTCGCTTTAATCGATTGATTAATCAGTTCGACGCTGCGGTCGACCAGGACTTGTCCGCCTTCGGGGCCGACTTGTCCGCTCTCTGGGATGGCGCTGTAACCGCCGCCTGAGACGGCGCGCGGCGTTGGCAGATAGCCGCCGTATCCGTCGGTTAATTGAACGACGAATGTTTGCACCGCGCGGCTGCGCGCTTTCATTTGCAAGCCGTAGTCCAAGTAGAGTTCGAACGGATTCGAGGCGATTGCGACTTCGCCCAGCACGATCGTGTGCAGATTGACGTCGTAGGTTGGATGCTCGACGGCCTTCTCAAATCGCTCGACGACCATGCTGTGCCAGAACAAATAATTTGCGGCGACCGGGTTGCTTTTGCCGTCGATCTTTTCTTTGAATTGAGCGCACAAGGCCTTCGCAGAGCGATATTCGTTCTCAGAAATTTTGCGCGCCGGGAGCTTCAGGTCATCGACTATATGCACAAACGGGAGATCGGTCACGACATCATTTTTGATCGCTTGATACGCGGAATCGACCGCGTCCGCGATGCGTAATCCAATCGCGCGCATCTCGGAGGTTTTGCCTTGAGCCGCGCGCATGCGAGCTTCAGCGGCTTTGCGGAATTGCGGATGCGGGGACTGGTCGCCTGCGGCTCCGCACCAGCCGAGCACGTTCAGATCGTTTCCGTATTTTTCGCGCAATGCCTTCCGCGCTTCGTGCCAATAATCCGCGGAGATGTAGTTTGAATTTTCAACGACTTGCGACGGGCAGCCTACATTCACTGCGACACCGCTGAGCTTCTTCGTGTCGTCAAAGAAAAAGATTGTCTCGACGGTGTGGTCTTCGCAGCCTTCGACTCCACGAAATGTTGGCTTGTTGTTTCCGCCGTACATCACTGAGGTTCCATCGGCGTAGGTCATGCGGCGGTTGTAGCCGACGACGGCGTAACCCAGTCCATAATTCATGCCGCCCGGCTTGCGTGTGTCCCAGGCTTCGACGGCTGCTTCAACGACGCGTTCGAGGAAAAAATCGACGTATTGCGCAGGCGTCATGACGTCGTTTGGAATTTCGTATTTGAAAATCCCGACGTCCGGAGCGCTGTGCGTGTGCGTTGCGTTCAGCATGATTTTGCGAACGTCGAAGCCTTTTAATTTTCCTTCGAGGAGTGCGCGGAGTTTCGGTCGAATTGCATCGGGGATGAGGCAGAGGTCGCATGAAATCAGAATCGCTTGATCGAGTGACGCGTCGCCTTCGCGCGTCTCGATGGCAAGCGCTGTCAACGTCACTGGACTATCTGCGATTTTAGTAATGCGCGGGCTGAATTGTCCGGCGAGATTGACGCGTTGAGTCGGCGTAATATTTCGTTGCGCCCAGCCCACATGCAGCTTCCCGACACGCGGTGCGGGAGTTGGGGCGTCTGCGGCAAATGTACTGCACGCCACCAAGCACAATCCCAGCAGAAGCATCGCACTTAATCTCATCGTGTCGTTCCTTATTTAGTCGAGTCTACAGTGATTTCTGTCCTATATACAAATGGACCGTGCCAAATGTCATCGAAATCGCGCGGACGTTTTTTAATCCGAGCGCGGCGAGCCGTTCGCTCATTTCTTCCGGGCCTGCGAATGCCTGCACTGATTGCGGTAGATATTTGTAGGCGTCGCCTGCGGTTGCGGCGATCATGCGGCCGATCAGTGGCAGGATGTGTTTGAAATAAAACATGTAGAGCGGTCCGAACACGAGGCCTGTTGGCTTCGTGAATTCGAGGACGAGCACTTTTCCGCCCGGGCGAACGACGCGGACCATTTCGCTTAAGCCTTGCGTTAAATTGGCGACGTTGCGAATTCCGAAGGCCACGCTCGCTATCGCGACGCTGTTGTCTTTCAACGGCAGCGCCAAGGAATCGCCTATTCCGAATTCGATTCCAGTCACGTTTTTTCGAGCTGCTTTTTTAGGGCCGAACGCGACCATTTCGTAGGTGAAATCAAGCGCGATGATCCGGGCTTTGGGAGCGACGGAGTGCAGCGCAAACGCGAGATCGCCGGTGCCGGTGCACAAGTCGGCCAAGGTGTCGCCTGCGCCTAAGCCGACGGCTTCTCGTGCGGCTCGCCGACGCCACAGGATGTCCAAGCCCATTGACAAAAAGTGATTCAGAAAATCGTACCGCTCCGACACCCGCGAGAACATCTCGCGGACTTCGTCGGCTGACTTTCCGCCGGCATTGCGCTGGGTGGATTCGCTGTGAGGAATGGCTGTCTCAGAAATCAATGGGTTCTCGCATTCACAATTAGAGCTTGTATTTCGTCATCTGATCGGCGACGCGCTTTTTGACGGCTTCGTCCATCAAATTATAGCCGGGCCACTCGCGCGTGAAACCTTCTTCCGGCCATTTCTTCGTGGCGTCGATGCCCAATTTTCCGGTCCAGCCATAGAACTGGCTGGCGTGATCGAGCACGTCTGTCGGGCCTTTGACGACTTCAATATCGCGGCTAAAATCGCAGTTTGCACCGACGTGAAAGAGGACTTCGTCCTGGTTTTGGACGTTCACGTGTTCGTCGACGACGATGATGATTTTAGTAAACATGATTTGGCCCAAACCCCAAATCGCTTGCATCAATTTTCGCGCGTGCTGCGGGTATTGTTTCTTGATCGAGAAGAAGGCGCAGTTATGGAAGACGCCGAATTCGGGCAAGCAATAATCGACGATCTCGGGCAGCGTCAATTTCAAGAACGGCAGGAAGATGCGCTCGGTGGCTTTTCCCAGATACGTGTCTTCCATCGGCGGCAAGCCGACGACAATCGTTTGATAAATCGGGTTCTTGCGATGCGTTATTGCTGTGACGTGGAAGACGGGATAATCATCGGCCAAGGAATAGAAACCGGTGTGGTCGCCGAAGGGGCCTTCACGCCGCCGTTCGCCGGGTTCCAGATAGCCTTCGATGACAATTTCAGATTGTGCTGGGACGCTGAGTTCGGGCTGCGACACGCACGGCACCATTTCGACGGGCTTCTTGCGGATGAATCCCGCCAGGAACATTTCGTCGATACCCGGCGGCATCGGAGCTGTCGCGGCGTAGACGACGGCCGGATCGCCGCCGATAGCGACTGCAACGGGCATGCGCTTGCCTTGTTTTTCGTAGTCGCGGAAATGGCGCGCTCCGTCGTGATGCATGTGCCAGTGCATACCGCAGGTGTTCTTGTCGTAAATCTGCAAGCGATACATGCCGCAATTCGGCAAGCCATCGACGCTGCGCGTGAAGACGTTCGTCAGCGTGAAATAGCGTCCGCCATCTTCGGGCCAACATTTCAACGCGGGAAGAATTCCAAGATCGACTTGATCATCGCGATAGATCACGTCCTGGCACGGACCGCTGCTGACTTTCTTGGGCGGATAGTTCGAAATCTTCATCAAGAGCGGAATCATCTTGAGTTTTTCGACGATGGTTTCGGGCGGACGCTGATGCAATAGCGCGTCGATTTCATCGCCGATGTCGTCGAGGTCGGTGACGCCCAGCCCGAGCGATGTGCGGTCGAGCGTTCCGAAGAGATTGATCGCGACCGGCATCGTCGAGCCTTCGACGTTCTCAAACAACAACGCCGGGCCCTTCTTTTTGACGGTCTTGTCGGCCCATTCTGTGATTTCTAAAATGGGCGAAACGCGTTCGGTCACGCGCAGCAGTTCGCCGCGCTTTTCAATGGCCGCGAGAAAGTCGCGAAGGTTTTCGAAGGGCATGACAGGCGTCACCTCACCGGGATCCACACAACGGAGTTGGGCTGTTTCGATTCACTGTAATTGTACATGTAACAAATGGAAAGCCAAAGAGAACCGTCCGCGGTTAAGGGCATTTTTTTACCGCGAATTTACGCGAATTTACGCGAAAACGGCAATGGTAAAGCTTTGAGGGGGATTTTGAACTGGGCCGACATTTTTGGGGCTTTGGTGTAGTAAGGAGCATCAACTGGAGCTTGATTTTATGAAACGGATTCTACTCGTTGCGGTTTTGTTTGGTGCCTTGTGCAGCTACGCGGCTGATCCTGCTGCGAAGCCGAATATTCTCTT
>JBAXUS010000358.1:0-4105 GCA_037129555.1 Planctomycetota bacterium
AGCCACCGGCTTTTCAAATTCAATCTTCGCCCCCATCGCGGCCACGCTTGCCGCAACATTCTCTGACGGGTTAAAGACGGGTGATTTTGGCATTGAAACCGCGGCACTGGCTGCGCGAATCGGCGCCACTTGTGGCCACGCGTCGCTGCCGTTTTCGGCGCACTCGGCCAAACGTGCGCCTTGGTCCGATGCCTTTGATAGCCACGTCTGTAAATCGCCCAATTTCGTATCGCCAATCGAGGCCGCGAATTCGTTTGGCAACGAGAAATCCAGCACCAGCGCTTGTTTGTTGCGCTTCATTTCCACCAACATCGGCGCGCTCGGCAACATGCAGCGCCACGCGCAGGTCGTTCCCGCCAGCAGATCGGTCAGGTACGTGTTGTACGACATAGCCCAGCGCCGTTCGGGCGGGAGCAGGGCCAGGGCTTCGTCGATCAGCGGCAGCATGTCCATGCCGGGATTGAAGACCAGCGCGACCGGCGCGTTCGGATTTGCCAGCGTGAAATCGGCCAGAACGGCGGCCCAGCCTGCCGCACCCGCAAGCGTTCTCCATGCCGCCGCCGGTTGCGCTGGACGCGGCGGAGGCTGCACGGCTTTCGGCGCGTCGATCAGATGCGGATCGCCTTGCCACGTATTATCAAAAAAACCGGGTTGCCTCGCCTGCCACGCGGGCCCCGCCACGTTGCGAGGGTCCGATTCCAAAACCACGTGATGCGCGAGGAGATTCGAGCGCTGCGTGTGATCGAAGCCCGCGCTGCAAATCCGCGACAACACCGTGTAGTTGCGTCCGCCCAACACAAACGTGGAGCACGCGAAACTGACCGGATTCAGATGCGCTTTGGGATCGTACGGCGGAAAGGCGAAGCGGTAGCCGCTCATCGTTTCCAGCCGCCCAGCCAGCGCGGCACTCATCCCCGCCGTCATGGCGACGGTGCAGAAACCGTGCGAACCAGGCTTGAGACCCTGTTTGGCCGACGTGTAGATTAATTCCAGCGCCATGGAGACGCTCCTTTATTGAGGCGATTGAGCTTCGGACGGAACGGGCTTGGGCACGATAAACGGTTTCCCCGTGACCGGATTGTGAATGATCTTTCCCGCGTATTTTTCCGGGACCGTCAACTGCGTTCCATCCGCAAATTCGCAGGTCAAAAAGCCGCCGACGGAACCAGCAAGCAGAACCGTTTCGGGGCTCTCCGGTTTGGACGCGCCGAAACACAAATAACCCGCACGAGCCAGCGCATACAGAAACGGCACCGCCACCCAAAAAGGCTGGATTTCGCCAGGGCGTACGAGCAACGCCGTACCGCCCGGTTTCACGGGATCGCTGCAAGCAGTGGGACTGTGGCCGAGCGCGCTGACCGGAACGAAGGTCACGTCATCCGAGAAATCCTCCGCCGCGACGACCAGTTCCGGACAGATGGTTCTCAACAATTCCCGAACGGAGAACGACACGTCTTCGATGTGCCGTGCGTCCAAACCGGAGACCGCCGATTTTGCAGATTTGAGCGTTGGATTCGGACGTATCGGCATTTTCAACAGGTCTTTCCACACGTCGAATTTCGAAACGATCACGACGAGCTGCTTGGCGATTTTCTTGTTCTGCCCTTGTCCCAGATGGCGGCGAATACGGCGCGCAGCTTCATTGAGCAGCACGTCCTGACGCGCGTTGCTGACTTTGACTCGAACCTGCGGATCGTCGCTGTTGACCCGTGCTCTGAAGCGCGGGTCCTGAGTGGGATCGAGGAGAAAGAACAGGCAGCGCGAATGAACCAAGTGATGGCACGGACGCAGCACCGTGTCTTTTCCGGGGAGAAAATGTTCGCCGGCGTTGTCGTACAAAACAATGCTACGCGCGTTGCGGGTCTTGTTGCCGGCGACGGGATTGTGCGCCTGCGCTTTCATGCTGAAAATAAATGGACGTGGTAACCATGTGATCTGGCCATTGAAACTGACGTTCGAATAAGTTTCGCCCATTTCCTGGGTTTTTTCAAGGGTCACGAATTCATTCGGATCCGAATGCAAAAAGAGCTTCTCTTCGTATTGATGCAACAACTGGTTCATGGTGGTTTCGGCGTCGGTGAACGAAAAGGCGAAGTCCTGCGCCATGGTCTGGCGCAGCGCCCACGTCAGGCTGGCCAAGTAGTACGATTTGCCGCTGGAGGGCGCGCCGACGATGGAGAAAAATTCCGGTTTCATCTCGACCGTGCCGCGTGGAACTTCCATGTGGCAATTTGGACACGCCATTTCCTGACTGACCATGCCGCCCGGATCAATCGCCATCCCGTCGGGCGTGAAGCGTGTCGCGCGAAAGCGCTGCGGCGTGTCCGAACCCAGGCGAATGTCGCCGATTAAATCGGGATGCCGTGCGACGTAGAGTACGTCTTCGAATGGAAAGAGCGTCCAACAGTGCGGACACATGCTGACGTCCTCGCCGTCCGCCGTCATGGGCCGGGATGGCTGATAGCGCTCTTCAATTTGCTGTGCCATGGGCCGGGCGCCCGGAATCACCGGAGCAACGGATGTGACGTTGTTATTGGAAGCCCCATATTGCGCAGCCGCCGGTTTCGCATTGCCATCATCGAAATCGATGAAACATTCGTCTTCATCCAAGGGCTTTTGCGTGCTCGACGTTCCAGCCGATTGGGTCTGAAACAATGCTGCGTCGAGGCACTCACCCGCAGGTGCGAAAGCCTTTCCGTCACGTGTCATCATGGTTGCGCTGGTAATGACACGGGTGCGGATCAGATTCAGAACGACAGCCTCGTCCATTGGCCCATTGAGCTCGTTGTTGAGATGGATGTACCACGGGCTCTTTCCTTGCGGCGCGGCGGATGCGTTTCGATTCATTTCAATGGCTCCTATTGCTGATTCAACGCCGAATCCAATACTTTAATTTCCTGGTCTGCTTGGGACCAGTTGGTTTGTCGTAGGGTGTCTATAGTCCAACCCTCGCCGGCGGACTTGTAATACTCGATGGCCCTGCGCATACGGTCGCTTAAATCAGAATAATCCTTGCCTTCCGGCGATTCCACGAAGATTTTAACTTCGCCCCAGGAATCGCCCAATTGTTTGCTGTAGTCGAATTTATTAACGCCCACTTCCGTCTTGGCCTGAATCCTTTTTAACGCGTTCAACGCGTCGCGTGCGCTCTTCGGTGCGTTCCTGTATTTGAGTTTCAACACCGCTAATTTTTTCATTTCGTCCTGCCGCTTTTCTTCGGCCAGAGCGGCGGCACGGGCTTGGTTGGCGAGCTCCGTTTCGTGGCGTTTCGCCTCGGCCACTATGGCGGCGGCCTCGGCTTCATCCCGCTCCAAGGCGGCTCGAACGTCGGGAAAAATCACATCGCGAGCCGCTTGGGATTCCTTTAAGGCGGCAACAACGGCCATTTTGGGATCACGAATGCCCTGCCCGATGACGATGGCTTCATCGAATTTTTTAAGCGCCTCTTTCAGCCGTTTCGATCCAAGTAGATTTTTGGCATCTCGAACCATCGCCAAGAATCGCCCTTCTCGGATCGGTGCTTTCTGCAGCGAGGCGTTATCGACGATTCGACGAATGGTGGTATCTGTTATTTTAAATTCTCCCGCCAGTGTCAGAAGTTCATTGTTTTTGAGTTCGGCGGCGTCGAAATTTTTTTCGTCGAGAAGTTTTTCCGCTTCCGCTGCTAGAGCAACCATCTGCGGCTTGATTTCACGCTCCCTTGAATTGCCCAGCCAATTCACCGCACTCCAGACACCAAAAACGGCGAACGCGCCAAGCACGAGCGTACCCAACGCAATGCCGGCCTTTTTCAACAAAAGATTCAGCTTGGCGTCTTCTTCCGCTGCGCGCTCGCGCTTCAATCGCACTTCATCAGCGTGAGTGAGAGGCGGCGCTACTTTGATCGGCTCATTATCAATGACCGCACCGAGAATGACTTCGGATTTGCATTTTGGACAGGCACTCGTTTGTCCGGCAAACTGCTCCATATACGATATGGAACCACCGCAAGTGCCGCATTGCATCGTCAGCATTCTCGAGTTCCTCTCTGAATCAAAAATCGCAAAAAATTTCCAATAATTTCCCAAGAATACCACTGCGAATAAGCTTCTTGTTTCCTGTATTT
>JBAXUS010000359.1:0-4089 GCA_037129555.1 Planctomycetota bacterium
CCTTCTTCGGAGCGGCCTTCTTCTTGGGAGCAGCAGCCTTCGCCGCGTCCTTTTCTTCGACCACCGCTTGAGCGGCAGCGAGGCGCGCGATCGGCACGCGGAACGGTGAACAGCTCACGTAGTTCAAGCCAATCTTATGGCAGAACTTGACGCTGGCCGCTTCGCCACCGTGTTCGCCGCAGATCCCGATCTTGAGCTTCGGATTCGTTGCACGGCCACCGGCGATACCGATCTTCATCAACTTGCCCACGCCAGCCTGATCCAACGACTGGAACGGATCGTTCTTGAAGATACCCGCCTTCTTCGAATCGACATAGTCAGGTAAGAAGCGACCGGCATCGTCGCGGCTCAACGCCATCGTCATCTGCGTCAAATCGTTCGTGCCGAAGCTGAAGAACTGCGCCTTCCGCGCGATTTCGTCGGCCAGCAACGCAGCGCGAGGCACTTCGATCATCGTACCGACAAGGTACTCGAGCTTGATGCCGGCGGCGTCGATGACTTCCTTCGCCACGGCGCGCGTCTGGGATTCGAGCAAGTCGAATTCCTTCGCATCGAACACCAGCGGGTGCATGATTTCAGGCAACACTTTGATGCCTTCTTTTTTGCACTGCACAGCCGCTTCGATGATCGCGCGGACTTGCATTTCGAGGATTTCAGGATACGTGATGCACAGGCGGCAACCTCGGTGTCCCAACATCGGGTTGGATTCGTGGAGCTGTTCGACGCGGTGCTTGACTTTTTCGAAAGGAATGCCAATCGCCTTGGCCAAGTTGCGCTGAGCGTCTTCGTCATGCGGCACAAATTCGTGCAACGGCGGATCGATCAAGCGGATCGTCACCGGGTAGCCGTTCATCGCTTTGAAAATGCCATAGAAATCGGCGCGCTGAATCGGCAGCAACTTCGCCAACGCGGCTTTGCGGACTTCAACGGTATCAGCGACGATCATTTCGCGAATCGCGAGAATGCGTTCTTCGCTGTCGAAGAACATGTGTTCGGTGCGGCACAAACCGATGCCCTGCGCGCCCATTTCAATCGCCTTCTGCGCGTCGTACGGCGTGTCAGCGTTCGTGCGGACGGCCAACGTGCGGATTTCGTCGCAGTACTTCAACACGGTGTAATACGCGTTCGGCAGTTCCGGCTTGATCAAGTCGAGCTTGCCGATGTAGACGACTCCTTCGGAGCCGTCGAGCGTCAAGAAATCGCCCTTCTTGATGACAGTCGAACCGATGGTGACTTCCTGCTTTTCGTAGCTGATGTTCAACGCTTCGCAACCAACGATACAGCACTTGCCCCAACCGCGCGCCACGACGGCGGCGTGAGACGTTTTGCCACCGGTCTGCGTCAAAATGCCTTGTGCGGCGTGCATGCCACCGACGTCTTCAGGCGACGTTTCTTTGCGCACGAGAATGACCGGCACGCCCTTGGCTGCGAGTGCTTCGGCGTCTTCAGCGTTGAAGACCACTTCGCCCGTTGCAGCGCCCGGAACGGCGTTGATGCCGGTCGTGAGCTTCTTGGCTTCCAAATCCTTCTTCGGCGTCTTCGGATCGATGACCGGATAGAACAAGCGGTCGATGTCGTCGGAGGCGATGCGCTTGATCGCTTCTTCCTTCGTGATCAACTTTTCTTTGACCATGTCAGCAGCCATAACGAAAATGGCCTGCGGGCTGCGCTTGCCGCTGCGGCACTGCAACATGTACAACTTTTCGTCTTCGACGGTGAATTCTAAATCCTGCATATCTTTGTAGTGCTTTTCGAGCGTCTTGCGAACGGCGCACAACTGCTTGTACGCGCCCGGATACTTCGAATCCATCTCGATCAGCTTCATCGGTGTGCGGATGCCGGCAACGACATCTTCGCCCTGCGCGTTGATCAGCCAATCACCGTAGAATATGTTCTCGCCGGTGTTCGGATCGCGCGTAAAGCACACGCCCGTACCCGAGCGGTCGTTCTTGTTGCCGAACACCATCTGCTGCACGTTGACGCCCGTGCCGGTGAGGAAGTTGAGTTTTTCGACTTGGCGGTACTTGACGGCCTTGTCGGCTTCCCAGCAATTGAACACAGCCGAAATCGCGCCCCACAACTGCACGATCGGATCCTGCGGGAACGGTTCGCCCTTCTTTTCGAGATAGAAGGCTTTGAACTGGTTGCAGAGCACTTTGAGCGAATCGGCGGGAATCTGAGAATCTTCTTTAATGTGAAGGTCGTGCTTCATTTTGTGAAGCATTTCTTCCATCGGCTCCTTCGACAAGCCCATGGCCGTCGTGGAGAACATCTGAATGAAGCGGCGGTACGAATCGTACGCGAAGCGCGCATCTCCGAACGTCTTGGCCATGCCTTCGACGGAGACGTCATTGAGGCCGAGATTGAGGATCGTTTCCATCATGCCGGGCATCGAACGAGCCGCACCGGAGCGAACGGAGACGAGGAGCGGATTCTTGGGATCGCCAAGCCGCTTGCCGGTGGCCTTTTCGAGCTTGGAAATGTTCTGGCGAATTTCTTTGTCCAGCTCTTTGGGATAGCGCTTACCCGACGCGTAGTATTCAGCGCAGGTCGCGATGGTGAGCGTGAAACCGGCGGGCACGGGTAGACCGATCATGGTCATCTCGGCGAGGCCGGCACCTTTGCCGCCCAGCAGTTCTTTTTGAGAGCCATTGCCTTCGGCCTTACCAGCTCCGAAGAAATAAACACGTTTGGGCATCTGACGATCTCCAACCATAAAAAAAGGAAACTGAGCGCGCCGTCTCAAACTGCGCAATCGTTGCGCAAAGGCGCGGGCGTACACGTAAATTCCCGAACGCAACGGGACGGCGCAGCCACGAGAAGCTTCACCGAAAAGAAGGCAAGATTCTAGTCCACCCGCCGCAAACGTCAAGAAGAAAGCGCCAGAAGTGATAGAGAAAAATCGATTTAATCACCCCACACCACAAATGTTCCACGTGGAACATTCCAATTTAGAGCCGCGCGCGCCAGCAAGCGGCCCCTATGCCAACCTCCCGCTCCCAAACAATCACATCGTGCATAATCGCCGTGAAGCGAGACGCCGTTCCCTCTCCTTCCGGGGAGAGGGCCAACGCAGGTACTCCTGCGCGGGGTGAGGGGGATGCGCCCAATCAACCACAAGTTCCCCGAATCTCAAAACTCATTCCCACACAATCACCTTGTGCATAAAACAGCATCCGCAACGCTATAAAATAGTCGACTCCTCCGGCCCGTCAAAGTATCCATATAATCCCATCAAAACCCGTTACTCACATGAGCCATATTTTCATACCCTATTTTTAGTCCCTTATATACTACTAACACACCCCATCATTTTCAACAAAATAATCCCAAAATCCCGTCTCCCTCATATCCCTGGATCAACTTAATTCCCAAAAATTGTGATTTCAAGCACTTGCCGACATGCGCCATATGAGATATTCTTCTCTCATGAAGACTGCAACCGTTGCCGACCTTCGCAATGATTTCCGCCGCGTGGCCGCTTGGTTGTCGCAAGGCGAAGAGGTCGAGATTAGTCGCCGAGGCAAACCCTTCGCCCGTCTTATGCCCTTGGAAAAGCGCCAAACCGCTCCAGCGAAAATCGATTTTGCCGCTCAGATGCACGCCATCTGGGGCGACAAGGTTTTCACAGCAGACGAATTCAAACTCATGCGCGACTTTGAACGGGAAGGCGAGGAGGGATGAGCGCGTTTGCAGACACGTCCTGTATAAGGCGCATAAAGCCCTCGATAAGGCCGTGGACGGCTGCTACGGGCAACGCAAGTTCGATACTGATCTTTCGCGTGTGAAGTACCTATTTGCGCGATATGCCGAATTGAATTCCGGCGGACAGATGCCGCTGAACTTGCCTCCACATGTAAATCAGAAAGGCGTTCGAAAATCAAGATATAAATGAGGCGCGTGGCACCGATAGTCCGAATACCCAACCCACTACCAAATCAAGACTTGTACGCGGGTGCCACTGGTAGGTACCCCTACCAGTGCCGGTCACGCAGAGAGTGTCCGAATTTCAATGAGTTTCAAGGACACGCACTAAACTATTGACTCGCGCACAGCCAAAGCGGCTATCTAAACTAATTAAGGAGTGGA
>JBAXUS010000036.1:0-39957 GCA_037129555.1 Planctomycetota bacterium
GGTCAGGCCCTCGTTGTTCCGCACCATCAGCGCCGCCCGGAATTCGTAGTATTCTATCCCCGCCGCTTCCAGCGTTCCGTTGCTTTCGAAGTTCTTTGGGAAGGGGAAGGTTTCGAAACAATCCGTCGGAGAATATCGAAGATCGTCCTTCATTGACGAACCGTGAAATCGTGCCCACGATTCATGAATTCGAGATTGGAGAATCCCAAAACCTATTTCCGCCATTGGCAGCAATATAAGGTCAACCGAATACACACTGGCAGGAGAAAGGAATATGAACGCACACGTATCGCTCACCCTGGAAACAGCCAGCACTCTTTTCAATTTGGCGATGGACGTATAGAGCTCCGTTGAATGGCGTGCAAATTGCCACCAATTCTTCACTCTCTTTTCTTTGTCTTTGCTTGGTTTCTCTCTGTATGACGCTTGCCGTTCAGGCTTGACTCTTGTCTCTGCCAATGCGAGTAGGTCAGGAAACCGATTCTGCGCTTCTTCTTCCGACAAGTCGGTCAAATTAAAAATGTACCTGTTGTGTGCCTGCGTCGGCGTGTCGTTTACTTCCTCACCGCCGAGGTACGGAAAAATACGCTCAGCATTTCGCGGATTTCTTTTGATAAGTTCGTGCATTACGCTGAGCGAGTTAGCAACCCCCTTCGTGTCGTTGTCATCGAATGTAAACCCCATTCCGACGACGACACTGCCTTGAAAGCTTTTACCTGAATTATCATGTAATACGGCAGGACTTTCATGGCCACCAGTGTGAAATAAATACGCCGTGATTAAAGGCGTTTTCCGGCCATTAAGTTCGAAAGGTCCTTTCGCAATTGCCCTTGTTACCCAAACGATGCTCACGACGACTGCCGCTTGGCCTGGCCAGTTGTGGCGCTTTCTCGCCCCGTAAATTGTTCCGCCGTGGTTGCAAATCCAACGAAGCCCGGTGAAACGCGTGTCCCCTTGGCATATCGTTTTTGTGGCAATTAGACCGAAACAACCCGTTTGCCGCAGCAGAGTAAATGCTCGTCGGAAAAAATGAGCGACCAAATCTGAATTTCCATGACTCTCTGGATGCGTTGTCGTGATCCACTCCATGTAACCGATGCAGTTAGATTCGGATAAAGTGGTGCGCCCCGCAAACGGCGGATTCCCCACCATCGCATCAAACCCCGGATTCTCGCGTTCAAATACTTCCGGGAATTCAATCTCCCAATGGAACGGCGAGAGCGGGAACGGGCCTTTGCGCAGGTCGTCGCCCAGCTTCTGCAACTTCGTCCCCGCCGCCACGTCCTGCTTGCATGCTGCCTCGGAGAGCATCACGTATTCCTGGCGGTTGTCCTTGCGCTCCGCGTCCTTGCGCCCATTGAAGAACGCCGCGATGGCGGCGTCGCCCACCTGCCGCACCAGCGACAGCGCCACTTCGGAGAGCGCCAGTTCCTCGCGCTTTTTCAGCACGCTGAACGGATTGTCTTCGGGCATCGCCAGAATTTTGCGCCGGTGGGCGAGCGCGTTCTTCAAGCGCCCGGCCAGCTCGCCCAGCCCGAAGACATCCTGCGCCGCCTGCGACAAGTCCCAATGGAAGGCCAGAATCTGCTTCTTGCTCAACCCCACCAGCGAATCGCCGTGGCGCAGCGCGTGGTCCAGGAACGTGAAGGGATGATCCTTCGCCAGCGTGGCCAGCCACAGCGAGAGCTTGGCCAAATCCACCGCCATCGGGTTCTTGTCCACGCCGTACAAACAGGTCTGAGCCACCAGGCGCTGCGCATGCATCTGGGCGTCTTCGTCCGGCGGAATCTTCGGCGTGCATTTGTGCGCCGCCCAAGCCCTGACCAGCGCTTCGCCCAACTGCCGGCACGCTTCGACGAGGAACGCGCCGGAACCCATCGCGGGATCGCAGATTTTCAGCGCGAGAATCTGCATCGGCGTCGGATTCGGCCCCATCTGTTCGAAAATGGGCCGCAGAGTCGTTTCCACTATCGGCCGAGTCAGCACGCGCGGCGTGTAATGTGAGCCACTGCGGCGGCGTTCGTCGCTGGGTTGCAGCACCATCGCGCCCTTGGCCACGATGGTCGGAGTGGCTTCCTTGGCGATCTTCTTTTCCAGCGCCGCCGCCGCGTCTTCCTGCGTCTTCGCGGCCTTCAGCGCGGCAAGCGCATCGCCGGTGATGTCCTGATCGGTATGCTCCTTCAACCACTTCGCCCGCCCGCCGGGTTCGACGGCCAGCAGCGCATCGAGATTGATGCAGACCGGCGCGCCGTGCGCTTTCTTGGGCTTGATAGCGATGCTGCGCCCCTGCGCCACCTGAAGCAAGAAGCCCATCATGGTCTCGTACACGCTGCCGATCTGTTCCACGTCCAGCGTGCGGTAGGAGAGGCGTTCGCCGTCGAGAATCAGCAGGTTTTGCAGCACGCGGTAGACGACGCCATCCGAGACGCGCGGGATGCCCTGTTCGCCCTCACCGGTGCGGCCTTCCAGCAACGGATAACGATCGGGGCTGAACAGGTAACCCTGCCGCACAGGTAATTGCAGCGCGCCGTGTGCCGCGCCGTCGTGAATCATGCGGAAGAGCGCCAGCAACTGCGCCCACGCGCCGTAGCGCTGGTCCATGGTGTCGGCATAGCGCCCGGCGTCCGCCCGCAGCCGCTCGAAGAGCCCGCCCAGCGCATAGAATTTGACAAAGACTTCCTGTTGCGAGAGCAGGCCGCGGTCTTCGGCGTAGAGGATGAAGACCAGGCGCATGAGCACCGTCAGCAGCCCGGCGTACACATGGTTCGGATCGCGCGCGAGCACGTCGCGGAGCAGCTCGCCCTTGCGCGCCTCGTCGGCGGCTTGAAAGCCGTGCACCAATTCGTACAGCGCCGCGAGGACCTGCTTGGCGAGCTCAGTCGAGACGTGGTTCTGATACTTGCGGCTCTCGGTCAGCAGCGCGGGCAAGCGCTGGTTGTCTGGCGCGGTGAACAGCCGGTCGGCATTGAGGAGCATGTGCAGCGCGGCCAAAATCGGGCGGCCCGACACTTCGGTCATGTCCTGCACGCGGAACGTAATATGCCCCGACGATTCAACACCCGGCGCATACACCAGCCGCAGCGCCGTGCCGTTGAAGAGCAAGCCAATGGGCACCTTCAGCCCTTTTAGCAGCCGTTCAAAGCGCGCTTGCGGCGCGGCTTCCCAATGGTGGTCCTCTTTGTTGACGGCATCGAAATCGGTGTTGAGCGGCAGCGACTGGATCAGCATCATCCAAGCATCGCCGCCGGAGCGAACGGCATACGTCGGCCGCAGCGTGACGTGGTAATCGGTCAGCACGACTTCCAAATCGGTGGGCAGCGGATCAGCGCCCAGCGCGCCGACGAGATCGCGCGGCTCCCATTCCAGAAATCGCTGCGTGAACGCGGGAAAATCGGCGATGATTTTCGCGCTGATGCCGTTGGGCAAAGTAACGTCGGAGACACACTCAAGGAATTCACGCTGGCGCGGGATGGCATTTTTGTTGACGTAAGCCCCCGCCGCCAGCAGCGCGGGCGATGAGACGACGAGGCCCACGGGCTGGACATAGCCGAGCCACTCCTGGTGGCTAAACTGCGCGGACTTGTCGGGATCGGTTGCCATCACTCCCTCAGCCTGTCACCGGCCACAGATACACCAAGCCGATTGGCTCGATGCGTTGCGCTTTGACCTGATAAATCTCGCGGATGCGCGCGGGTTCAGAAACGATTTCGGAATCGAGCGCCGTCAAGCGCCGCATCCAATGCCGCTTGTCCGCTTCCAACTGCCGTGATTCGTCGTCGTCGAATTTCAAAAACGTCTGCGATTCGTCGGCGCGCTTGCGCTGGGTTTCGGAGATGCGCTTTTTCTGCGACTCCAAAATCTCACGCATGGCTTTCGCTTCCTCGTCGCCACGCTTCAAAAGCAGAGCGCTCGCTTCTTTCGCGAGCGCCTCACAGCGGGCCTGTAAATGCGGCAGCAGTTCTTCGATGTCACGCGGCCCGCTGGTCTGCAACTTCGTGGCGATCAGCGGCTGTATGGTCCCGCCGTTTTTCAGCAACGCCTGTTCGAGCAAATCGAGCGCTTTGGATTCAGCTTCGCGCGCGAACGGTTCGAGTGATCCTTTGCGGCGGGTGGGCTCCACCCAGCGCGCGGTGATCGGCACGAGGTCTTCGTGCAACCGCGCCGCACCCGTGCCGTAGAGGCTCAGTCTTCCGAGCAAAATGACGCGCGGGAGGGCGTCCTCTGTCTGCGCCAGGCACGCGCGGGAAAGATCGTGATACACAAACCCCTGCGCCGTGAAGCGGCTGAGCAGCCGCTGAACGACGCGGTGTTCCAAATGCAGATGAACCTTGCTGTCGTCCATGCGGCCGGAGTCTTTAAAGACGACGGGCCGAATGGGGGATTCCTTGCGCCACTCCCAAAGTTTTTGATCCGGCTTGCGCGGCGGGCGCAGCGCGTCGAGCGTCACAGCCCACGACGGATCGGCGCCAGCGCGGGCATCGAGTGCAGGGAAATCGCACTGCAAAAGCTGGCCATCGGAATCGGTGCGCGCCTTCAATCCCGGCGCGCCGAGCATCTCCAGTGAACACGAAATCGCGTCGCGGAAATGATCGTCGTTGAAGCCCAGCCATTCCTTCGAGTTTTCCAGCCGCGTGCGCAACACGTCGATCTGCTTCTTCAATTCTTCCTGCCGCTCTCGCGACGCTTCAAGCTCATCTGCGAGCGTTTCTTTCTGCTCCGCGTCAAGATCAGCGGCGTCGAGATTGTCCGCCAAACGCGCGGCGTCCGAGTGGCGAATACCGCCCCGCAACGCCGACGCCAGTCGATCATCGAGTACCTGATTCAAACAGCCGAGTTCGCGCTTGATACGCTCGGTTTTTCTGACGAGCACTTGCAGCACTTTGTCTTCCGCGCGCTGCCGGTAAACGAAGTAGTGGCAGAAGACTTCATGCTGCTGCCCCTTGCGGTCGATGCGGCCATTGCGCTGTTCGAGCCGGCCCGGATTCCACGGCACGTCGAAATGAAACAGATTCCAGCACGTCCCCTGCAAATTGAGCCCTTCGCGCGCGGCGTCAGTGGCGACGAGAATGCGCAACGGGTGCTTTGAAGGGTCAGAATTGAATGCGCGCTTAATCTCCTCGCGCTTCTCAGACGGCGTCGGGCCGTGGAAAACCTCGATGCGCTGGTCCGCGCGATCAGTCGACGCGATGGCCGAGTAAAGCTGTTCAACGAGGTAGCGGCGCGTATCGTCGTACTCGGTAAAAATCAGCAACCGCATGTCGTTCCACGCGCCGGGACACACGTTCTTCCGAATCCAATCGACGAGATGATTGATGCGCGCGTCGGGCCGGCCGCGATTCGTTTCGGCGACGTCGGTCATCGCATCGAGCAGCTTCTGTTCTTTTGCAAAAAGCGCTTGTTGATCTGGGCGGATTGCGCTGGCTTCAGTCGCCGCCTCGGTCTGCGCCTCATCGTCGCGACGTTGCTGCTCTTCGCTGAGTTCCGCACGGTCGTCATCATTCGAGATGGGCGTGCTCAACGTGTTGAGCAAATCAGGATCGGTGTCAACGCGTTCGGCCTGCCCCTTTTCAAACTGCCGTAGCACCGTGCGTCGATGCACTTTCAGCGTGCGCGCGAACGCCTCGATGCTGGACAACAGGCGCTGCTGCAATCCGCAAATCAACAATCCCGACGCCGCTTGTTTGCGCTTAGATTCGCCAGCCAGACGCTCTTCGCGCTGGATGCGGTATTGGTCGAGCAATTCAGACAGCACCAATTCGGGCGCGTCCTTCGGCAATTTGTCGATGTCAACCTGGACAACATGACGCTTCGGAAACTCGCCGGAAACGACCTCGCGCAAATCTTCCTTGAGCCGCCGAACCATTACGTCATTGAGCAGCTTCTTTCCCGCCGGTCCCTTCACCGGCACGCCGCGACAGAATCGCTGCGGATCGAGAATTTCCAACAGCGCGGAGAAGCTGTTTGAATGGCCATTGTGCGGCGTCGCCGACAAAAAAAGACGATGCTCAAAACGCTTCGCGATGTCGCGAACTACGCTCGTGATCTTCGAATCGATCGCGTAGCGCTGACCGCTAGACGGTGCGGCGTGATGGGCCTCGTCCAAGATCAACAGCGAACCCGCGCGGAAGTCCGTCAGCCAATCGCGCAACGGAGTCGTGTATTCTTCGTTAACCAGCAACCGCTGAGACACGAGGAAGCGTGAATGCGTGGTCCACGGATTCACGCCGTAACCGCGCTCCCGGCGAATGCGCGAGATGTACTCCTTGTCAAGAATCTGCATCGTCAGCCCGAATCGCGTTTCGAGCTCGTCCTTCCACTGCAAAAGCATCGACGGCGGACACGCGACAACGATGTCCTTCACCTTCTTACGCAGCAGCAATTCCCGCGCGATCAGCCCGGCTTCGATCGTTTTTCCGAGACCTACGTCATCGGCGATGAACAAATTGACACGCGGCAACATCAGTGCTTTGCGCAGCGGCTCCAACTGATAATTGTTGATCTGAATGCCCGCGCGAAGCGGAGACTGAAAAAGCTTCGGATCGGTCGCCGTAACGCGATTCCATTTCAGCGTGTGATAGTATGCCGAAAATCGTCGCGGCGGATCGAACCCGCGCGTGGCCAGCGCATCCCACGCTTCACCCGAGAGAATCTCCGCATCCAGTTCACGCTCCCACAGAACTTCGAGCGGTTGCCCCTGGGCATCGTCTTCAATGCACGCCAGCCGCACGAGCGTGGACTCGCCGGCTTTGGGCGCAGCAACGATGTCCTCGACGAGGTACTGGCGTTGGCGGACGCGAACGGTCTGGCCTCTGTTTGGAACAGACATGGCGACGGCTCCACGTTGAAGCCACTTTTTCGGCTCGTGAATTTTGTTTTGGAGCAGAATAACGCGAGGTTGGATTTGTGCCAGAGTCGAAAATTGGCCGCCGGTCTCGAGCTTCGTGGCCCGGAAATTATTTCGCCTTGCGGGAAGTGTGCGGGGTATTTAAAGTAACCGGTTGATCGGGTGTCGGTCAACGTTTCAAGGCACACAAGGAACGACCATGAGTTAAGCGTACTGCGTTGTGACAATTTGATTGTGCGTGAGCACAAGGAACTGCTTCTGTAGAACCGCCAACCTGGGTCCCATTGGGACTCTTGATAATGAAAGCAGCGACTTGAGCCGCGCCCCAGCGATGGGGCGTCGGCCGAGTTTGCTGTTTCATTATGCCCCTTGGCGGGGGTCTACAGAGCGGCGGATTTCGGTCCGACGCTCTTTTTTTTTGCTGCCAAATGTCTGTCCATAAGGAGGACGAAAATCATGATCGTTAAACGAAGGCATCTTCCGCAGCTGAGACTGAGACCGGTCGCCAAGCCGTCCAGCAGTATGGGGATGGGAGTCATCCTCATTGCTCTGATTACTGGCGCGATCGGCTTTGGCATCGGCCGCTGGTCAGCTACGAACAACACAAACGATTCGGGTGTGACACCCAGTGTGGCCGCTCAGCCTAATCGCGCGCAGCAGCAGCGGCGATACATCGTTCCTGGTTATTCTGTAGAGCAGTTACAAGAGCAACAGAATCGTTTCTACGAGCAGAACCGACCTAGAAGTGAGCATGAATACATTGGACCTGGAGCTGAAAATACGATGCGTTGACAAAAAAGTTCAGTCGGTGCGATATTTTGGATTCACGGAACCGGATGCGAATAATCCGAAATAAATTTAGGGAGGCTGATCTTCACCGACTGGCACCTGTCGGAACCGCCGTTTGATTGAAAAATCGGAAGGAAGCTAATCATGAACTCGCCAAGAGGACGTACTCAACCGCCACGACGGGTTGCCACTCGATCCAGCGGGAATTCCAGCGCATCTGCAACCAATATCATTGCGTTCGTGTTCATTTGCTTTTTAGCGGGGATTTTCTTTGCGTGGATCGCTCAAAGGAAATCATCGTCCGAATCGCCATCGGTTCCATTTAACCAGTTCGACCCTGACGGTTCAATCAGACGCCAATTGAAGGAAACGCAAGAACAAAACGAGCAACTCCGTGACTTGCAGGAGCGATCGCGACGCGCGATGGAACCGCTCTATCGTTGATGATTTGTCACCAGTGAAGGGCAACGCATGAGCACTGCACACTGCCGATATTGCCATAAGCCCGTTCGACAAGGCGGGACGCGCTGCACTTTTTGCGGGCGGAATTCACCCATTGCCACACGCATGGTGAAGGTAAAACCACCGCCTGCGAATCCGCCGCAAGCGACGCCGCAGCGCAAAGAGCCTGTCGGATCGAATACCGTCGCGTCAATGAATGGGCCACCGCAAGTCGTCAACAGGGTTATTCCCAAGCTCCGGCCAGCGCCTATTCGGCGAAACCCTCAGACACAATGCCCGCATTGCGCAGGTGCCGTTGAACTTCCTGCGGGTTCCGGCGGCGGCTGGTTCAACTGTCCGCATTGCCAATACCGCTTTCGAGTTATGTCGAGGTTTGAAACGAAGGTGAATGATGGAGTCAACGCGCTCAAAATAATTGTGGCCGTATTCTTTCTACTTGCACTGGTGGTCAGTTGCCTTTCGGGATCGCCACCGCCGAAACTCAAGCAGCCCTATTTTTACAATCGCAGCGACCCGCGGGCGGCACCGATGAGGTGAGTGCCGGATTGTTTCGCTCGATCATGAAAGCGGTTGTTTTCGCAACAATCGCGCGGCGTGATTCAGGTTTCCGCCTGCATACTCTAAATCCGAGAAGGACGAAAGGCATTACTCCCCACCACAACGAAGAATCGGACGGCGTTCATACAGGTCTCGGTCCGCCAAACGACAACACCGACTTTCCAGAACCGGCTTTAATGGCGTTTCGTGAAAAGCCCGCAGATAAATAGACTGCAATTCATTGCAGTCTTAGAGCAGATCAACGACACCACTTCGCAAGCCTCGGCAAAAAACGACTGCCCTATTGCATTGTAAAAATCAAACCATCATCATTGCGCTTGAAATAAAAACGCCACGGCGGCAACCGTGGCGCATTCTGCGATGAAAATCGCATTTGGTTCAGGATAAGTGAACCGGTGAATACTATAAACGATGCCTCAATTAGAGGCAACCCCTACGACCTATTTGTGCTGGCAAAAGACTGCCAGCAGATGAGTCCAAATTCCATTCGATTGAGCGACCTCGGCGAATGGTTTCACCACGGCTGCTCGAACCAAGGCATATACGTCGGAGCGCATCTTTATCCCGACGGTGCTCAGTTCAATTCCGGCCATTCGATTCCTTCTGAAATCGATCTGCGCCCAATCCCGTGTTACTACAACTTGCGATTCGAATGCGACGGTGACGGCGACAATCCGCTGCTGGACGCCTGCGAACGCATGAGCGCCGTGTGTCGCGGTTTTTGGAAACTACGTCATTTTCAATTCTTGGGCGAACACCAATTTGAAACGCATTTCAGGTTCTTCTCAACTGGACGGCGCAGCATCTACGCGGTCGCGGGGACGTGCTCGGCTCGTGTAGCGGCCGATTGGGACATTGCCGCCAAAGCGCTCATGCAGGCCATCAACTCCGCGGTCGGAGCGGAGGTTGTTGACCTCCAAATTTACAATACGCCAAAGGCACCGGCACGCGCCTATTTTACGCAGCACGAAAAAGGCACCTTCTTTAATCCCATTCCGCTTGAATGGGTCCTGGCGAAGGATGTCCCCCGCATCAAGCAGGCGTGCGCAAAATCGGTTTCCCGCGACTGGACGGCAAGTCTGATCGAGACCATCGGCGCGCAAAATCTGGCGGGTGGGCCGATCTACGACGCCCTTTCTAAATGGACGGCAATTGCACGATTCCAAGGCGAGGCGCGGAAGGCGTCATTCCTGTCCCGCCTTCCCGCGACAAACCGCCCCGACTACGCGGCGTTGCTCGCTGAACAAGGCCAACGCATTTCAAAAACCAAAAGGATCGGAAGCACCAGCTACTTCGTACTGGAAGCCTGTCCGTACTGTGGAAAGTCCGGTCACGCGCAAGTCTCCGAGTTCGGAACTCTGAAATGCTTCGCCGACAGTTGCGTCGCGTCGAAAAAGGACGGGATCGGTTCGACGGGTGATGATGGGTGGATGAAGAAGGTCGGAATCGTGCTCGAAGACTCTGACGCGGATGCCGGTCTCAATGATGATTTAGAAATCGACCGATACCCAAATGCCGTTGATATGGCCAACGGCCGCAACGCGCTCGAAATTCGCGCCGAAATGCCGGTGGTGATTTCGAGATTCTTGGGAGAGCAATCATGAATGGTCAACTCAATAGCGCTCATCCAGGGATCGGTAAGAGCCAAGGCAGTCCCCCGCCGGTCTTCGCACACGTGGTTGCAGAATCGAGAGGATTCGGGCGAGCTTGTGTCGCCATCATGGCCGGCCCGACCCGGCACCAGACAAGCCAGTGGGCAAAGCAGGCGCGTGATCAAGGACTGACGAATGTTTTTGAGGTTTACGGCCGAAATGAATCGAACTGTCGGGAACACAAACGCTGCACGGAGGTCGGTTCGCTGGGCTTCGAACCGATGGCTGTCGTTTGCGCCAGTTGCAAGCATCACCCCATACGTGCCACTCCACAATATCCGGCTTGCACTTACATCGAATCGCTTGAGAAGGCTGCACTGAGCAATGGACCGCGGTTGATCTTCTGTTGCTTCGAAGGGATTCAAACAATCATCGAGAAACTAAGAGACAAAGGCGTCAAGGTATCCGTGATCGTTTTCGACGAGGACCCGAGCCGATATTTTTCGTTGCGCCATTCGCTCAAGCTCTCTTCGAGAATGCCGTCTTCGAGCCTTCCCGGTGTTTCCGAAAGCGGCCACGACGTGCTTTGGAACCAAGGGCGGGCGTTATTCAGCGTCTTAAACACCTTCGGCACCGAACTTCTTGCCGCCGGTGATAATGGGCGGGCGACGTGCGGCGTCCTGTATCGCCGTTTGGAAGAAATCGCCACGGAGCAACATCCGCCGCGTCAGCTTTCGGACCTGCTCCAGCTCAGCGTGGAATACGCTTTCGACGAATTGGCGACGGCGACACGGAAAGGCGCGATCTCCTCCGGCGTGCACACGCTCCGAGGCAACGCCGCCCGCCCCTGGTTGTCGTCGATGATTCGCGTCATGCGGGAGGAGTATGCGATTTTCAAGCAGGGGACAGAAAATTGGAACCATCGGATCGTCGGGCGAATCGAAAATGGCGAACCCGTGTTGAGTCTGGGTTTGAATCGTTCGCTGCCCAGGGTCGACAAGGTAATTGTGCTGGACGCCACCGGCAGCGTGGATCGGTTGCGGCAGCTCATGCCGCAAGTGGCTTGGACTGTCAACGATCCTGTCGCCCAGACGCCCGAGTTCACGACCGTACACGTCCGGTGCTGTGCGTCCCGGCGTTTGGTCGCCGGCGACGGCAAAGATAAGTTACTTTCACAAGTCGCCGAGGCGGCCAAACGGTTCGCGCGCAACGCTAAGAAGATTCTGGTCGTGACGTATGGCAACCAGGAAAAACGGGAATGGCAGCAGGAGCTTTCGGCCCGAGTTCATGCTGTTGTTCCAACGGCGACTGTTGTTGACGCTCATTTCGGCGAGCTGCGCGGTTCGAACGAGTACATCGATCATGATGTGGTCATCACGGTCGGCGACAACGAACCGCCGCCGTTTGGCCTGCTTGATGAGATCGCGCCATTGTTCGCCGGCGATCCCGTGCCGCTGTCGTTGGAACAGGAAGAGTTCGCCGGGCACCGCCGGTACAAAGACCCGCGCGTCCGAGCGTGGGCGGAGCGACACACCGTCGAAGAGTTGACCCAGGTCGCGCATCGCCATCGGCCCTGCATTTATCAGGGCCGGACCTACATCCATTTCGGGCTGTGCTTCCCGGATAAATTCTTGGGCCGCCCCACTCTCAGCATCGCGCCCCGGCAGTTCGAAGCTGAGCGGGCTCAAAGTTCCATGCGAGACTTCTTCCGTCGGCACGGTTGGCTCTGCGAACCGCTGTTGATCGCTGTCGGATACGCCGCCAACAAGGCCGACCTCGGGAGCCCCATCCTTCAAGCGCTGCAAAGCACCTATGGCGTCGAATTCGTGCCGATTACCAAGCCATACAGCGAACGCCAGCTTCGCAATGTGCGGAACTCCATCGTCGGCTCGCAGAAGCGGTTCACAGTTCGATGTCCGCCGGAGTTGATAATCGGCGAGCGAATCTGTGGTTGGGGCGATAAGGCCAAGTTCGAAGCGGAATTTCAATGGATTCTACAACGTGCAACTTGTCCAGAGATAGAGGTAAATCGACCTAAGATCGAGGGTCGAGACGAGATTTACTGTGTTAAATCTGCTTAAACATAGACTGCAAATAGGTTTGTCTAATCGGCAATGAGTGTATCAGTTAAGATGGCCGTTATTCTTATTATGCTCATTGCCGTTCGCAAATTTAGGAAAATAAAATGTCAGATTCTGATCACTCAAATGCAAATCAGCTTCGTCCCGACTCCAAAGGATGCAGACCCTCTTTTGTAGTAGACGTTCTGGCCGACGACTCCGATTGCGCTGGCGGTGTTGCTTTCGGTGAAATGAGGGCTGATGGTGCAATCGATCCCGAAGTCTTACCTGAAGGATTCGACGTCGAATTACCGGATGGTCGCTTGATCATTTACGATGCCGTCCAACAACTTCCGCGATTGGAAAACAGATCGGTCTGCGCTCCCACCGACTTTGACGATTTGCGGATCATGGGTCGCTTGGCCAACAACCAAGAAGCCAACGCCTTCGACCTGGGCGCCTTGATCGAGCAAGAGCTCAAAATTCCGGCCATGAAGATTCGGATCATGCAGCACAGCGAATTCGGCGAGCATCTGGAATTGATGGCCCAATGCTATCGAATTCTCCACCAACGCATCCAGGCCATGGGCTTGCAGAATGTCTACGCCATCGAATTGGCGATTGCCCGCATGGTCGCGAACACGTCTCAAATTCCAGTGGAACTTGATCACGCGGCGCTCGACTTTGCCATGTTGGCAAGCACCCAATTAACCATCCGCCTCGAAGCCCTGACGGGCCGACGCATTGACACCGAGAATGACCACGAATTGGCTGGCGTATTATACGGGCACAACAACTGGCGCGATGACGATGAGGCCAAACGCGCGCTTGCGCCCGAGCACATCAACAAACTCGCCACCGCCGGTTACCCCGTTGCTCAAGAAATTCAAAAGCATCCCCGGCTGACTCAGCCAATTCGCAGCATTTTGAAACGACTCAGCGCCATGTACGAGCCGGCGTTTTCTCTTGATCCATTGGGCACCGTGGTGGGTGGATTTACAGTCAATCCGCCGATCACAGCACTTCCGAACGATCCCGCAATTCGACGCTGTATTGCCGCCCCTGCCGGGCACCAGTTCATTCACGTCGATATGCGCCAACAGGGCACACGCGTGCTGGCGGCGCTGGCGGGCGACAATGTTTTTCTGGACGCGATCAAACAGGGCCTGGACTTGCACACGTTGACGGCGAGCCACGTCTCTGGCCTTCCATACGAACAGATCGGCCCCGAATGGCGCGCTTGCGGCAAACACGTCAATCTGGCGATCGCAAATGGTCAACACGCGGCGGGATTGGCCGAAGCGCTCAACGTGCCGGAGACCACCGCAGAATCGTTCCGCCAACGATTCTTTATCGTCCACCCGGCGATTGCCGCGTTTCAACAACGTGTTTACGCCATGGCGCAGACGGGGTGGGCCGTCACGCCGCTGGGACGCCGCCGCTTTCTTCCAAACGCCGCGGGAACGGGCGACGACGCATCGACGGCAAGCCGGCAAGCCTTGAATTTCGTTGTGGCCGGGACCGCCAGCGACGCGTTTAAAACGTACTTAATCGAAGTGATGAAAGCCGCGTTCGGATGCTGTCTGGTGCTGGCGGATCAGGATTCGGTGCTGTTGATGGCTCCAGAAGAAATGGTGGAGCACGTCGTTCTCAAGATCAAGGAAGTCTTTGCCGTTCCTGTTCCCTGGCTGGGTATTCCATTGGCTGTCGAGGTCAAGACTGGGCCGAATTGGGGCGCGCTTCGATAAGTCTGAATTGCTGGGCCGGGAGCAGCAGGAGAGATCAACTAAAAATGTGCGCACAATGTGATTTTGGTTTCCCCACGCGCGTAGTCGTAAATGAATTGGGGAGGGGTTAACACCCGCCGGCATTGCCTTTCCCCGGCATTATGGGCAAGTTTCCGCCCCCCCCTCACGACGCCGACCGAGCACGGCACATATCGGCAACGTGCGATTCGCACACCAACCGCGCTCGATTCAAAACAAATCAAGATTTTATTCGCGAGTGATTCGGCGTCCGACAGTGCGCCTGGGATGGCGTCAAATAACGCGTCAGTCGATGCGTAAGGGCCGCGTTCTCGTCACCGGTCCGGATAAGCGCTTTTTTGACCGTCACCAAGGCGCGGCTGCAATACGAATGAACGGCAAATTTGCAGGAGAGGCGATCGAGTGGGTGCGCGGGCCAGGCATTGAACACTGCGTTGGTGGCACGAACCAAACAGCGTCTGTCTGCATTTCTCACCCACCCACATTCTCCCCGCGCCTCTCCGTTACAACATGCCGCGGACTGGCGCTTCCAACGGCGACACGACAACCCCAGAATTCGGTGCCAGGACAGTATCCGCGCGACGTTTTCGCTTACGCGGCAGATCGTGCAGCCCCACCAATCCGAATTCGCGAAATCGTTTCACCCAGAGATAAAGGTTTGTACGATTCAAACCGGCCCGCCGAGCCGTTTCACTCGGACCGACGTTTTGTGCCAGCAACGAAATCGCCAACGCCCGCTTGTACAATGCCACTGGCGTCTGCGGCGAATCCAGTAGTCTGTACAGTGCTTCGTCGTTAATCGGATCGAGGACGGGGCGACTGTCGCGACATATATGCATCGATTGCTTCCTCCAATGTAATCCTACCTATGACTTTAGATATTAGCAGATGTCGCGACGGAAAAATATAGGCTTCGGCTAATCAGAATCTGCGGCATTGAAACAACCTCACACCTGTCGTCAATAGGCACACGATAAGTCCCAGCCGAACGAAAGGAAGGTATATCTCGCATTTCGTGCGATTCGACGGCTCTTCTTCGATTTGCACCGTATATAGCACCGTCCGACGAAAAGCACCGTGGCCATGCCAATCTTGGTACGGAAGTTCACTGCCGTGCGAGCGGTATTTTAAGTGATAGCAAAAGAAAACGCGCCATGAGCGACGCGCTTTCTCTTTGCCCAGGAGCTCGTACGCTCCCAGGCATTAAACTAAAACGTCTGGGTGAACCAGTTGCGTTTGCCGGTGACCGTTGCGGTGAGGCGGGCCGCGACATTGCTCGCCGGCTTGTCTTCACTGTCGCAATCGACGCCAGCCAGCCGCAGTTCCGTGGCGATCAAGTCCGCCGCCACCGTCGCCTGACCCAACAACTGCTGAACCGCCAGGTGGGTCGCCATCGCATCTTCTGCGGCGTGGACGGCTTGATCAACGACGAGCTGCTGCTGTTGGCGGGCCGTGGTGTCAACCGTGTTCGCCAACACCTTCTTGGCCGCATTCGCAGCTTCGATCGCCGTGGTCACCGCTTTCGCCACCTTCTCGATTTCAGCCGGATCGTTCTTTGCGGTAATCGACATCGCCGCCGCTTTACCTTTGAGAACCGCTGCGTTGCCTTGAAGTTTAGTGCTCATGGTATCTCCTTTGTATAAAGAGGTTGTTCAATCCATAGCCACCATGACGAAGCGTTGGAAGGTGTTCAGCCAACACATTTGTCAGCCTTATCCAATGTTACCGCCGTTCCGCTTCTATTTTAGTTTTTGACGATGCCCTGGTCTCCGCGATGGAACGCGTATGAGGCGCGGATATGTAAAAAAACGAATTTGAGACCGGGCGCTGCCATCGCGCCCGATCCCCTGAAGACGTTTCAATAAATTGGCTGCAATGTATTGCAGTCATAAACTATTTCTTTTTACCGAACGCATCGACCAACGCCTCGGCGACGCCGATCAAGGCGCCAATCACGACGGTTGTGATCAATTTCGTGGGCAGCATGATTTCCTCCTTCATTTGTGTTCGTGTCTATTCTCCGGCCGCAGCGTAGGCAGCTTCGGTGTCGGGCGAGAGGTCAAAAAGAAAACCCTGATGCTCGAACGATTGCCGCTCGATTACCTTCCGCCGCACTAACTTCGGCGTTGATATGACGGGTTTCGTTTCGACGTTCTTCCACGCGGCCCGCGCGTCGATCTTCTTTCCGGCTTCCAGCGAATTTGCCAGCGCCGCAACGATGTCGTCGGACTCGCCGCCGTTCATCATGGCCCGGAGCGCGTTCGTATCGAACGTGCCTTCGAGCGCCTGGCTGGCGGCTTCTTTTTCGCCCATCAATCCCAAGCAAGTTTCCTGAATCGTCCCGGCGTAATAAAGGAAGAAAACCTTGCACGGCTTCGTCTGGATCGGGCGGCGTGCCCTGGCACTGGCCTGCCGGAGGACGTGGGTGCTGTAGCCGGTTTGATACCAGATCAAGCTGGGGAAGCCCACCAGATCGAGGCCCGTCATCACGCGCTTGGGGTGGACGATCAGCACGTCCATCTCGGCCATGTGTTTTTCGATCCAATCTTCGCGGGCTTCCGGCTTGACCGTATCCGGCATGACCAGCACCCGAATCCCCGCGTCGGTCAGGAGCTTCAGCAGTTTCGGGCGAACGTCGTGAACGCCGGTGAACTGAGGGTAGACGGCGCACCGGCGACCTTCGCCCAGTTCGGCCCGGACGATTTCGACCAACTTCCGGTCCTTGCTGTCCTCATGGTTCTCGCCCAGATCAGCTGGCCACGCTACCGTTTCCGTGCCGCACCGTTGCCCGTTTTCGTTGTACGTCGCGGCCGTGATCGGCGACCACCCCGTTGGTTTATCCAAATACGCGTCGAGCGCCTGCACCCGAGTTGCCGCTAAACCCGGAGGACCTTTCCCGTTCACGCGGCTCTTGATGGCGTCACGCAATTCGTCGTCGAGTTTCTTGTACGCATCGGCAAGTTCACGACTCATCGGACACGAAACGAGCACCCGTTCCAACGTCGGCAGCGCCGGACCCAATTCATCCAGCGACATGAATATCGCGCGGTCCAAAAGGAAGTGGTTGAACAGATCGGGCGAAATGCCTGGGCGCGGCCGTTCATTCGTTTTGTACGACTTCCGCCGCCCGCACGCCCCACGTTGAACCCGCCCCGAGAAGTCATCCGCATCCCCCCGACAGCTTCTCACGATTTGGTGTTCTAAAACGCCATAGCGCGAAACGAATCCCCGCTGATTGCGGGCGATGGCCGAGATGCGCGCCCCACCCAAATTCTTGATGTTGAACCCGCGCTGATTCAGCAACTCCGCGCTCATGCGCCAGAGCGGAGCGTGCAAATCCAACGCTTGGCCTCCGATCAGCGTCCCGGTCAAAGCCAACGTAAACCGACACGCCGACGCCAACGTGCCGAACGCCTGACCCTGTTCAGTTTCGCTTCCGGCGAGTTCGTGTACCTCGTCGGCGATGAACAAATCGAAGACGCCCTTCATCTTCCGCTGGATGTAGCGGTCGATATGCGGATTCTTTCTGAAGCCACGCGCGTTCGTCAGCAACCTGTCGCCGCAGTGCTTACACGCGACCGATTCATCGCAGGCGATGTACTCGTCGTAGATCACCGGCTCTGAACTTTCTTCCTCCCCGTCCTGGACGACTTTGCCGCAGCACGGACAACACGCAACATCGACGACGCGCGTGACCTCGATTTCGGCCGTGCCATCTGTCAACGAATGACAGATAGCCGGTATGTCACCGGGCTGGATTTCGTCTTTCGAGTTGAGCCGGACGCGAAGTTTCATCTTCCGTTTTGCCGCGCACGGCCGATCCACGTCGAATCCCAACTTGGCCGTGTCTTTGCCGATGACGGCGACCATCGGGGCTGTCGTGCTTCGGGCGGCTTCTTCGAATTTAAACAAGTCTGTGAAGTTTCGGATGATGCGGCAGACGACACCGGGGATCATCCATTCGACCTCGCGCCGCCATTTGCGGACGATGTGGCCGGGACACATCACGAGCAGCCGAAACGGGCGGCAGTGAAGTAACGCCCACGCTGCCGCGAGCGACATGGGCGATTTGCCGCAGCCCATTTCACAAACCATCCAGACGCGGCCTTTCGCTCTCAATCCGGCCAGCGCCCCGGCAATCTTTTCTTTTTGACTGGGGTAAAACGTGAACGGCTTGCCGCATTGTTGCGAACGGCAGTTTTCGATGGACGACAAATCGGGCAACGGGCTGTCGGGGCGGTGGCGCGGAATCAGAACCGACTCCGCCCCCGCAGCAATCGCCCCTCCGTATTTATGAATGAGATCGTTGAGATCACGGGCCAATGGCATCGTGTAGCCCTCCTTTTTGTATGAGAATGCGCCTCCCGAGCCGAACGATTAAATCGGCGATGGAGCGGCAGTGAGTTTTTTGGGAAGGATTATTTCAAGCGGCGGAACGGGCGGGTTGTCATGGTTGAAGATTAAGCGGCACGTTCCTTTTTGGATTCGGCCTTGTCAGCGCAATTGCCGCACTTGCCGTCGTACCCCTCTCCATCGCCGAGCGACGCACCGCAAGCGCACTTCTCGCAGAGTAAATCGCTCGCGTAGGAGACGGCCCAGCTCCCGCCGATTTCTTTGCGGTGTCCTGCGAATACGCCCACGACGGCCATGTTGTCGTCCGGCACGTCCTCGTTGTCGCGCCCCTTCAACAGCTTCACGGATTTCTGCATCGCCTCGAATGGCGTTTCGGCTTTGACGTGCTCGCACCAGACTTGGCCGTTGTCTTCAAAGTAGCCGATCACGGTGTACGATTTCATTGGAGCCTCCTATTCGGAATTCCGGTCGATTGAACATGACCGGAGGCCATCGCGTCAAATGACGCCTGGCCAGAGGCGTGCGATTCGCGCGGCTGCCTCCCAATCCGGCATTACCGGCGACGCCTCTCGGTGAACGATCAACACTTTCCGTTCACATGCGTTCACGTAGCCGGTCACCTCCCACCGCTGGCTGAAGTCGCTGCCGACGAAACGAAATTGTGGGGGACAATCCGCGAACGGCCAACTCATGGCGGCGGCGAAGGATTTGCAGACAGCCACTAATGGACGATGCGGATGTTTTAGGTCAAAAACAAGAAATACAGATGGCATGGCCCCTCCAATCCGGGAATAAAGAGTTTGTGTTTCTGGCGGTTTTACGCTGCGGAACGGCGCGGGATACCAGCGGTGCGGACGTGCTCGGCGACGAGCGAATCGAAAGTGCTTTGAGCGTCGGGCGCGAGAACGAAGGCACGAAGCCCTTCCGGCACGCCGAACGCCTCGCACTCCAGCAGCATTCCCGACCGATGAACTTCCTTCATCACAACTACGCCCCAGTTTTCCAGCGTCGGGCACGTCATTTTTTCCCGCAGCTTCCGCCACAACGTCGCATCATCCGGCGCGAGCATCAGGTCGCCGGAGCGGTCAAGCATCGCGACGTGGTGCACGTGCCGAGACCAGCCCGGCACGGCAAGCCGGATGTTCGCGAGACGCGGAGATTCGGGCGGCTGAATGTCAACGTAATCCCCCGTTTCCCCCGCGCGATAAAATCGGAATTCCACCGCCCCGCGCGGATCGCTGACGCTGCCCATCAATGCGTGCGCACCGGCGTCGCTCGTACTCACACATTCCAAGTAAAGCACACGATTTTGCGGCGAAACGATCAGTGTGCAAATTTGCACTCCGACGTTTGCAACGATGTCATGCTTCGCATTTCGGACGACGACTTCAAGATGGGGGAGCACTGCCGACTCCAAGTCGGCGAGGCCCAGATTGGGTATGGGTTCTGGCGTGACGATCATTCTTCACTCACCTCCGTTTCGAGTTCTTCGGTTTCGGGTTCGGCCGACGTGTAATCCTCAATCGTTCCATCGTTCCGCAAACACCTGACATTCATTTCGTACCGCGTGCGATACGTGTCAATCTCCGCGACAGTATTCCCGTTGTCATCGACCTGCGGTTTCGTTGACACGCGGCGGATCGCCGACGTGAGAGTCCCCTTTATCAAGAACCGGTTTCCCCCGGATTCGATGATGCCGTCGCACAGCCCACCGGCGAGCGCCAGGGCCAGGTGCCCGTGTTTCAGCGGCAGCAACGGGCGACCAATCGGCGGCGCGGGCGCGGCGGCTTCGCGAAGCAGACCGCTGCGCAACGGCGAGCGGCTCACAGTATCCACGATCACGTCATTGCCGAGCCGCGTACGGCGCAGCGTGACGGCCTTTTGCACAGGCCGGAGCGTGGCGACTGGCTTCATGTCGTCCCGCAACACCGGCCACTTCGACGGATCGCTGGCCCAACGTGGAAACGTCATCAGGGTTTTGTTGAGCGCCTTCTCGCGCCGCCGCGCGAGCAGGACGCACTGTTTGAAATCCTGATACTCCGGCTCCGGGTAACGCCAAAGGCCCAGCAGTTCGTAATCGCGCTCGACCGCGATGGCCAAGCCTACGTCGGCATCGGTCAGCACGTAATCCGGCACGATCATCAGGATCAAACCGCCGCCGCGTGCAGGCCAGTCTTTGACGCGGTTGAAGAGCGCGGCTTCGGTTCGACCCGCGCCTCTGACCCGATCATAAGGCGGGTTGAACCAGAGCAAGCTAACGGGCTGATCAACAGTGGCGTCTTCGATTGGGGACCAGAGCGCAGTGCCGCCGACGTTTCCGCTGGCAAGCAACATCGCAGCCTGCTGGCAACGGTTTTTGTCGGACTCAATCCCCAGTAGTGCAGCGTTTAGGTTCGGTGCACGTGACAGCCAGGCATTGCGAAGATCGTGGATTGCCTGACCCGTTCCGCATCCGGCGTCGAGGACGGTCACATGGCCGACCGGGTTCGCCGGCAGCTTGAACAGATTCGCGACGGCGCGGACGATTCGATTTTGGGTCGGGAAGAAGCCTTGCTGGACGCGAGCGATTTCACGCATTGATTTACTCCTTTCAATTATGGGTAGAAAAGATCGGCGAGCCGGTGTATTCTCCAAAAACGTGCGTGTACGCACGTTTTATTTAGAGGCACTGATGTCCGACAAAAGCGAAATTCCCATCGCGCTTCGCGCCGCTTACTTGGCACTCCACCGGCGGTCGGAGGCCCAATTCGCGTCGCATGGCGTCACTGCCGACCAGTTTGTTCTCCTCGCGACTCTCGAACGAGGGCACGCGCTCACCCAGCGGGAACTCGCGCGCCGCATGGCGTCCGATCCCAGCACTGTACGGGCCATGCTCGTACTTCTGGAGAGCCGTGAACTCGTACGGCGGGACACACATCCAACCGACGCGCGTAAACGCACGGTGGCCCTCACGGCGGCGGGGAGGCGAAAGTTTCGAGCACTCTGGACGGCGGGAGAAGAAATCCGCTCGCAGATGTTTGACGCGCTTCGGCCCAACGAAGTGGACGCGTTGGTCCGATCGCTCACACGAATCGCGGATGCGCTGAACACATCCAATGACTCTCAAGAGGAGGAATGAAAAATGGGCGAACGCATTTTGGCGCTTGTCGCAGTGGTTGTATTTGCAGTCGCAGCCACATCGAACTTGGCACTGGCCAGTGACGCGAATCTTCCCGCGCCGCCCGATGGCTTCGATGCCCGGCGACAGGGCATCGAGCACGGCAAACTGGAAACGGTCGAGTACGACTCGACGACTGTGGGCGTCAAACGCAAGACGCGCGTCTACACTCCGCCTGGATATTCTAAGGATCAAAAGTATCCGGTCCTCTACCTCCTTCACGGCATCGGTGGCGATGAAAACGAATGGGCACGCGACGGGGCGCCCGACGTGATCCTCGATAACCTTATTGCCGAGAAAAAGATCGTGCCGATGATCGTGGTTCTGCCCAATGGCCGGGCGTCGAAAGACGTGAAGCCACGTGACCCGATCCCCATGCAGATTCAGCCGTTTGCCGCGTTCGAGAAGGAGCTTCTCACCGATCTGATTCCGTTCATCGAGAAGGCGTACTCGATAAAGACCGATCGTGAATCGCGCGCGTTGGCTGGGCTGTCGATGGGCGGCGGACAGTCGCTTAACTTCGGGCTGAGCCATCTCGACACGTTCGCGTGGGTGGGTGGATTCTCGTCCGCGCCCAATACGAAGCCTCCCGCCGATCTCATCAAAGACCCGGCGGAAGCGACGAAAAAACTACGCCTGCTGTACGTCGCTTGTGGCGATAAGGACGGATTGTTTAAGATCAGTCAAGGCGTGCACACCATGCTCGACGAGAAAAAGGTGCCGCACGTATACCATGTCATTTCCGGTGGGCAGCATAATTACAAGCTGTGGAAAGGCGAACTGTACCACTTCGCTCAACTGTTGTTTCGAGCGCAGAAGCAAGAGAACAACGCAGCGCCAAAGACGCCGGACGAAGCACCGCAGAAGAAGGCATCGGACGCGCGCATGGACGACTCGAAGCCCGCGACGACCAACGTCAACAATTCTCCCTATCCGCGCATTCATCCCGACCTGCGCGTCACCTTTCGCTTTAAGGCTCCCGACGCTAAAGCAGTCCAGGTGTTCAGTAATTACGGGCTGGGCATTGGCGGTTCGTGGGACATGACTCGAGGCGAGGATGGCGTCTGGACATTGACGTCACAGCCGCTAGTCCCCGGATTCCATTACTACGCGCTGAAAGTCGATGGTGTGCTGGTCAATGATCCCGGCAGCAACGTGTTCTTCGGCACCGGCAAGCCAACAAGCGGGATCGAAATCCCGAAACCGGGCGTCGATTTTTATGACGCCAAAAATGTACCCCAGGGGGAAGTGCTCTCGCTCTGGTACACGTCCAAAGTGACCGGCAAAGAACGGCATTTTCAGGTCTACACGCCGCCGGGCTACGACGCCAATCCATGCCGGCGCTATCCCGTCCTCTATTTGCAGCATGGCGCTGGCGAAGACGAAACGGGTTGGGGCCGACAAGGCCACGTTAACTTTATCCTCGACAACTTAATCGCGACGGGCCATGCCTCTCCAATGATCGTCGTCATGGAGAAGGGGTACGCCACCCGTGCAGGCGCGGCAGCCACGCCGCCCGAACGCGGGCGCGGTGACGGTGGCGCTTTCGAGGAGGTGGTCATCAAAGATTTGATTCCCCTCATCGACGCCACGTTTCGCACGTGCGCCAATCGGGAACATCGTGCCATCGCGGGACTGTCGATGGGTGGCGGACAGGCTCTCAAAATCGGGCTGACGCATCTGGATACTTTTTCCGTCGTGGCGTCCTTCAGCGGCGTTCGCGATGTTGATCCGAAAACGGCATACGACGGAGTGTTCGCCAATCCCGCCGCGTTCGATCAAAAGGTCAGTCTCCTGTATCTCCATTCCGGGACGGTCGGCATGGACGCCAACATTCATAAGAGCGCCGCCAGTCTTTACAGCGCGCTGCAGAAATCCGGCATCAAAAACGTGGTCGTTCGCGACAGCGAGGGTTTGTCGCACGAGTGGCAGACGTGGCGCGACGCGCTATTCGATTTCGCGCCGCGATTGTTTAAGCGGTGTGAACGGTGATCCATATCACGACGCTAATAAAGGAGATTGAGCGATGAGTCGACGGCTTTCATGTGTGCTGCTTGTGTTTGGATGTCTGATTGCGCCCGTACTGGCGCAGGCGGTCGAGAGCGCCTCTGTTCCGCCACACGGTAAGCGCGTCTTCTATGCGTCGCATAGCCTGATGTGGTATGTCCCGGAACCGCTCGGCGAGTTGGCAGCAGCGGGAGGGATCAAGGACCACAAGCTCGCGGGGCTGCAAAAGATCGGCGCGTCGAGGACCTTGCAGCACTGGAATCTACCCGACGCACAAAATGAAGCCAAGAAAGCGCTGAAAACCGGCGAGGTGGACGTGTTGGTGATGTCGCCGATCCAGTTCCCCGACGAAGGAGTCGAGAGCTTCGTCAAGCTCGGCCTGCAACACAATCCAAACATGCGTTTCGTCGTCCAGCTCTCCTGGGGCGGCGGCGACACCGACAACCAGGATTTTCCCAAAGGCGCCTGGTCCAACGTCGATCGCAATAAAACTCCCGATCAACTCAAGAAACTCTACGAGCGCAACATCCATGCGGGCGAAGCACAGGCCGACACCATCAACAGGAAGTATGGACAAGGCAGGCAAATTTTATTTCTCGTGCCCAGTGCCCAGGCGCTCGTCGCGTTACGGACACGAATTTTCAATAAGCAAATGCCCGGTGTAAACACTCAGGGCGAACTCTTCGTCGACGCCGCTCACCCGTCACCGCCGCTGGAGGCTTTCAATTCGTATTTGCACTATGTCGTCCTCTACGGCCAAACACCGGTCGGTCTGCCCATGCCAGGAATGTTGAAGAACGCCAAACACGAGGCGTGGGATGAGAAACTAAACCGTTCACTCCAGGAACTTGCTTGGGAAACAGTCATCAACTACTCCTACAGCGGCGTCGCGGCGGCAAAGAAGAAATGAGCAAGCACATCGAAGGAAATACGGCACGACGCATTTAATGCGTTGTCTGATTGTGATGGTTTGCGCCACAATTTTCCTGTCGGCACCGGTGAATGTCATGAGTCATTGTTTGAATCCACAGCCGCATCCTATTTGCCGGCATCGGTAAATACGACCCAAGTTCGTCCGTTCGCCGGAATATGGACCTTGAGTGTTACTGTTTCACTGCGGTCGAGTCGCACCGTTTGCGGGACGGCGTCTTCCACCGAAATCAGCACGTTGTCTGTCAGGCCTGCATAGTGCAATGGAATGCGAACGTCGCGCGTGATGTCTTGCCCCAACGGATTGTAGAAAAAAGCCAGAGCCTTTTCTTTGCCCTGCGGATTGACGTGTACAAAGCCATCCCAATCGCGGCCATCGGGACGTCGCAGATGGATCATGTCCGCGTCCAACACCTCACGGTGCTGCTTGTAGAATGCGATCCACTTCTTCACCAACACTTTCGTATCGTCGGTATCGTAAATGCGAGGGCCGCGATAGCACGCCTGCACTCCCGCACCAAAGAGGTTGGCCAACCGCGCTTCAAAATGTGGCAGATGTTCATGCAGCGGTTCGATGGTGGCCGCCGCTCCCCCGCCGTGATACTGGGTCAGCGGAACAAACATCCAGCCCATCGACGACGTTTTTTCCCACGTGCCATCGTACACATTCTGACGCTCGATGATTTCCTGTTCTTCGCGGGGCAGCGACCAATTTGTTTCTTTGTACCCCATGCCTGTTTTGTTGCTTCCGTTCAAGAAGTACCAGTCCGGGACATTCAGGTAAATTCCCTTGGCACGACAATCTTTGTAGAAGTCGGTGATCGCCGTCCATTGAACCCACTGTGAATCGCTGAGGCCCCGGTGTCCGGGATGATCGGTGTGCGCGCAGGTGTCGGACGGATACGAGCCGTCATGTTCTAAAATACCAAAGCCAGTGTTCGCCATAAAATCGTGCAGATTCTTCAAGTAGGTCTGGCCCCATTTAGCGCCGAGACAGGGCATGACACCGAAGCGAACGCGCGAGCCAGCACCGCCACAGTTGTCATTGCCCGTCGCCGCGCCACGGCTGGCGAGCAGCGAATAAGCCCCAATGACGATTCCTTTTGACTTGGCATAGTCGGCGACCTCTTTGTATTTGGTCTGATACGCCGGGTCGGTATTCTCCAGGTTCATGCCGCTGCCGAAACTGAGAATAATCATTTCAACGCCCACGTCGACGCATTGGTCCACCATGTTTTTGATCGTGGTGGGGTTGCTGGAGATCAGGTGGACCATTACCGGATTTTCCTGTGTCCATGGCGCTATGGTTCGATACATGCGTCGTTGAGCAAGGCCGCGGCGCTCACGTTCGGTGCTGTCGCGCAGCAATTCAAAACAGCGGATGGACGTCAATTCGGCTCCGGGCGCAACATCGACATCCGGCCCGAATTCAGGAGCGCATTCGAGCAGGCAGGGCGTGGTATTCTCGTAATTAACCTGCGTCGGGTAACTGCTGTCTTTCAGCCAGCGGACGCTGTACATGTTGGCCGACTTGCCATTCATTGAACAATAGGTGTAGTTCGTTTCCACGTACAAACTGGGGAGTTCCCAATTGATATTGCCTTCACCGGCGCTTTCGCTTTCTGTTGCCCTCAGCGTTTCGACCACCGTGCGGTTTATGCGCACCGGCTTGGCGCTCACGTTGCGGATCGTCAGCCATTTCTCGATCAAGGGAATGCCGTCGTAGAGCGCGTAATGCACATCAATCTCTGGCAAATCCGCGCGCGCGGGCGGCTGCGGTTGATTGGCAGGCTCGGCTTCGCGCAGCACGACACGCGAGAAATGGCAGCGGATCGGCGCAACGCCTTTCTGATCAGGATAATCTTTTCCATCGCCACGCCTCCCGACTTTTCCCACGCGCAACACTGTCGGGACTGAGGCACATTTCACGGACGCAATGATCTTGAACGTCTGACCGTCCTGCGAGGCTTCGCACACGGCCAGTTTATTCTCCAAACGAATGCGCAACTGGCAGGGTTTGGCTCGATCGAATGTGTCTTCCTTGACCTCCCCATTGACTTCGTAATGGAGCTGATTGGGACGAATAATGAACGTCACGGCGCCGTCCGGCAACAGCAGCGCAAGGCCGGGACCCCATGCGTTTGAGAGCGTGTCGTCACCGGCATCCACGATGGCTTCCACCGTTACGGCACCCGCAGGCCAGGGACGCTCGGCAAATACCGAGGTATCCGGCGGGGTATAGATTTCCCCCGCTTTGCCTTCGTTGGAAAACGATGAACGCGGATGTTTATCACTGACGTGCGTCTTCCATGCCGGGTCGAGCGGCCCGGCAAAGGCATCTTCAAGAAGCACCTTCCCGGCCATCTTTGCAGGCGCTTGAGTCGGCGGCGCAAATCGCAGGGATACGTGCTTGCCCGGCGGCGGCCACGGGAGGTCCTTGGCCAGCCATTCAGGTCTCTTTTTCCAAGCGAGGCGCGGAGTCATCGGCTCTTCTTTCCACGTCGCGAAGCGATAGGCCGCGGGATTGCTCCGAAGGGCATCGATCCAAACTGTCTTCAGGTAATTCCGTACGGGCTGACCATACAGCCCGCCAATAGGGTATTCCGTACCGTTAATGGTCACGCGCGCTTCCGGTCCGGTGGCGCGCAACGATTGTTCGCCGGTCACCAGACTGCTGTAGTCAATGGTCGCGGCATTGGGAGCCAAGCGCAACGTGCGGCGGGCCAGTCCGTTTTCCAAAGTCAATTCGGCTTTGGCCGCGTCAAGGCGTACGTGCGCCGGAAACGATGCCGGGTCGACCAACCAGTCCACCGCTGGCAAGACCACAGCGTCCGCGGCCGCCAGTGTTTGCCCGTTGTGGCCGATGCCCAAAGCAAGAATAGCGGATAAAGCAAGAAGAATTAAAAATGGATGTTGCATGTACAACTCGTACACCGAAAGTCTCTATATCGTTGTCCTGGCAGTTTGGATTCAACTTAAACGAAACTGTAGTTTTCGCTGGCGATTCATGGTCTCCTCACGGTATTTTTTATGTGAAATCCAGCCGCCAACAACAGCGGCTGGATTTTTCACGATGCTCAATTGAACGCCGCGGTCAGCACCTGGTTCAGCGCCTTGAACCCGTCGACCTGCCGCGCTGGCGACTGCCCCTTCATGATCTCCGTCGCCGACTGGTACAGCGCCCAGCCCGATTTGTCGGCGAACTCGGGATGGCGAGGACACTCGAACTCCCGCACGACCGGCAGGATGTCGCTCGACGCGAACGCGCCGGCCTGGGCCAGTTCTACGACCAACGAATGCGCCTTCGTCCGCGTCAACCGCCGGGAGCGCAACTGTTCGTAGACGGTGTTGAATCCGCGCAGCGATTCCATGAACGCATCCAGCGCCGCGTCGATCGACGTAACCAGATCGAGACCGCTGGTGTGCTTGCGCGAAATAATGTGCTCGGCGCTCAAGACGCCGTTGGCACAGACGAAAACACGCGCACCGGACAGGATCGACAGCGCGAAGGACTTGTCGGCGCTGTTGCGCAGCCCACAGCTGGGCGCGCAACCGGCCGGGAACGGCATCCCTGGAATCGGCGCGAAGTCCAGACTGCCGAAAAGGCGCGCGCCGGGGATGCGCGTCTGCACGCCGTTCTCGCCGTAAAGCGTTCCATCGAGCAGGGCGAATTTCTCGTTATAGACGACGAGACCACGGGCGGCGGCGCGGTCGGTCAATGTATTGACGACTTCGTGGTGCGGAACGGGCTTCCAACTTTGCGTCGGCTCGGGCGTCACGACATTGTACAATTCGTCGCGTGACACTTCGGACGCATGGCTGAGCATGAGCATGTTTGAATCTCCTGTTTTGAAACGGTTGAAAATGGGTTGGAGCGAAACGAGGGGAACGGAAGTGTTCACGCCGCTTCCGCATATTCCGTCGTTTTGAGTTTGCGGATACGGCGCGTTTCGCCGTTGAGGCGGATGAGCATCGCGCCCAATTCGTGGTCCACGTCCCAGTCGCTTTCAACGCCGCTGGCCGACATCGCGTCGTCAAAATCACACACGAGCCGGTAGAGCTCATTGAATACAAACTCCCTGCGTTTTGGCATGGGTATATCTCCTGCGTTCAGACGGTCACTTGATGAGATTGAAGATGATGATGACGAAGCGTCGCAGCCATTCGAGCTGGCGCGGCGGCTCGGAAAAGTCTTCGTCATCGGGTGGCGGGTATGGAATTGAAACAAACATGATCGCCTCGTTTCTTGATTTCGAAATGGACGTGCCCGCTAGAATTCAGCAGGCACGCCCCTGGACGATAACGGGTAACTACGCGGCGACCGAAACGCGTGTCTTCTTCACGCGCTTGCCTTCACGGCGCAGCAGCCCGCAGATTTCTTCGAGGGTCTCGTCGATCGCCATGCCTTCGCCGCAGTGGTCAAGGCTGCGGTCCTGGGCATCGACTTCGTTGATCAAATGGCGGATTTCGGCGAACAGCTTGTCGCGGCGGTTGGCAGAGATCAGATTGAGCAGTTTCGTGGGCATGTGACTTCTCCTCTTTATGGGCCGCATGAAATGAAAAGGCCCACACAGGCGGCGTTCTGCGTGGGCTGGAATGAATTGTTTTGGGAGAGGGGAAAGCGCGTTACTCGGCGTCGTCGTTTTCTTCGGGGCGGTACTTCAACTGTGAGACCGTACAGGCGTCGGCGTCGATGTCGTCACGAACGCCGAGAAGCAGCGGCTGAAACAAGCAGCCTTCGGGGTAGCAGTAAAGATAGCGAGCCTCGACCAGCGCTCCCACTTTGGGTATCACCTGGTTCGGCGGCACGGTGACATTGCCGACGTACTGCCGCTGCCCCGACATATTGAGCACTTCGAGACCGACGCTGCGCTTGCCGGCATTGACTCCCGCCACGATGAACGAACCCGTGGCGACGAATTTGAACTTCAGTTGCGGCCCACCACTGGCAGGCCGTCCCGCCGAATAAGGCGCGTCGACGCGTTTGAAAACGACACCCTCGGCATTCGCCTGCTTCAAGCGTTCAAAGGCGTCGGCCTTTTCAGCGGTTCGATCAAATGTTTCGAGCAATTCAATTGCTCCGCTGCCCTGCCCGATCAGATTGTAGAGTTTGTCATGCCGTTCACGGTACGGGCAAGAGCGGCAGTCCCGGCCGTTCAACGAAAGCAGATCAAACGCGTAGAACCAGTTGCCGACTGCCTCGCCGTCGATGATGAACGGCACCCCGATTTCCGCGGCACTGTCCACGATGTTCTGGGGCAATGCGATGGTCAGGCCCTTGCGATTGATGCCGGTGATCGTCTCCGTGGCTTGAATCAGAACGCGGCGGCCATCCATCTTTTGCTGCATCAGGTAATTCGGATCAGAGATGAGTGCTTCGGCCAACGCGTCGTCGATCGGATTCAGCAGTTGCGGCAAAATCCCGGTGCTGCGCTGGGCGTCGGCGGTGCCCGAATACGGCGTGCCATTCAGGCCCGGCGTGTAACCCTTCGCGGTCTTCTCCCTGACCAGCTTGTCGTAGATTTTCTTGGCTTCGTCGAACGACACCGGCGTGAAAGTCTTCATGCCGGTCTTGAGCGTCAAACCGCGCCGTCCGTAGGCAAAGTTGACACCGAAGCCGGCGTCTACTTCGACCACCTCAGCATGATAAATCTTGTCGGACGGGCCGCGGCGATAGTACAACGTGGTGGATTCTTTGGTCACGTTTCCCCTCCTTCTTGTTTGGTTGAGTTTGAATGGATGTGCCCGCCGGATGGATGTTCCCGGCGACAGCGAGTGCTGCTTGAATCTCGAAGGCTTCGTCCGGTCGTCGCCGGCATTGCAATGCCGTGAACGGCCATCCGGCGGGTGTTTGATTTGTGAAGATTTGATTTTCAACGGCCGAGGCAGCGGTGGCGAAACCCGCAAGACGCGCATTGCCAGCTTTCCCGTTTGACGAACAGGCCGGTCTGGATCGCGCTCCAAGTTTCGGTGATCGTCTGCTTCAACCGTACCACGTCATCCTGCGACGCCTGCGGCTGGAGCACCTGCACAACCGGTTTCTTCGCCTTTGTCACCACGATGAATTTCGTCACGATCCGATTCGCGCCGAGTTCGCGCATCAATGGCAGAAGGCCAGTGGCGTACAACACCAATTGTGGGATGGACTCGGCGACCTTCGTGTCGTTCCAGCGGCTCCGCGAGCTTTTCAAATCCGAGACGACCAGATCGGTGCCGTGAAGTTCCAGCAGATCAATACGCGATTCAATTGGCGGCACATCCGCCAGCAGGCGGAAACGGTTGCTGTGTTCGATGGAAATGATTTGTGCCTGCTCCGGCAACGTCGATTCGAGTGCCACGTATTCGGTGTATGCCGCGAGCATCCGCTGGGCGAGTTCACGCAGCGATTGCCCATCCTCGTCCTTACAGAACTGAACGTCGGCGCTGCATGTTTCGTTGGACCAGGCGGTATCGAACGCGCTCAGAATTTCGTCCAGCGCCGGGACACCCACGCCCTGCATCCGGGCTTCCTGAACACGCTCGACGGCCATGTGAAACGCGGAGCCGAACGCCAGCGACGACGGCTTGAATTCTTCCGGTACCTGCTCGATGTACTTGAAGGCGAATTTGCGCGGGCAGGTCTGGTACGATTTGATGCTCGAAAACGAGATGTGATCCATCTGCGTCGGCGACAACAGAGGCGGCGGCTCCGCCACGGCAAACGTGGTCATTGAATGACTCTCCTTTGAAAATGAAAACGCGGCGCGGACCATAAGGCCAACGCCGCGATTTAAAGTAGGTTTGATGGCGGGTGGACGGCAGCGCTTAATGCGCCGCGCCGTTTTGCTGTGCTTTGAGTTGGTCGATGAGGCGAGAGGCGTCCTTGACGTGCAGATCGCGGGCGTCGGCGACGTTGTAGTCGGCCAGGACACTGAGCATGTCCAAGCCCTGCGACTTGCAAATCGCGTAGATACATTTTGCCTGGGATTCCGTGCAGGTCACGCGGCGACCGTTTCCGATCCCGTTGGTGGTCGCCGCCGCGATGCGGTTTCGGCCGTTGCCGTTGGTGTAGGCGGGGCGTTGTTGGACCGGCGGCGGCACGTTCTGCACCGGCTGGCTGCGGATCGGCACCACGTTCGCCGGCGGGGCCTGATAATCGTTGGCGGGCTGTTGGGCTGCACCGGCGATCTGTTCATCGACGGACTGCGACAACAGCGCGTACAAATCGCGGATGCGGCCGTGAATGGCTTCGGGCTGGTCGGCGTCGGAGACTTCGATTTCCATTGCCGCGCCGAATTGCTGAGAGCTGTAATCAATGCCCGGCAGCGGGACTTTCTTGCTGAGGTTCGCCGAGATTTTAATCACGGGTTTGTTCCTTTCTGAAATGTGGTGCCGCGCCCCGAATGCAACTGGCGTTCGGGATTCGTTTCGATTGAATTGGGTTTTGATCTGCGAAATGCAGGCGGCGCTTAAACCATGGTAACGCAATTTAGAGCTGATTTCAGAAGACTAATGCGCGTACATTCTCATAGCGCAGTTCGTACCGAAGGCCTCGTTCCACCCCAAATTGTGGGCATTGACCGTCGCCATTTTAAGCGCTGCCGATTACACCAACATCGAGCTGGATCAGACGTCGCGCGAGCCGATAGAATTGAAAAACGAGGGAGCCGGACGCATTCATCGTGCCCGGCTCCGCTTCGTCTTTCAAATGCCTTCGTGGATGTCACACATTGATTTTATCGAGGCGTTTTTTACGTTCTTCAATCAACTCACACAGTTTATTCGTCATTCCGACATCCCCTTTTAGGGCCGATTTCTGCGGTACGGAGTACAAGCCGGCGGCCGCAATCATCGAGCATTGAAGGTCCAGATTGCGTTCCACAAACGCTTTCAATTCCTTGTCGCTCAGCTTTACTCTCGGAAGAGCCAACAGAATTACGTAGCGCCCCTCAACATCTTTTGGTTCCTTCGTCAGCGGCATCCAACCCTGCTGGAGCAGCTGTTCCAGTTTGGAATCGGGCTTGTCGTTGACCCGGATACCATTGTGTGTGGTGTCCGCTTTGGCGGCAGAGTCTTTCGTCTTTTCCCGGCGATTGCTCCCTTTCTTTTTTCCCTCGCGCATCTCCGCGGCCTTATCGCGGATGGCATCCTTACCGTCAGCTACGATTAACTTTTGCTGTTCGGGTGGAAGGTCGGCGACCACCGCAGCCGCGCTGACAGCAACACCGCCGGAGTTGACCGCCTCCACCAATTCAGGGACGCCCTTTTTGAGGACCTTCCGTGCTGACGCGCCCGACCGTTCGGACACTTTCATCATCTTCGATGCGTCCTCTCCGGTGTGCTTCGACGCGCCTTGATGCAAATTTGCATCCCCGTTCGCCGATCCAGTTGAGTGCTGTTCCTGGTACTGCGATATGGCCGCTGCCGCCATGGCACGCGCCGTAGTATCCAAGTGGCGGCGACGAAGGTTCTGTGAGATCACGTACTCGACAGGGGACGAAGTGTTTCCCTTGATGTCTTCGAAGCGAATCATCTGCGGGCGAACACCAGCAAGCTCGCACGCCTTCAGTCGATTCTGACCGTCGAGGACCATTCCGTCGAACGTGATGATCGGGTGGCGCAATCCGTTCTTCTTGATGTCGTCCACGAGTTCCTGCATTTGCTCGTCGGTCAGAAACGGAAACGCGCTGGCCAAGGGATGCGGCTTCATGTCGTACATGTAAGCCCACTCGGGCTTATCGATGGCAGGCTTTTCCTGCACGCCGTTCGTCGTGGTCCGCGCGCTTTCTTTCCCCACATCCTGATCGGGGACATGCGATTGACCTTCGCCTTTGGCTCCCTGTGTATCACTTCCAATTTTGTCGCTCATTTCACAATCTTCCTTCCCCCACCCGTATTGGGTGGGATATAAATAAGTGGCCCGTCCGCGTGGTCGGGTCTGCGAAAACCCAGCCCATTTCTGGGCGCACGGAGCGGGCCACCTAGCTTTTGAATCCGGAGAATTCGCAGTTCGACCGGATAGGTAAAAAAAGCAACATCGTGCCTGGTAGAAGCCGATTTAGACGGCCCCGCCCTCGCTGCCCGTCCGTGGTGACCGGAGTTGGGCGAAGCGAGAGACGAGACCGCCGTAAAACGATGATCAAATCACCGCTACCGGGACACCCGGATTATGCCCCATTGGATTTACGGGGATACGGGACAGCGCGCAGGATTATTGTCCCAAACGAGCTGATCATGTGTCGCTGCGTCTACGAGCGCGTGGAAGGATCGTTTTTCAGGCTATTGAGAAATTCGAGGCGTTGATCTTCAGGCAGGGAGGCGAGGAGTTTTTTCAGTTCGGCGAGGAGCGTTGCGGGTGGAATTTGGAAGCCACATTGTATACCACACTCGGAGGAATGAACGGGCTCGGGCGGTGGTTTTTCAATGTCCACGTAGGAGAACGTAGGGGAAATCGGCGGGGACGGAGAGGGTTTAATTAGGGTCTGGTTGCCAAGGTCGAAGTCGAGGGTTCGAACCCCTTCACCCGCTCTCGTTTGAATATCGTTTAACCCCATTTCATTACAAGCTTTTATATCAACGGTCTCTGCTCCGGCGGCGAGTCGTTGCATACCATCTGCATACTTTCGATTAAATATCACCTTATCGCCCACCGCTTCAGCCGTGCTCTGCAAGCGGTCTTGGCGCGCGTGACTGTATACGTTCGCCGTCAATTTCGGGTCCTGATGACGCAATAATCGTTGCGCTTCCGTCAGGCTGGCACCCGATTCAATGACCAGCGAGCAGTACGTGTGCCGAAGGCTATGGAACACCAACTTCCCACCGGGTGCCGTTTCGAGCAATTTTGCAGCGGTCAAATCACGGAAGAACAGCCGATCAATGTGAAAATCGACAGTGAGCAACGGATCCGTGCCGGCTTTGCCTTCAGAGACAGACTTCAACATGCTGGCCAGGGCTTGGGGAATCGGCTGCCGTGACGCCCGTCGGCCTTTGCAATGCTCGGCGGCCAAAGTCAGCGAGCATGTTTCGACGTTCAAATCGTGAACCTTAAGCGCCGTTAATTCGCCCTTCCGATAGCCCGTGCACAAGGCAACCTCGTAAACGAGTCGTCGCTCGATCGGCGCGGCATTCAAGAGTTGCTCGATTTCGTCAGGTCTCAACGCGCGCCGCTTTTCTCTGGGAGTCGTATCGAAACCGGACATCCCTTCGAGCGGATTTGTTTCGAGATACCCGCGACTCTTCGCCCACAAACAAAGCGCTTTAATGCTCTCAACGTGGCTTTGAACTGTCTTGCCGGTGGCCAACTTGCCGGGTTTGCCGGGCGTTTTCACGATCTTGCCTTCAAGCAGAGCGCGACAAATTGATTCGACTTTCGGCAGCGTGACATCTTGCAGTGTGGTCAGACTCAATTGCTTCGGCCAGAATTTCGTGAGATGCCTTGTGCGCATCGCGACATGGACCGGGCTCCATGCCCGTCCGCCGTGCCCACCTTGAGCCTTGCCCCAATCCAAATACTCGTTGACGACTTCGCCAATGTCGCGCGGCGTGTCGCTGGCTTTGGGCGGAGGAATGTCCCCGATCTTAATCCTCTGCTGATGGTCTTCTTTCGAATCGGCTATGCGCCTCGTCTCTTTCTTGTTTGTCGTGCCACGGAAGAACACCTGCTTCCCCTGCCAATCCATATACCAAGCCCGGTGCTTGCCATCCTTGTACTTTGTGTTGCAGACGCCAGCCATGTTCAACTCCCTTCGGTTTCGTCGCGGCGCGGTTGGGCAATCCATGGCCCCAAACCCATACCAGCGGCCTTTGCCTTCTTTACCCAATCCGCTTTTTCATTGGCACTGATTCGAAGCAATACCAGCAGGGAGCGTGCGTCCTTCCCCTTCGGCGGTCTTCCCATTTTAGGCTTTTTCATTTTGCTCATCACATCAGCATACTTTATGTATTACCAAAAGTCAAGGCTTGAATCGAAAACGTTTTGCTTCCGCTTCCAGTCGCGATTCATGGTGTCGGATGATGGCTCCGGCTGTCCATGTGTTTTTCCCCATGAGTCGCGACGGACGTGGCAATTCGCCCCGGATGACGGCGGCTTTTATACTGGCCTTGCACTTGCCCATTATCGACGCCAGCCCGTCTTCGGTGACCAATGCCCCGGACGGCAACGCACCGATTTGAGCGAACACACCAGGCAATTCCGCAGTTACCGCTGTTTTGTCAGATTGACCTTCACCTGCGTTATTATTAATTTCGTTCATTACACTTTTCCCTTTCACCGTTAGGGCACCATTGAAAATCTTGTTCCGTAAGTCACTTCCTTTGTTTATTTTTGTTCCGCGTATCCTTGCATCCCAGGAGATCCATATCCCCAGCAGGCGCTGCTGCGCCGTTGCTGGGGGGTGTGGGGGGTGTATATACCCCCTCCCCCCCATTTAACCCTGATTCAGGTTTTGGAACGGTTGCATACGACCTACTTTGGTCATGACCAATCCAACAGAAAATAAAACCTTTTGCAGCAGCCTGTTTTATAAGATCATTTGCCTGCGTTTTCGTGAGCCCGAAAGCCACGGCATCAGCGATGATTGCATCCTTCAGCGCGGGTTCTTTCCGAACAAACGCATTCGCAAAACCTTGAGGCGTTTCCTCGGGGATTTTTTTGTCATCGTCATTTTTTACCTGCTCACCAAGGGGCTCTGGGTGAACCGGATGATCAGTTATTAGCCCTTGGCTCGGGACAAAATGAAGCAGGCAATTCAACTCCTTCGGTCCGTGCCGATGTTTTTTTAGGGAGATCGTCATTGTTGCTGGATCGGTCGACCCATCCACGCCCTGTATGACTAGCACTCCGTCACTATCCTGTTCCCATCTACCGGAATCGCGAATGTGATGCAGCTCCAACGATTTTCCAAGTGCCCGATCCGTTGCGCCTGAGCGGTTCACCTGAACAAGCATTAGAATTACGATATTTTCAGCCTTGGCGAGTTCCTTAATCTCTCGGGATATTTTTGACGCTTCGGTGAATGCGTTGTCGACACCTTCGACCTGGACCCATGATGTTTGATCGATGACTACCAGTTTTGTTCCTGAAACAGCTTTATAGTGAATGAGTGCCTTAAGTTCATTTAGATGGCAAGTTGAGCCATCGATGTCTAATGGCAAATTCTTTAACTCCTCAATCCCTTGGTCAATAGCAGTTACGTGGCGCTGGTCCAAACAAGGATCGGCGTAGTCTTCCACGGCTCTGATAGGTTGACGAGCCTGTTGTGCTAGCATCTTGCGCACAGCGGCACGCGGATCATCTTCCAAGGATAAAAACAGAACAGTTGTACCTGCCTGGGCTGCACGCCGAGCCAAATTTGAAGCCATTGTCGATTTACCGACGTTCGTACCACCGACTAACAGATATGACCCTCCTGGCACAAACCCACCATAAAGAGCCTTATCGATGGCAGTGAATGTTGTCGGAATCCGTTTTGGAGGTCTTAATGTTTCTGGGTCATTTAGAAGTTCACCAATGGACCTACATGCCCCAATGCGGTTGGCATCCGTATTTTTTTGTGGTTGCTCCGTTTTTTCTGCTGCCGCTGTAAGGACCTCTACGGTCGCTTTTAATCCCTCCGGCCCCAATTCGCGCGCTACGTCATTTGCATCGATTTTGTCGCTCATGCTTTCCTCCCGAACGTGATCGCACAAGCTTTTATCCCATGCGACCGCAGCGATGCCAATGAGCCCTCTCGGAATTTGTGCCCGGCATTATCATCATCGAATACGATGCAGACGCGTCGATTGTTTAGCCTTGAAAGCATACCGGGCGTCCATTTATGAGATTCCCCAGACGTAATGGAGGTAGCCTGTAAACCTGCGCCAATTACCGCCAGAGCCTTGAGTTCGCCGGGGCATAAATATAGCCACGGCAATTGATTGCCAATATCGATCCGGGCATTGCGTTCTGCTTCCGAACGAGATAGACCGCCTTCGTATTCCATGATTGCAGCACGTTCCTCGAAGTCATCGTTTGGCCAAAAGAATTCAGGTGGTGGCCAAAGCGTCGACCATCCGTGGCGCGGTTGTTCTTTAGGTTCGGTACCCAGTGGTGCCCAAATACATTTCGGCCCAGTTGATGCATGCTCTCGATGAAGTTTCATCGCTAACACATTTCCGTTTGCATTTGAAATCGGAATTACCCAAGTGTTTTCCAGTGGGTATTTCCACTGCGGAAAACTGACCCGTGGCATAAATCCCAGCCGGAAAACACGTGCGGTTTGCAGTGGGATACCTCGTTTATTCAGCCATTGAGCCTGCGACTCGGCAGATTCTTGAAGTGTTTTTGAAACACAGTCGAGAGTGCTGCACAAAAGTTCGGTGTTCGGCACCGGCGGCTGCGGCTCGACGTTTTTTGGTGGTATGGCTAACGTTTTTCGAATGGATCGACGCGGAGGGTTAGCTGATCCGGTCAGAAACTTGATCGCGGTGCTGACCGGGAAGCCTTCAGCGAGTGCAACTGCGTCAATGATTGAGCCGGAAACGCTGCAACGATGGCAATTGAACCGCCACCCAGCATTAGTGTTGAAAACGCTCAAGGCCGTTTTATCGCCGCAGAATCGGCACGGGCAATGGTTCCCGGCGCGCTCGATTTCAAGAATTTCAATCAATGCAGTGAGATCATGTTTTATGTCGCATAGAGAAGGCGTGATCACTTTGCGCCCTCCGAGCAAATCCTACGAATTCCAACCGCATGCGGAACCGTCTTTCTATGTAAAAGTGGTTTTGGCCGCGTGGCCAACCAACCCCTTATGGCGTGGAGATCATCCGAGTTGAATACGCGTCGGCCAGCGACGCGCGCATTTGGGCATGGCGCACCGATTCGGATGGCCCAATGCAGCGCATCGCGAGAGATACCCAATTCCCTCGCTGCGTCGCCTGATGAATAGAGTATTGTGGTTTTCATTGCTCACTCCCTAGATGCGCTGTGCGCGTTGCACAGCTGTCATAGGTAGGAAAGCAATCTTGAGTCCGGACGTAGGCGGATGCCGGCGAACGCCGGCGGATAACGCATTGATTGTCCGGTGATTTTTAAACAGTCATCCGGTTGTATTCGAGCACTCGTCCGGTGCATTTCGAGCTAAATCAAGGCTTGTTTTTGCGATTGGCGAAATACCAAGTTTTTAACCAGTAAGTTTGTTTGTTCCAAGTCCTTATAATAGGCTTTCCGTCAATATCTTTTCCTGGCAAGTTTTCCTGTAAGGACGATGAGGACTTTCCAACTTCTTTGGCCATTTCCTTATACGTAAATGCGACGTAATCTTCCATCCAAGATTTCTTTTCTTGAAGTTGCTGCTGGTCGCGATTACGATTTTTTTCGTTGGTAATATTCTCTTCAAAGTCATTGCTTTTGACAATTTCTCGAAGCCGATCCCAACCAGCGCTTGTCAGCTCAAGCACTGATTGTTGGGTATCTGTTTCCCAGACTTTCGATACCATCCATTTATTTTCAAAAACACCCGTTATGCCCAGCGAAATTGCCTTTTCGCCATATTGGTGTTCACGCATCTCAAAATTTGGATTACTGCACAAAGCGTCTCTGAGTACATTGCGAAATTCCGAGAGCAGTGGTGGCATGCCGGGCACTGCTCGACGTCCATCGGGATAAGTTACGTTCATTTCAACATCACGGTTTTGATTCCGTAGATTGGACCATACGTCCCAAATTCGTAGAGCATAATCGATCAACTGTTCCGTATTCGTTGGAAGTGTTAAGGCTAGCTCAAAGACGGCACGGATTCGTCGAACTTGATCCGTGTTTAAATTCCGTGAAAATCGATCAGCGAGAATTGCTCGAAAATTTTGCTCGTCTAGTGGCATGATAGCAACTCTCAGTGGGGTGGATCTGTCCCAAAAACAAGTGTTTTCGGCCCATGAGCCTTTTACAACAGGGAGAATCTGGACTCAACAAGAAAACCTGGCGATTTTCGGATGTGCAGCGGATGAGGTGTGGGAGACGCGAAAATGTAGCGGAGAGGCAGGGATTCTGATTTTTGAAATATCATTTCGCGCAAGTCATTGTTATGATTAGGATTGTATTCCGACTGAATAATTATTGAATAATTATGTAGCAAAAACGGAGCATGCTGCAGTTTTGTGCGACAGTAGGTTTCGAATTGGCCGCAAATCCAAGGCACGGTCACACACTTTTAGTTTTGCCTCGATTTTCAGCACTCGCCCTTTTTTCGCATCTGTTCTATCAGAAATCAGGCCAAAGCGATCGACGGCGCGCTGAATGTCCTACGTGAGCTACGCGTTTTTCATCAAGCCCAGCCTGTTTCCGTACCACGCCGACAGTAGAGATTTGAACGGCATGGACTGGTTATTTGAGTTGGCGTTAATCGATTGGGTTGAAGTATGACTGAATTCGGGCTCATCCGACTAACGCGTACTTCACTTTGTGCAATGCGAATATCTTCAATTT
>JBAXUS010000360.1:0-4069 GCA_037129555.1 Planctomycetota bacterium
TGCCGTCCTGGGACAAGAAGACGATCCTCCCGTTGCTCGGGCCGGACGCCGACAAGCTGCGCGACAAAAGCAAAGCCAAAAACTTCGGCTTGCCGGGTGGCCTGGGCGCAAAAACGTTCGTTGAATTCGCCAAGGCCGCTTACGGCGTCGAGATGACGGAGGATCAAGCCAAAGAAGAAAAAGCGCATTGGCAGCGCAAGTGGCCGGAGATGGAAAAACACCTAGCTTCCAATGAAATTGAGATTTTTGCGAACCGTTACATCGATTTGTGGCGAACGTATCCGTCCGAGTTGAAAGGCTTCAGTTTCGAAGAAATCCCGTGGCCGTTTTATATTTTCAAAGGCGTGGTGTCCGGGCAGACGAAAACCAAGACAAAGGGTCGCCCGTACACTCAGGAAGAGATTCAGTGGGCATGGCGCGTTGCCGAACACATTGCGCCTCAAACCCCTGGGCTTTCAGAAACACAAAGGATCATTCTCGACACGTTCATCCGAGAGCGCATCGCCGGGCCTGACTTGTGGAACGTGTTGGCGCCCCGACAACGATACACTGCTACTTTGACCGGGAGGCTGCGCGGGTATCCGACGTTCTGCGCGGCCAAAAATTGTCCGTTCCAGGGCCTCGCCGCTGACGGTGCAAAGAAGGCGCTCTACCGCCTGCATCGCGAAGGATTCCGAGTAGTGAATTTCATTCACGATGAAGTCCTGGTCGAATTTCCCATCGACGCCGACCACAACACGCTGGCCCAGCGTGTGGAGAAAATCATGATCGAGGAGATGCAATCCGTGGTGTCAGACGTGCCCGTCACGTGCGAATACGCCTTGATGCGCCGCTGGTATAAAGGCGCGAAATCTGTTATCGAAAACGGACGACTGGTTCCCTCCAAACCGGTGACCACACCGTCTGGTACGACCATTTGGGTTCGCGATTGAGCGGTTGGGTTGATAAGTACGAATCAGAAAGCAAGATGGAGACGCGTTAATCACACAACATTTCATCTCAAGGAGCACCGCGATCAAATGCGACGTTCGCGTCGGCAAGTTCTATCTTCCTACCGTTGGAAGATAAGCTTCGGTAAAACGCCATCAACGCCCGCGCGCCAGCGCATCATCCAGCACGGCCAGCCACGGCACCAGCATCTCCAACGTTGCGCGATCACTGCGGACAATGACCGACCGAAAACGCGATTCAGCTTGCTCGCGTAGGATCGTGATCGGATCGGGTGATCGTGCCGGCAACAACTCCGTTGGCGAAACACCCAGCGCCGCAGCGAGCCTGTCCAGCAAATCAATTCCCGGCGACGCACCGGCTCGCTCCAGCTTTCCAATATAAGGGACCGTGACGGCCGCGCGGCGGGCGAGCGCTTCTTGCGTCAGCCCGCGCGTCGTCCGCAATGCCCGTAGGCGCTGGGCGAACAGCTGCACGATCTCGGCGTGCTTCTTCTTGGTTGGCGTCTTGCGCCCTGTGATTTTTTTGCTCATGGCGATCCTCTTCCGTTATCGAACGAAGGATGCTGCTATGCGCAGATATAGAAGAAGCTGTTGACAAATATTAAAGTATTGCTAGACAGTGAACCAGATAAAAGAAGCCAATATCGGTTCATTCTGTAACCGTCCATTTTGATGTTCATTCATGCCCTTGGCGGGCCTGTGGAGCGGCGGCTTGGTTGGCGCTCTTTTTTTCTACTTGGGAGGTTTGCATGAAGGGTGTGAATACGCAAAAGAAAGAGGTTCGCAAAAAAGCCACCAAAACAAAGATGCAGCTCATGAGCAAAAAGGCGCTTCTGGATGACATGGAAATCGCGAGCTTCAGCGCGTTGAAAACTGACCCAGAAGCACAGGACAGAGCCATAGAGTACCTTGGGACTGTTTCGCCCAAGAAGATGGAATCGATTATCGAATCGATCCCGGGGCTTGCGCGAGCTTTGATCGACATGTTGTCAAAAAGCATGGACTTGGAACGCGATATTCAAGTCAGCAGCCAGCATCGATACGAAGTGTTGGCGCGGCTGGCAAAAACCAAGAAGATGACGGGGAAACAAATTCTCGCCGCATTCAAAATGCTGAAGGAATTGGACGATAGCGCCACGATCTGGACCACTGTACGTGACACGACCGGAAAAGTCCTCGGCGGACTCGCAGTTCTTGCCGCCACGGTGGGTATTGTGATTTTAACCAAGGGCAGTGGCGGAACGCCAAAGCGATTGTAATTGAGGCCACGTTATGCCCAAAGTCACCCGCCGTTACAGCGTCGATCTGCGCGAACCTGCCGACGAGCGCTGGGCCGCCATGATCCACGCAGAAGCAGCGCGTGGTCGCCGCGTCATTCGCGCTTGCATGGACCATTTTCAAGATTCCGTCGGCTGGATGGCGGTGAAGGCAGCGAAGCTGTTGCTACCCGAGATTCATCACCGGTGCGGCAACAACTTCGGCGACGACCTGGATGCGTGGTCGAAGGGCACCGGCATCGAGCGGGGCGATCTGATATTGGCGAATCTTTCATACGAACTGACGCAGCTGAAGGTCTTCAAATCAATACTGAAGAGTTTGAATCCGTTCGGCTGCACCGCCGCCGCCTACAACCTTCCGAAGCGCCAGGGCGTGGCGCATATTCGCAATCTCGATTGGCCGCTCCCCGCGTGTGGGCCGAACACGACACTGATTGACTTTGAGAGCGACAGCGGCCCGTTCACCGCTGTGGGCTGGCCCGCGTTTGTCGGCATCCTGAGCGCCGTAGCGCCGGGACGATTCTCAGCCACGATCAACATGGCCCCGCAGGCCGGCGTCGTCACAGCGCAATGGCCGCCGTCGTTCGCATTGCGCCACATTTTTGAGCGCTGCGATAATTTCGATGAGGCCGTTTCGATGCTGCGAAAATACAAGCTGGCGGCGTCTGCGCTGTTCATGGTTGTCGGCACGAAGCCCGACCAGGCGGTCGTGATCGAGCACTCCGGCACCAGCGCGGCGTGCCGCTGGATGAAGGATGGCGTGTTGGCAGTCTCGAACCATTACGATACCGGGAAAATGTACGGCTTCAATGCCGACGACGATGTCAGTTCAGACGACGATGAATACTGCACAGATTCCGAAGCACGTCTGGATCACGCGTTAACGGTGGCCGCGAAAAAAGCGCCGCCGACAGCATCGACGCTTCGAGATGCATACTTGTGCAACGCGGGCACCGTTCAGCAAATGTCGTTCAACGCGAAGACCGGGGCATGTTCAGCCGTTTGGCGAAATACATAATCATTGGAGACATCATGGGCCTCATCGAAACATTCGAAAAGATAATAAACTATCCTGCGGACTTGTTTGGCATCGATTATGTCGAGCACCCGTTGGAATACGGAGAATATGATCCTTCGGTGACCACGTTGAGCGTGCCTGGTTATCGACAAACTCAAACTTTTAGCTGTGGATACGTGGCGGGCATGATGGTGCTCCACACGTTCTACCCGCGAAGATCAAAGACGGCATTTTGGAACAAGGTGCTTCCCGATAGGGAATTCGGTGTGCAGACTGAGCGTTTGACAAAGGCATTGCGTCAAAGCAATTTAAAAGTAACCCTTCGGAAGAAGCTTACGTTTGATGAGATCGCGGCGAACATCGAGGCGAGCCGGCCGATTATTGCTGAAGTTAAAAGTCGCTTTGCCGATTCGCACTGGGTGGTGATCTACGGCATCGGGCGAAGCCCAAAACGCATTTTTATAGCTGGCTGCGGACTGCCACATTTCAGCTCCTGCGTACGATCATGGGCGGAATATCGCCGCGACCGAACCCCAAGCGGAGACTATCTGATCTGTCGTGCGAAGTAGATCAAACGTCGCACGAGCAAATAGATAAGAAGAACGACTGGAGCCGGGCGCATGATCGCGCCCGGCTCTCCGCAAATTCTGTTTCATTTCTTGTCGTTCTTCTTCTTAGAAAGTTCGTCAGCAACGACCTTCGCAAATTCCACCGTTCCCGCGATCGCGGCGGCGGACAATACATTCCAAAGCCATTCAGGCATTTTTCTGGCTCTTCCGTTTTCTGCGTACTTCACTTTGTGCATAAAAATGAGGAACGGGACT
>JBAXUS010000361.1:0-4067 GCA_037129555.1 Planctomycetota bacterium
AGATTTAGTTATCGCAACGCGCTGACAAACAGGTTCTCCAAATCCTCGGATGTCTGAGCTTTTAAATCCTCCGCGAGTTTCTGATATCTCTCCGGCAGCGGCGGGAGCTCAGGCCGTTTCGTGCGCGGTGTGAACAGCCCGTAGAGCAAAATGCAATACAGCGCTCGGAACGCGTCCTTCATGCCGATCTTCTTGCCTTCGTCGTACGTTCGCCCGCTGTATGAAATGCCGAGTTCGTAGACGCAGCACCCCATCTTCGCGACTTTTGCGGTTACTTCAGGTTCGAAGCCGAAGCGCTTTTCTTTTAATTTCACCGACTGAATCACCTCGCGTCGGAAGAGCTTGTAACACGTTTCCATGTCACTCAAATTCAAATTACTCGTCATGTTCGAGAGCGTCGTCAGCCAGCCGTTTGCGATGCTGTGCCAGTAATACAGCACGCGCTTTGCACCCTCGCCCCGAAAGCGCGAACCGAACACCACGTCAGCTCCATGGGCTAGTGCCGGGACGAGCAGGCGGTAGAACTCCTGCGGGTCGTATTCCAAATCCGCGTCTTGAACGATCGCGTAGACTCCGCGCGCGTGTTGAAAACCTGTTGCAAGCGCAGCGCCTTTGCCTTGATTTTTCTCGTGATAAAACGCTTTGACGCACGGTTCTTTCGCCGCGATGGCCTGCACTTTCTCGCGCGATTTGTCTTTCGACGCGTCGTCCACAATGATGATTTCCATTGGCACTTTGACCCGCAACACCCGCGCGACGATGTGCTCCAGCGTCCGCTCTTCGTTGTAACACGGAATGATCACGGACAGCAGCGGCGGCGTGGCGGTGTCGAGCGACTGGGACATAATTCGCGTCTTCCAAAAAGGGCTGATGGATGGTTCTTTATCGACTAATTTTACGGACTCGTTCACTGGAATGACAACGCTTTTAGTTTCAACGAACGTCATCTTGGAGTGTGGAAACGCCGCATTCCGTCAATATCGTCATCTGATCAATAGACAACAATCACATTTGAGTTTTTAGGTTGGCTTTTTTTAATCATTTTGATACTATCATTCGCTCGAAATCAACCATTATTAGGGAGAGACTGATGGATATTGCGCGACTTGCGTTAAGTGCTGTCTTATTGTTCGGCGCGTTTGGAGCATTTGCGGCGGACGAAAAGCCGTGGGCACCGGACACGGGCGATACCGCTTGGGTGCTCGTCAGTACCGCGTTCGTCCTCGTGATGACGCCGGGACTGGCGCTGTTTTATGGCGGAATGGTGCGCCGTAAAAATGTTCTCGGGACGATGATGCAAAGCTGGATACTCATGGGCCTCATCAGTATCGAATGGGCGCTGATCGGTTATTCCATTGCGTTTGATAAAGGGAACGGTGTCTTCGGTGGCTTCCGTTTCGCTGGTTTGCCCTGGGGCGAATTCACCGGCAAAGATCCTTACGATTACGCCACGACCATTCCGCATCTTGTCTTTATGGCCTATCAAATGATGTTCGCGATCATCACCCCCGCGCTGATTTTCGGAGCCGTTGCGGATCGCATGAAATTCAAAGCCATGCTGCTCTTCTCGCTGCTCTGGGCCTTGTTCGTTTATAATCCGCTGGCACACATGGTCTGGGGCACAGGCGGTCTGTTGCGCGGCGTCTTCGATGAAAAGACCGGCCTTGCCGACGCGAGTGCGATGTTTCCGGCGCTGGATTTCGCAGGCGGAACTGTCGTCCACATTTCGTCCGGAGTCGCCGCACTCGTCGCCTGTCTCGTGATGGGTAAGCGCCACAATTACGGCAAAGAACAAATGGCCCCGCACAGCCTCGTCCTCTCCGTCATCGGTGCGGGCATTCTGTGGATGGGCTGGTTCGGATTTAACGGCGGCAGTGCTCTCGGAGCCAACCGCCTAGCTGCGTCCGCGCTTATCGCAACGCACCTCGCCGCAGCATCCGCGACCCTCGCGTGGGTTGGAGCGGAGTGGATTCATCGCGGGCACCCGAGCATGTTGGGCGGTATCTCCGGAGCCGTCGCTGGCCTCGTCGTCATCACGCCCGCCGCCGGATTCGTCACGCCAAGTTCAGCGATCATCATGGGTCTCCTGGCCGGCCCGATTTGTTACGGAGCCGTCGCGGTTGTGAAATCGAAATTCAACTACGATGACTCGCTCGACGCGTTCGGCGTCCACGGCGTAGGCGGAATCACCGGTGCGATTTTGACAGGCGTCTTCTGCACGCGGTCAGTCAATTCGCTCGGAGCCAACGGACTGCTCAACGGCAATGCATCCCAGCTCGTCAATCAAGCCGCAGCCGTTGGTGTCACGGTTGTGCTCTCCGGCGTCGCCACGTTCGTCATTCTGAAAATCGTCGATGCACTCGTCGGTCTGCGCATCACGGTCGAAGAAGAACAAGAAGGCCTCGACCTCACCCAGCACGGCGAAACCGGCTACACCATGTAGAACGGCCTATTTGTCGTTTGTGATTTGGCATTTGGCATTTAAACAGCAACAGAGCTCTCGGCTGACGTGTTGTTTAAATGCCAAATGCCAAATGCCAAATGACAAATACTGTTCTTTTGATACAACCCTCCGATGCAAAAAGCTGCGATCATGTTGGTGCTCTGTTGTCTGCTCTGGGGCTATTCGTTCCCGGTCATGCAATTAAGCAACCAGATTCTTGAAAGCCACTATTACGGCAAAGGCGGCGCTCCGGCTGCGAACGTCGTCTGGGAACTCGTCGGGCTGCGCGGTGCCTTTCTGGGCTGGCGCTTCGGACTGGCGGCGTTGATTACAGCCGTCTTCTGGCGTTCGGCTCGCAGCGGCTATACGCGCCTCGAAGTCAGTTCCGGTCTTGCTCTCGGTTTGCTCTTCGCCGTCAGTATGGTCTGTCAAGTCGCGGGATTGCGTTACACGCTGCCGTCGGCCTCCAGTTTCCTCACCAGTCTGACCGTCGTCTTTACTCCGATCGTTCAAGCGTTGGTCTTCAAACGCCGCGTCACTCCGTTGACTTGGTTGGGCGTCGTCCTGGCTCTCGCCGGGATGACCATCATCTCCTTGCCGAATCCGAATGCCTGCATCAACTGTCAGGTCTTGCCCATTCCGCCGATCCCTTATTTGGGCGAAGCGATGACGACACTCGGAGCAGCTTTCTTTACGGTCCTGATCCTCGGTCTCGACAAAATCGGATCAAGCTGCAATCCGGTGCGCATGTCTGTGATGATGTTTGTCTCCTCCGCATTTTTCTGCACACTGGCAGGTCTCGCCTTCTGCGGCCAGGCGCTCTATCGAATGGATGTCATCAGTCCACTGATCCACGATCAGAAATTCATCCTGCTCATCGTCACGCTCACCTTCTTTAGTTCCGTCCTAGCGATCCAATTCATGTACCGCTACCAATCCTTCGTCTCACCCGCCGTCGCCAGCGTGATTTACGCCACCGAATCCGTCTTCGCCACACTCTTCTCCGTCGTCCTTTTTCACACCGAAGAACTCACCGCGATCACCGTCGTCGGCGGCAGCCTGATCCTCACCGCATTCCTGCTGGTCACGCTGCCCTCCAACGCAAAACCCGAACCCGCCACGTAATCCCCGCGAACAGTCTGTATTTCCGCGATAGAACTCGAAGCCGCGACGGTGATCAGCGGCACCGGCGGCGACCCCGCCGCGATTATGGCGATCGGCTACGACCTCGCCAGCGACGTGAAAGTCGCGGTGGGCGCGATGCCGCACGTGACGACACTGGTCGTCACCGCAGGCGACAACGACGGCGAACTAAACCCCTCGTGGGACCCCGTCACCGGAGCCGACAATTTCGAAGTCCAAGTCAACACCGACCCCACGAAGCCCGCCCAATGGCTCACGAAACTATCCTCTTCCCAAAGCCACTGCACCATCCACGGCCTCCCGAGCGGTGTACGCCATTGGGTGCGAGTGAGAGCCAACGGCCCGATGGGTCCCGGGCCGTGAAGCGATGAGGCGAGTAAGATGGTGCCGTAGGGAAACGCGCGGAAACTCCGAGACAGAATAAACCATGCGTGTCCGGTTGTTAGTCAAACAGCGTCAATGCTTTACGGGAACAGTCATC
>JBAXUS010000362.1:0-4056 GCA_037129555.1 Planctomycetota bacterium
ATGGCAGAAAAATAACACTTTGTTGAGTAGCACGTGCCGTGCCGAACAGGATTGGTCACAACCCCACAAAACCTGACATGGTAATGCGTGAAACGGGGAATTGGGCATGGATGATGTTGACGACGACACGTTAATTCGGCAGTACACGCAGGGTAAATCCGACTCCGCTTTTGAGACACTGTGCGGACGGCACGTGAATCTCGTCTATTCCGCCGCAATGCGTAAGACCGGCGATACGCATCTGGCCGAGGATGTCACACAGGCTGTCTTCGTCGTGCTTGCGCGCAAAGCATCGACGCTGAATTCAGGGACTGTGCTGCCAGCCTGGCTTCTGAGCACAACGCGCCTGATCGCCAATAACGCGCGACGTCAACGGGCCGGACAACGGAAAATAGCGGAGGTCGCCATGCGGACGAATCGGCAATCCGTCACTGCGGATGCGACATGGGACGACATCGCGCCGCTGCTCGACGACGCACTGGATGGACTTTCGAGCGACGACCGCAGCGCCGTCGTGCTGCGATTCTTTCAGAATGCGTCCTTTGACTCCGTGGCCGGGACGCTGGGAATTTCAAGTGAAACCGCTCGCAAGCGTGTCGAACGCGCACTCGAAAAGCTGCGCAGAATCCTGCTGTCCAAAGGTGTCGGTGTCGGTGCCGTGGCACTCGCGGCGGTCATTTCAGAACAAGCCGTACAGGCCGCGCCCGCGAGTCTTGCCGCGACCATTCCGGTTGCGCTGGCATCCGCTCAGGCTGGCGTTCACTTATCACCCGCAACGATGCTGGCAAAAGGAGCACTGAAAACGATGGCAATCGGAATGGCAAAAAAGACAGCAGTCATGGCGGCCGCCGCTGTGGTGTTCATGCTGCTGGGCGGCGTGACGACAACCTGGATCAGTGCGCGACAAAACGCAAAAACGAATCTCTACTCGAATGTAGATGTCGCGTCGGTCGCGGCGGTCACTTCGCAGATACCCACCGTACCCTTTGCCAAAGCAGCAGAGGAACGGCGCAACGATCCGCCTCCGCCGAAAGACGATCCGCCCGTCGTCACAGCGCCCCCGGCAATTCCTGGCGGAGTTGTCGATCTGATGTCTTTAGTGGACGTCAACGCCGATGTCGTCAATGGCATCTGGGTCGCCGAAAACGGCGAAGTACGCATGACCAGTCGCACGGCCTATGCGCGCTTCGAATTTCCGTACAAGCCGCCCGAAGAGTACGATTACAAAATCGAATTCACCGTCACGGAAATCAACCAGGACGTCGTCATGCTCTGCTCCAAAGGTAATGCGATCTTCGCCTGGAAAATGGGAATGGACAATAACAAGACCTGTGTGTTTGAAGATGTGGGCGCCACTAAAGGTGGCAAGAATGAAACGAAGCGCACATCGAAAGCCGTCCATACGGTCGGTCAGCGCTCGACGGCCATCGTGTAAGTCCGTAATGCCGGCGTGACCGCAATCGTCAACGGCATCAACGTGTCGAGCTACGCCACAGACTACAAAGACATGCACCTGACCTATGCCTGGCGCACCGCCGCGCCCGAATGTCTCGGCGTCGGCTGCTTCATGACTCCGTTTATTTTACATTCCGCCAGCGTCACCGAAATCACCGGTCACGGCACCACTCTGCGTCTCGCGGGCGCCAAAGGTGTTCCACGCTTCGATAAGCCAGCGGAGGAAGCGGCGTGGGAGAAAGCTGTCGATTTATTGCCGATGATCGACACCACGCGTGACACCATCGCCGGAACATGGACGCACACTGAAAAGGGGCTCACCTGTTCCGCCGAGGCATTTGCGCGGCTTGAAATTCCATACAAGCCCGCCGAAGAATACGACTACAAAATGGTCTTCTCGTATGCATCCGGCGAACCGGAAGTACACCAATTTGTGTCGATGGATAAAAGCAGTTTTCAATGGTGCCTGAACGGCTGGAAGAAAGGTTTCGAAAACTGTGCCAGCTTCCAGTCGTTTGACCGTTACCCGAAAGACACGGTGAACCCATCAACGGCGTATCTGCCCGTCTTTTTCAAGCCGAATCAACTGCACACGTCGGTTGTGATGGTCCGCCGCAAAGTAGCGAGCGCGTACCTGGATGGCCAATGCGTAAGCTACTTGAGAATCGGAGGCGTCGCTGACGGCCACCCCATACTAAACTGGTCGATGCCGACGAAAGGAATTCTGGGAGTGGGGTCAAACAAATGCGCGATTACGATTCAGCGTCTTGAGGTGCTGGAAATTAACGGGAAGGGCACGAAGGTAGACGCCGCTGAGTTGCGCAAGATTCAAGCGCTTGCCCCGCAGCGCGAACCGAACACGAAGGATGATCCGTTTTAAAAAAGGTGCACCAAGAATGCCACATTTCATCACAACATTCAATCATGGCATTGTTGGTTGGCCCGTATCGCTACTGCGCTGAACCGCTTTTCCCAAGCGTCGCTTTATACGTCACAACCTTCGCAGATTGATACAGCGTGGTGTTGAAAAGTACCGTGATCAAGACGCCGTGCTGCGAGCCTTTGTCGTTTTTGCTGATCAGCTTTTCGTCGGCGAGGTTTGCGGCGAAGGTTCCTTTTTTCAACGTGACGGAGTACTTCGCCAGCTGCGCGGCGACGACGCCTTTTGATGATTTGATCGTGAGCTTGAAGACGTTGTCTTTATCGCCGCCGACGCCTTTCGACGAGAGCGTAAAACCCTTCGCCACGCCGCCGATGTCGACGACGACTTTTTTATCAGTGACGGAGAAGCCGCCAAGAATGGGCAGTGTGCCGGAGAGCGTGATGGAGTCGTTCAATGTGGGCTTGGCGAAGTTGAGCTTGATGCCGAGCTTGCTGACCAACAGCGGTTGCGTCGCGCCAGTGAAAATAGGAAAGCTGTTGCCGTCATTGATTGATGTTACGGCTGCGGTTTCGAAGCTGTTCGAGAAACCGTCGCCATCAGTATCCGGGCCTTCGCCGATGAGGAAGTTGCCGACGATGACGTCAACGCTGCTGGTGGAAATCCCGCCGTTGCCGTCGGAGACAGTGACTGTCGCGGTGAAGGTTCCATTGGCCGCATAGACGTGTGTCGGCGTCGCGCCGGTCCCGGTTGAGCCGTCGCCGAAGTCCCAGGAGAAGGTGAGGGTGTCGCCTTTGGAGTCCGACGCGGCGACGAGGAAGAAAACCGTTTGGTTCGCACCCGCAGGGCTAGGCGTGGCGCTGGCTGGCGAGGAGATGACAGGTGCAGTGTTGTCCGTCGCGGTAAGTTCGAGATCGTTGCCAGTGCCGCCGGTGTAACTGGCGGTAGCGACTCTGGAGCCGATGCTCAGCGAAGCGGAGTTTGCGAACGTCCCCGTGATGGCGTCGCTAGCGTCGTTGGCGATCAGAACAAGTTTGGTATTCACCGCCGGATTGAGGTTCGGGGTCGCAGTGAGTTTCAGAGTCGCGCCCGAATTAATCAAAACGGTTCCGGTCGCATTGAGCGCAGAGAATGCGCCGGGCGTCGTCGACGTGAGCGCAATGTCGAGCACACCCGTCGAAGCAATTGTCACGTTGTTGCACGCCATCGGCACACCCGTCGGCGCGACGGTCCCCAACGCGAAAATGTTTCCGACTTTCCCTGTGCCGGAAAGCGTCGCAGTTTCCGCAATCTGGACGTTGCTGCTCAACTGACCGTTCACCTTCAACTCGCCACCATTGACGGACGTTGAACCCGTGTACGTGCTGATTCCCGAGAATGTCTGAATGCCCGAGCCGATCTTGGTCAGCGTCCCCGTCGAGCCGCTGATCACGCCTGTGAACGACGCGACCGTATTGTTAGTTCCAAAGATCAAATTCGCGCTTCCCAGCAGAACATTTCCGCTGCCGTTCAAGGTGCCGATAATTTGCCCGAAGTTATTGAGGTCCCAGCGCCCCGATGCGTTCACTGTCACGTCGGACGTGATGTCAGCCTCAATCAAATTCTGAACCGTCGCCGTGTTCGCGGGGTCGGTGTCGTTCCCGATCACCAGCGGCCCGGGTATCGCCGCTGTAGCAGAGCAATTGAGACGCAGAGTTCCCTTCAACACAGTCGTGGTTCCG
>JBAXUS010000363.1:0-3986 GCA_037129555.1 Planctomycetota bacterium
CCCAGGGCGAGCAGATACATGTCGCGCGCTTTTTCATGAGTGGGGCGAACATCAGTGGTGAGGAGTGCGGCGCGTCCGCTGCTGCTGGCAAGCTTCTGTTGGATTTCGTCGGCGTTCAAAAGATGCAGACTTTGTGCGAGGCTCGCTTCCATCGTTCGTTCGCATTCACACGCGGACGACGATTCCGGGCGGCCGAAGACGGTCAGGAAATAGCTGCCGGAATTGTAGCTGTTGTCAGGCAGCGCGACCGCGCGCGTGTTGACGGCTTGATTCTTGAAATTGGTATCGGCTTTCAGAATCGTGTTGACCGAATCGAGCAGGACTTCAGCGATCAAGCGCTTGGGGTAGTAGTGCGAAAAATTCTGCTTATCACTGGCGTTCGCTTCGTTCGGAACCGCGCTCAATTGGTACGTGTTGCTGCGCGTGATCGCGCGAATGAGTTGCTTCGTATCGTATTTGTGCGCGATGAAATCGTTGACGAGTGCGGTCATCAAGGCGGGATTGGATGGCGGATTGGTGTCGCGAATATCGTCTTCGGGTTCAACGATTCCTCGTCCAAAGAAGTGCTTCCAGTAGCGGTTGACGAGCGTCTTTGCAAAGAACGGATTCGTGTCCGCTGTCATCCATGCGGCGAGCGCTTGGCGCGGATCGTCGCTGGCTGTGAGCACCGGTTCTTTTCCGCCGAGTGGTGCGGCGTTGACTTGTTCCTGCGTCTTTTTGTTGAGTATTTTTGCGTCGCCACGTTTGCGTACGATGAGGTCTTCGGAGATGGTGCCGGACGGCTTTTTGGCGACGAGACTGAAGAACGCAGTCAATGCGTGATAGTCGCGCTGGCTCCATTTTTCATAGGGATGATGGTGGCATTGCGCGCATTGCAATCGGGTGCCGAGGAAGATTTGTGCAGTGTCTTCCATTTGAGCGTTGGCCGTTTTAAAGGTGCGGTACCACGCGACGGGTGGGGTGTGGCCGACGTCGCCGCTGGCGGTAATTAATTCGCGCGCGAATTGGTCATAGGGTTTGTTGTTTGCGATGCCGTCGCGGATCCATTGCCAGAACAAAACGCAGCCGCGTTCGTACGTGGCGTCCTCGCGTTTGTTGCGCAAGAGTGCACTCCATTTTCCGGCGAAGAATTCGGCGTGATCGTCACTGTCGAGCAGGCGGTCGATGAGTGCGTCGCGTTTGTCATGCTTGTTGTCGGAGAGGAATGCTTTGGTTTCGTCAAGTGTGGGTAAACGGCCAGCGATGTCGAGCGTGACACGGCGAAGGAATGCGCCGTCATCGCAGACGGGCGAGGGTGGGAGGCCGAGCATTTGCAATTTCTTAAAGACGTGAGTATCGACGAAATTCGCGGACTTTGGAACGTCAGCGAGCGGCGGGCCCATCGGGACGATACCTCGGAACGTCGCGACCTGGCCTTGATAGCGCACCATTACGACGGCATCGCCGGGAACGTCGGTGAGCGTGACGAGTCCGGTTTCGTTGACGGACGCCATCGTTTTTTCAATGGCGTCGTAGAGCGCTGTGCGCGTCACGTCACGGGTGCCGCCGTCGGAGTAGCGCGCGGTGACTTTAAGTTGCTGCGTCGCTTTTTTACTCAAAAGACTTTCGATGGGTGAGACATCAATGCCTGTCAACACAGGATCAAGCGTTCCGAATTTCATGCCTTGGCGAATCCACCTGACGAGCAGCGCGTATTCTTCAGAGGCGGGATCAAGGCGTTTGCCGCCGTTGTGGGGGACGGAGTTGGTGCCCTTTAAGAGGAGCAGACTTTGCTCGGGCGCGGCAGACGAAATGCGGCGTCCGCGCGCTTCTTTGACAATGTGTTGATAATCGTCGAGCGCTTCGTATCCAAACAACGACAGTTTAAATCCATTCTGTCCGGCGGAGCGCCCGTGACATCCGCCGGAGTTGCAGCCGTTTTTGGTGAGGATCGGCACGACTTCATTGGCGAAGTGGACGGGCGTGTCTGCGGCACTGCTGGTGAGCCGGCAGACGGTGTGAAGCAGAAGAAGTGTGAGAGTGCGTTTTATATATCGAGTTGAGCGTGTCATAAGTCCAAGCTTTCCTGAAGTCTACGCGCCAATAAGTTCTTTGATCGGTTTGCCATCCGCCACTAACGGTGTGGGGCGGCCTGCGAAATCATTAAGTGTGGTCGTCTCGGCGTTGATGCCGAGGTGGTGATAAATGGTTGCGAGAAAATCGCCGGGGCCGCAGTGTCGGTCTTTTACGTCCTCGCCGCGTTTATCGCTGGAGCCGATGATGCCGCCGGTTTGAATCCCGCCGCCCGCCCACAAATTCGTGAACGCGCGCGGCCAGTGATCGCGCCCGGGTTGCATGACGCCGGCAGCCGCGCTGGCATCGCCCGCACCCGTACTTCGCTCATAACTGATTTTCGGCGTCCGGCCAAATTCGCCGCTGACGACGACGAGCACGCGATTGTCGAGTCCGCGAGCGTACACGTCTTCGATCAGCGCGGAGACGGCCTGATCGACCGCGCCCATTCTGAATTTCAACGCTTCGAAAACGTTGTGATTGACGGCGTGATCGTCCCAATTCTGGACCCGTCCGCATTGCGGCCCATCAAGGCAACTCGTGATGATTTCGACGCCGGATTCGACGAGCCGTCGCGCCATGAGCAATTGCTGGCCCCAGCGATTGCGTCCATAGCGGTCGCGAGTGCGCGTGTCCTCGCGGCTGAGGTCGAAGGCGTCGCGCGTTTTCGAATTCGTCAGAAGGGTCATGGCTTGGGCTTCGAATTGATCCAGCGCACCCATTTCACCGGCGGTGTCCATGCTGCGTTCGAGGCGATCCAAACTGCGCCGTAACGCCACGCGTTCGTTCAAGCGCCCAATTTTTTCCGGGTCGGAAATCCCGACGTTCGGCACTTCGAAATCGGGCTTGTTTGGATCACCCAGCACGGCCAGCGGCGAATAGCCGACTCCGGTATACGATGGCCCCGCGATAGTGAAATTGTCGTAGTTCACGATCGGATTCACACCAATATAATTGGGCAGTGGATTCGTGCGTTTCTCGCGAGAACGCAGATAGTTCGCGACGCACATCCAATCGGGCAACACGGGCTTGAGCTTATCGGCTGCGTCACTGTCTCCGCCGAGCATTTGCAACGATCCGGCTGGATGTCCGCCGCCGGTGTGTGTCATTGATCGAAGCAGCGTGAATTTGTCGGCAATGGCGGCCTGTTTCGGAATGAGCTCGGTGAGCGTCATGCCGGGGACTTTGGATGCAAGTGTGGAAAAAGGACCGCGGTATTCGCTGCCGGAATCGGGCTTTGGGTCGTAGGTATCTAAATGGGAGCAACCACCGCGCATCCAGACGAGAATCACAGCGGTTTTGGCGCGGTTCGGTTTGGTGTTGCTTTCGTCCGCGCGTAATTTCAGGAGTCCCGGCAAACTCAATCCGGCGAATCCACTCAGTCCTACACGCATAAAACCGCGACGGCTCAACGGTCCTGAGCAGGGGCGGGGTGGAGGTGTAGATAGCGTTGGCGAAAGGCTGATTGGCATAGAAGACTCCGACTCTTTGAGTCATACACCCTCAAAGAAAAAAAGTCGCAGATTGGTTTGGAGAATAGAAAGAAAATTTAATCGAGCGGTGTACCTATCGGAAGAAGTCCATTGATTGAAAAGCGAGATCACCATGCTGACCATCCAAGGCTCGAACGCATCGCGATTCTGTGACGGCATTTCCCGTCGCGGCTTTATCCGCATCGGCTCCCTGTCACTGGGTGCAATGGGCGGATTTAATCTCAGTCACGTTCTCGCTGCCGACGCGGCTACGCCGGGTAAAAAAAGCCAGAAGAGCGTGATTAATATTTTCCTGCCGGGTGGCCCGCCGCATCAGGACATGTGGGACTTGAAGATGGACGCGCCAGCTGAGATTCGCGGCGAATTCAAAGCGATCAAGACGAGCGTTCCGGGTATCGAAGTCGGCGAACTGTTTCCGAAAATGGCCGCGATGATGAAGCG
>JBAXUS010000364.1:0-3974 GCA_037129555.1 Planctomycetota bacterium
AACTACTTTTAGCAAGAGGATTCGATAGCAATGGACGAGCCGAACAGGATTGGGTAGGAAACTACTATGACACAATTGATCATCTTCGCAACTATCGCAGGAGCCTTCTTTCTCCTGATGGTCGGCGGCTTCCTATTGGGCCACGACCACGATCACGACTATGGTCATGTTCACGTGCATGATTATGGCGGGGACACCAACAGCGTCAGTATGTTCTCCTTCCGAGTCCTCTCGATCTTCGGATTGGGATTCGGCACGGCTGGCGCAATTGCAACGCAATTCGGCATGAGCTTCATGCGCTCATCGCTGTACGGCGTTGGATTAGGATTGTTGCTCGGCTTTACGCTGTATTCTCTGTTGAATCTCTTTTCGCGCCAACAATCCACATCCATCGTCGAAACACACAAACTCATCGGATGCACAGGCTTGGTAACAGTCGAAATCGGTGCTGACAGTTTAGGCGAAGTCGCGCTGAATTTCGCAGGGAACTATCGGAACTTCAACGCCCAATCCGTTCAAAACGTGCCCATCCAAAAAGGCGCGTCCGTTATGGTCATTCAAACCGAAGGCAGTCGGCTCATCGTCGAAGCGTACCCACCCAATTAAGGAGCACGTGAAATGAATTCGATCATTTTCGCACTTACGTTACCCGCCGGTTACGAGGCCTTTTTAATTCCGGGACTCGCGCTGCTGATTGTCTTGGCCTTCATCGTCACGATCTACCAAGTCGCAAGCCGATACAAGAAGTTCTCACCGAACGAAGTGGGCATCTTCTACGGTCGAAAATACAAGGGGCTCGATGGCCATGAGGTCGGCTTCCGAGTCGTCTCCGGCGGCGGCGCACTGCAACTGCCGATCGTTGAAAGTCTGCAAGTCATGTCCACCGCCGTCTTCCAATTCGCCATTGACGAAACCGGCATCCCCAACAAAGACAACGTCCGCGTCGAAGTCAAAGGCGTCGCCACCTGTAAAATCTCCACCGCCGCCGAAGATCTCCGCAGTGCCGCAGCAGCGTTTCTCGGAAAGGAACCCGACGCAATTGAATCCATGGTCAAGAACATCCTCACCGGGCATCTGCGCTCCATCATCGGCAAGATGACCATCGATGAAATCCTCCGCAACCGCGACACGTTCAACAAGAATATCGTGACCGAAAGCGCCGAGGAGATCAAACGTCTGGGAGTCCAAGTCATCACGATCGTCATCCAGGACGTCAACGACGTACACGGCTACATCGACGCGCTGGGGCAACAGGCCGTCGCCGAAGCCGTGCGAGACGCTGAAATCAAAGTCGCCGAAGCCAGAGCCGAAACGCAGAAGAAAATCAGCACCGCCAACATGGACGCTTCCATCGTCGCCGCGAAGAACGCAATTCAAGTCGCCGAGGCCGAAAAAAATCGCGACGTGAAAACCGCCCAGTTCAAAACCGACGTCGCAGCCGAACAAGCCAAAGCCTCCAAAGCCCTCGAAATCGAGACAGCGACTCAAGAGCAAACGTTACTCAAAAAGCAGGCCGAGCGCGACGCCGCATCCAACGAAGCGCAGATCAAAGTCAGCGAGCAGGAAGCCCTCCGCGCCGCCGCCGAGCTTGTCGCCACCGTCATCAAACCCGCCGAAACCGCTAAGCAAAAAGCCGTCATCGACGCCGAAGCCGCTAAGCAAAAAGCCATCATTGAAGCGGAGTCATCGAAGCAAACGAAGACCCTGAACGCCCAAGCCGCCAAAGAAGTCGCGATCCTGGAAGCCGACGCCACCAAGCAAACCGCCGTCAAACGCGCCGAAGGCGAGCGAGACGCCGCAGTGCTTGTCGGCGAAGGTATCAAAGCCCGCTTGACCGGCGAAGCCGACGGCAACAAAGCCATGCTGTTCGCCGAGGCCGAGGGCGAAGCCCGCAAGATTGAACAAAAGCTGATGGCCGAAGCGAAAGGTCATGCCGCGATGAAGGGCGACGTGCTCAAAGCAGAAGCCGAAGGCACCAAGCAACTCGCCGAAGCGCTCCGCGAAATGAACGACGCCGCGCGCCTGATCATCATCTTGGACAAGCTCCCGAACCTGCTCGACCACGGCGGCGATGCAGCGGCCCGAATGCTGAAAGAAGTCTTCACACCCTTCGCAGCCGGACTCCACGCCATCGACTCCGTCCACATCGTCGACATGGGCGGAAACGGCAACGGCGTCAACCGCATGGCCAACACCGTCCCCGAAATGATGTTCGCACTCCTTGCCAAGTGCCAAGCCTCTGGAATTGATCTTCAGGGAATGGCCGGAAAGCTCGGAATCGACATTTCCAAGTTGATGGCGCTGATCGGTCAAACACCCAAGAGCGAATCCGCCCCTGTCACCGTTCCGCTCGAGCATCACATCGAGGTGAATAAGTAGTTGCCTTTTCACGCCCTCGTATGAAGCCATATTCATTCGATAAACTTTTTGGAATTGGACATGAATCACATCAGTACGTCACATCATCCCGACCACGCAGCCCTCAAGCGTCTCCTCGCAGAACGCAACCAATTTCCCGAGCGCGCACACGAGATTGATGCGTCGATTCGAAAATCCTTCGAGCGCACTATTGCCATTCTGAATCTCGATATGTGCGGCTTTTCCAGGCTGACTGCGAAGCATGGCATCATTCATTATATGGCCATGATTTATCAGATGGAACAGGCCGCTGTTCCTGCCGTACTTGGCAATGGCGGGACCGTGATCAAGCAAGAAGCGGATAACCTCTATGCTATCTTTCCCGATCCCGTTCACGCCCTCGAAGGCGCACTGGATATTTTCCGGGCTTTTGCTGCCATGAATGCCGTGCTTCCCGACGACCGCGCTATTTACGGTAGCGTCGGGATTGGTTTCGGCGACACACTAATCATTGATCACGATGACATGTTTGGCAATGAAATGAATTTAGCCTGCAAGCTCGGCGAAGATTTGGCTGAAAAAATGGAGATATTACTCACGCCCGCCGCATTCGCCATGCTGCCCGTCGATCACTACGTTTTCAAACCAAAATCATTCGCTATCAGCGGCATGGAGATGTGCTGCCACGCGTTCGAGAAAAGTCTGTTTCCTGATCTGGATGGAGATACAGCCGCGGTCGGTGTGTAACCACTTTCTATTCCTTAAATAGGAATACCAAATAAAAATGCGCGCGATCACTCGCGCGCATATCGTTTCATTCATTAGCTTATATCCAGCAGTCCATTACAGCGTCTTCAACTTCGCGACCAATTCGTCGTGCTGGTTGGAGATTTCTTTGATCTGGAAGTACAGGCGAACCGCGTCATCGCGCTTGGAGGCGTGCGTGACCTGGTGCTTGTGTTCGTTTTCGATCTTTTCCAGAATCATGGCGATGAATTCACCACGGAACGCTTCCGGAATTCCAGCCAACGGATCCGCGTGACTCGCCTGATTCGCAGCGGCGGCTTTCGACGCCTTGCCACTCTTGGCGCCCGACGTCAGCGAGAGAACAATCTTTTCCGAGCGAGAATACTTCGCGCCCAATTCGGCGGCAGACACTCCACCCTTGAGTTCTTCAAGGATCAGCGCACGTTCAGCAGGACCGACGCGGCCACGCTTCAACTTGCCCGGTGCTGCCGTCTTCGCAACCTTGGCTGCCTTGGCAGCTTTCGGTGCAGTCGGAGCCTTCGGAGCTTTCGGTGCTTTTGCCGCCTTGGAGGCTTTCGCCTTCTTCGGGCCGCACCAGCTGCGCACGTTCTGCAACCAGCCACTCAACCCGCCAGCGTATCCCGCCGCTTGAACGGCTTCAAATCGCACAGCATTTGTACCCTGTGCGCCGTCCCATATCGCCAACAAGCTGGCGCGTTCTTCTTGTGAATATCGTTTTCCAGTCTGATTTGCCATGCTGTCCTATCCGCTCCTAAAAATGGTTTCTGCCTTTTCGAACTATACTATTCGGCACTATATACACTACAATTCCCACTAATCCAGATTAAAATTGAAAACATATTCATTAT
>JBAXUS010000365.1:0-3964 GCA_037129555.1 Planctomycetota bacterium
CGTTAATTGGTATCGGCTATTGCTTCGGAATTAATTAATAAAGATCGGTATAATGCGCTTTTTGGGTAATACCCGCACAAGCACGGCGTGATCATCGTTGCAATTGCGTTCAGAAAGCCCCCCAACAACTAAATTGAGTGGCTGTTTTCATAGATCACCTTAGTGTTGAAATGCATCCAATAGCATCGCCAATTGGTTTCCTCGATACTTGAAACATCCGTGACGGGGAATTGTCAATCACCTCTGTCACTTTGCTTTAACAAGTGGAGCTTTGTTTGGCGGTATTTCGGGCGGCGAGCGCATTATAAAAGCGAGTGCATTGACACTGCCTGTGCTGTCGTCCCGCCAAATCTGGTACACTTTGTATTGAAATTCATCGAGCAATGTTTTGAAACGTCCATCCATACGAATCATACATTCTTGTCGTTGGGCTTCTGTGATCTTGCCATCTCCTCGGACCGTGAAATCGAGATAGTCAAAGACAAAGGCTCTCAAACTATCGAGTGTGCCAACCATCTGCTCAGGTCGAATACGAGCAAGATCGAATAGCCGGGTCGCTGCAGGTGAGACGTAGTGGATATCGTAGTAGGCGCCGGAGCGTTGCTTGTAAAATGGATTGAGATGGTCGAACGAATTATCGACCTCGACAGGCTCGCGATTGACGGGGAACGTGAGCACCTTCGGCTTGGGTTCCTCCGCGGCTCTGGCGCTCGCGACTAAGCCGAGGACGCTCACGATGAAAATCAGGATGCGCATTCGGAAATTCCAGATCAGCCGTTGAATTAATTTAAAAGCAACATGAATACGTCTTCCGTCACGGAGTTTCAGGGCTTGATTACTGCGTTATTTGTATTTCTTGGTCACAAAATCGCTGGCGGAATAGTCCAAGTGGCAAACGATGCAGGACTTTAGCATGCCGCGTTCGGTGACTGTTTTACCATCTCCGCTGACTAGAAAAAATTCCCAGTCGCCACAGTCGGGATTATAGTTCTTTTCGCGTTTGAGCATGCCGGTAAACAACACGGAATCCTTGGCATCCTTCGTCATCAGTTTCTCTTTCACAATTACTGCTCCCACAGGGAACGTGGCTTTTTCGTTTTTCATCGCCGCCGCTCCATTGTCTGTGACAAAGACTTTGTAATGTCCATTGGGGTTGTGATCCGCATGGACTTTGTCGGCCGGCCCCGGAGGGCGAAAGCAAAGTGTCCAAATTAATTCGGGCATTTTGACGGGCTTGGGTGTGACGAGCGTCAACGCATTTCGCTTGGCAACAAGGGCGATGAGTTCGTCCGAGGTCGCTGGTTTGATATCGCCCGCACAAACGGTACAAATGGACAGGATGGTTGCGAGTGCAAACACGCACAGCTTCATAGTGCTCTCCTTTTCGTGATCCGACGAGGAACGACACAATCGACGCACAGATTCTATAACCAAACGCGGGATGATGTGTCAGGAGCTTGTAAAAGTTCACGAACTACTTTTGTAAAATCATGCGACATTATTTGACTGCTGCTGGCGGGGTGGCGGACTTTGTGATTTTCAGCGATTTGATCATCGTGTTGAAGGATACCGGTTCGGTCGTGTACGGCGTGTTGCAGTGCATTTTGATGAGCGTGAAATCGGGGAGTTGAAAGAGGTAAACGCAAGCGAATGTCTTCTTTCCGGCCTTGTCAATTTCATTAAACGTAATTTTAGCAGTCTTGATTGTGCCCGGCGTTTCGATGAATTCGAACTTATCGTTCTCCATTTTGCCGCCGCGCGCTTCCTGCGTTTTCCGCGCTCCGGCGATCAGTGATTCGGGTTGGTGCGGAACCATTTCATGCTTCAGCGTGTTGATGCCGACGATGTAAGTCTCAAACGTTTTTGAATGGACGCAGAGGAAATTGTTTCCGGAGTTTTCGTATGTCATCCAACTCCATCCTGGTGCGGGAAGATCGACTGAACAGCCTGTATTTTTCAGGATTAAGCGGGTGCCTTCAAGCATCTCTTTGGGGACGGGAACAGGTGTGACGGGTTTTTCCTGGGCGGCAAAAACACTCAGTGAGGCAGAGACGAGTAAAGCAATGGCGAGCACGTGAATGCGGAGAATCATGGCAATGAGGTTCCTGTAAAAGATTACTTTTTTAACAGGCCTCGTTTGGCCATCCATTCTTCACAGCGCTTCGTCCAGGTCGTGCAGGGATTGCCGACGTCGCGAGTGCCGAAGCCGTGGCCGCCGGATTCATAAATGTGCAGCTCAGAACCTTTGACTCCGGCGTTCTTCAGCGCAAGATACAGTTGAATGCTGTTCTCGCAACTGATTTTGTCGTCGGCAGCGTGGGCGAAGAAAATCGGTGGCGTGGTGGCAGTCACTTCGACGTTCGCGCTCAGCTTCTTTTCTTTCTCGTCCCACAAAATGTACGGATACACCAGCACGGCGAAATTGGCGTTGCAGGCGAGTTTGTCCACATCGTCTTGCGCGTCGTACATCCGTGCGCCGTTCTTGGTCGCGGTCAACCCAGCTGTCGTGCCGCCAGCTGAGAATCCGAGCGTGCCGACGTGGTCCGGATTGATGCCCCATTCTTTGGCTTTGCTGCGAATGAGACTGATCGCGCGTTGAGCGTCCTGCACTGGTGGCTCCCACTTCTTTTCTTTCAGCGATGCCGTCGGCGTGCGGTACTTCAAGACTGCGGCAGTGACGCCAATAGAATTGAGCCACTCCGCAATTTCAGTGCCTTCCAAATCCCACGCCAGAATGTTGAACCCGCCGCCAGGGCACACGACAACGACGCTGCCGTTTGATTTTTCTTTCGGCGGAACGTAGACGACGATCTGCGGTTTCGAGACATTGGTGAGACGGATCAACGCGCGCCCGCCGACTTCGCCTTTTCCCGGCGTGGATGTATCGCGCTCGGGTGTGCCTTCAACTTGAAATCCCGGCGGTTTTGCGGGCCACACGTCCAGCGTTACCGTGGCTTCAATCGCCTGAGCAGAACGGGTTGCGGCATACAAAAGACAGATCGACACAAGAGCAGAGAGGTGCTTCATGAGGCATGAGTTCCATTCGCGTTGAAGGTGCAGTACAGGGTGGCTTATTTCGCGGCGTTCAGTTTGGCTTTCGTCGCGTCCCATTCTTTATTCGGCGTGGCTTCCCAGATTTTCAAATTGCGATAAAAAGCTGATTCGCCGCCGACCGTGAAACCAAAATTCGCTTTTTGTGTGGCGATCAAGTCGTTGGAGCCGAACGATGTTTCTTTTCCGTCTAACGTGACGGCCATCGTGTCGCCGAGGATTTCAACGACCGCCGTGTGCCATTGTCCGTCATTTAATTTGACGGCCTTGAGCGCGAACGGCGCAGCTTTGTCGGGGCCGTCGTGATCGTGGTCATCTTTCTGCGCCCGGAATCCCGTCGGGTTGAATACCGCACGACAGACGTGTTCTTTCGCGTCATTGATGCTGAACGAAAGCGCTTTCGCGCCGTCGAATTTGAAATCGAATTGAAACACAGCGTCCTTGAACGCGAGCGTCCGGCGCATGACTCCGCCGTGATTATCGCTTTTAATTTCCGCGCATTTCAACGCACCGTCCGCGATCACCCATTTTCCTTTGGCGATTTTCCAATCGGGCTTGTCGGGCTGCTTGCTGAAATCATCAGAGATCAATTCCTTACCGCGCTCAGTGAGCAACGTTTTGGGAAGCGCGTCAGCGGCGTGAGCGACGGCGAACGTGGTGGAGAAAATCAGAGCGAGAATGGCTTGAGTGCGCATGGCGGTATCCTTTTAATAAGTATGAATCGATGCTCAATAATACACCGATAGTAACAGTCAAAAATGATGAAATGCCCAAACTACTTTTGAAACGGATTTAGCCCTCGCATGACCCTGTGAGCATTTTAAAATCGAATTGCGGTGGCATCGTTCGACCCGTAGACGTGGCACGCGCGGGATCATTTCTTTTTAGTGCATTTCGACGGCACACGTTCCCA
>JBAXUS010000366.1:0-3936 GCA_037129555.1 Planctomycetota bacterium
GGCAACGGCCTTTGAATACGAAAAAACGAAAAACGGGTTGAAGAGCAGACGCTTAATGACATGCGCAGCTCTTAATGATGGGCTTTAATTTATTATTGAACTTCACACACAACGACCGCCTCGTTGTAGTCACCTCATATATCCGTATTAAATCTGGGCGAATTGACAAAACTTTTTAGAGGCGGCGACCCTATGAGTGAGCAGAGTCCTGGCACACCTGTGGCTCCGGCGGAGGCTGCTCCGGGGCGGTTGCAGGCGTTGGATGCGTATCGCGGGTTGATCATGTTGACGTTGTTGACGCGCGGGTTGTTTGCGCCGTTGAAGGAACATCCGAACGCGTTTTGGAAGTGGTTGGCGGTGCAGAACAATCATGTCGATTGGGCGGGGTGTGTTTATTGGGACATGATTCAGCCGTCGTTCATGTTCATGGTCGGCGTCGCGATGCCGTTTGCGTTTGCTCGGCGGACGCAGCTGGGAGATTCGTGGACGAAGCAGTTATTTCATACGCTGTTCCGCGCGTTTAATTTGATCGCAATCGGGATCATCCTGGACAACATCGGGCGCGATACGGTGCAAATCGGATTCATCCGCGTGTTGCAGCAGATCGCACCGGGATATGTCTTCGCGTTCTTTTTGTTGGGACGAAGTTTTAAGACTCAAGCAGCGGTCTGCGCGGCGATTCTGGTGGGCTATAACTTTTTATGGATGAACAATTCGTACAACGGCGCGGGTGGCCCGTGGGCGAAGGGTGTGGAGAATATTGGCGGGGCGTTTGATCGGTGGATGGTGGGGCGGAATTACAGCGGCCCGTATGTCGGGATGAATGCGATTCCGTCAGCGGTGACGATTGTGTTCGGATTGATGGCAGGACAGTTGATTGCGTTGCGCGGAGAGCCGAAGAAGACGGCGTGGATTTTGTTGATTGCAGGTGTTAGTGGCGTTGTGCTGGGATTGGGTGTGAGTCCGTGGCTGCCGTTGATCAAGAAAATCTGGACGCCGAGTTTTGCTGTGTTTGCGGCGGGATGCACGACGCTCGCGCTGTTGTTTTTTTATTGGTCGATTGAGATCATGGGTTGGAAGCGCTGGGCGTTTCCGCTGGTGGTGGTCGGGTGCAATTCGATGGCGGCGTACATTATTGGGAGTGCGTTCAATTCGTTTTACAAAGGATTGACGAATCCGTGGGTCGCGGGGTTGAAGCCGGAGATGGGCGATATGTGGTTCAACGTCTTCAACAACGCGTTGTTCGCGCTGTGTTCATGGGGCGTGTTGTATTGGCTGTATCGGCGGAAGATATTTTTTAAGGCGTGAGGATGACATCACTCGGGCTTGCGGGGTTTGGCTCGCTCGTCGTCAATGGACATGGCGGGCGTGCCGAAGATGATGAATTCGAGCGTCTCGCCGGGATGGGCTTCCAATTCGTGCGGGACTCCGGCTGGGAGAACAACGGCGGCTCCGGGGCGAATGGCGTGAGTGACTCCAGCGATGGTGATTGTGCCGTTGCCGCTGAGGTGGTAGTAGACTTCGTCGTAGCCGGCATGGTAATGGAGCGAGCCTTTGGTGACGGAAACGACGTGGACGTTCGCGACACCTCCGGCCCCGCCTGTGACGATGCGGCGGACGTTTCCATAGGGGCATTCGATGAGCGGTGATTGATCGAGGTAGTTGACGACCGGCGTTTTGACGGGTGCGGACATGGGAAGACTCTCTGAGCGGCGACGCGTGCGGTTAGTCCGCACATGAAAAAACCAAGCAATGTGAATCGCTTGGCTTCAAAAGCCTCAACACGGTTTGAATGTTGATGGAATGCGCACGAGAGGACTCGAACCTCCAAGGGATTTCTCCCACCAGCACCTCAAGCTGGCGCGTCTGCCAATTTCGCCACGCGCGCGTCTTTGTTCAAACGCAGGACGCGTCGAACAGGAAAGTATCTTAGCTTTATTCTGAACAGTGTCAAATGGAATACGCAAGGCGTTGAAAAAAGGGGTGATGCGACGCCTTCGCCCATGGCGTCGCTCGGGTTGAAATCTCGTTAGTTACTTGTACTTCAACAACATAATAATCAAAAAGACCAAGGCAAGACACGCGATCACCAGAACACCGACTGCGGCGGCGAGGCGCGATTGTTTCGGGATGAAGCTGAAGACGCTGTCGAGAATACCATCGACGTCGTCCGACTTTTCCGTGGCGGCTTGTTTCCCGCCGGTTTTTGACGACAGCTGCACCGTTGCCGATTGAGCTTTCGCGCCTGGAACCTGGCCGTTTTCGGCTTGGTTGATTGCTTCGCGCAACTGCTTCGTGTTTTGTGGTCGCTTTTCCGGTTCCTTTTCCATCAGCAAACAGATCAAGCCGCTGACGGGTTTAGAGACGTCTTTGCAGACCTCGCATGGCGGACGCAGCGGCGTGGAAATATGTTGCGTCATGACGACGACCGGGTTCGTGCCTGGGAACGGGACGTTGCCGGTTCCGAGATGGTACAGAGTCGCTCCGAGGCCGTACATGTCCGCGCGAATATCGACATCGAGTTGTCCGCGCGCTTGCTCGGGCGAGAGGTAATAAGGCGTACCGACAGCGAAACCCGCGAGCGTCAAGCGCTGGTCGCCCTGTCCGGCGGTGGCGAGTCCCAAATCGGTGAGGCGGAAGACGCCGCCGGAAGTCATCATGATGTTCGATGGTTTGAAATCGCGATGGACGATGCCGTGGCGCTCTGTTTCTTCGAGCGCGGAACACATCGCAGACGCGACTTTCAACAGCAGTTCGTTTGGAAACGCACCGCTCTTTTTCAGCATGGTTTCGAGGTCGGGGCCATCAACGTAATCAATGGCAATGTAATGGTACTTTTCAAACGTGCCGAACTCGACAGCCGAAACGATGTTCGGATGCGACAGGCGCTGGGTCACGCGGGATTCGCGTTTGAAGCGTTCGAGCAACTCTTCGTCCTTGGCCAAGTCAGGTGGGAGAATTTTCAGTGCGACCATTTTGCCGGTCGCCATTTGTTTGGCAAGATACACAGATCCCATCGCACCCTGGCCAAGCTTGCTGACGATGTCGTAGTCGCCGACGCGCTTGTATTTTTTGGTGCCGGGAATTGGCGTGTAATGCGGCACCTTGACCGTTTGCGCGTCGCACGGATCGTTGGACGATACGGGGCCGGATGTCGGAACAGGCTGAGGCCCAGTGGGCGTCGGTGCGGGCTGTGACGAGCTGCCCGGTGCGTCGGAACCGTTGGGTTTGGGGGAGTCGCTCGGAGTGGGCACCGGGTGAATCAATCCTTTGGAGTTTTAAAAGTGTCGGAAGGTAAATTTACGTCATTTTCCTCAAATGCAAGTGTCGGCTTGTATAAATAATGTTTTACAATCGCGCGACTGTTCAACGCCCGGACCCATATGTCGGCGTAATACTTGGCCTGTTCGTTGATGTAATCCTGCTCGATTTGCTTGCGTTTCTCTTTGAATTCGGCCTGCATCGGCTTGTGTTTTCGGATCAGCCGGACGATGTGAAATCCGCGCGCTGAACGCACCGGCGGCGTGACCATTCCGGCCTCCAGATTTTGTGCGCGGATTTCGTTATAAAATTGAATCGACTCCGGAACATCCGGCGGAGTCTGGTCGGGGTAGCAGCCGCTCAACATACCGTGCTGGGCCTTGTTCTCGGGCGTGTCGTCCGAAAATTTCTCGACGAGTTCCGCCCATGAATCAGGCTTGGCGAGGAGCTGTTGATAGATCGTGTCGGCGACCATGCGCGCAGCCAGTTGAGCCTCTTTGCCCGCGCGCAACATGCCTCCGGATGGCACGATCAAAATGTGCGCAATCTCGAACCACGCTGGCTGTGAATATTGGTCGCGCGCCATCGCGAATTCAAATTGCAGCGTTTTTTCAAACGCAGTCTCGTCACTCGGAACGACTTTCTGCCGGATCGCTTTGCGCAGCACCGAACTCG
>JBAXUS010000367.1:0-3882 GCA_037129555.1 Planctomycetota bacterium
AGATGGAGATGATGCTGATTCGGGAGGAGTTGGAGGGGACAGCGAAGGAGGATGAGGGGGTGGATTGGGTGGAGGGGCTTAAGGGGATTGAGGAGGCTGTGAAGGGGATTCGGGCGTTTTGTGAGGAGGGGTAACGGCGAAAAGGGCATTTTTTAACCGCGAATTTACGCGAATTTACGCGAAAACGGCGAACGGCTTTTTAGGAGAACAGCAACGGCAAGGGCGATTGAACACGATAAGGGGCGGAAGAGACGAAAAAAGGGGATGATGATGCCCGTTCAGCGGAATGCTATGTGCAATTGCATAGGCTAGGCGCTGATGGACTTTGCGATGCACCATTTTGCTTTTTCAGTCAATTATTTCGAAATCGAATTCCAGTCGCTCCCTTTAGACGCCGATAAATCACATGTTCGGTACCGGCCGGGGGATCGGTGTCGCTCGTTTAATCGCTGTGGGACTGTGTAGACCCATGGCCGCGCGGCAATCTCCCAGTCGCTATATGATCGCGGAGACTTTTTACGCTATGAACATTGAATCTCAATCCGCCACGGCCACGTTGACTGCGCCGGCTGCTTCGCCGATTTCGGGTTTTTATCCCGCGTCCAGCAGCGGTACGTATCGCCCACGCGCGTTGACTCGGATTCGCGAAACGGTGCCGTCCACGGCTGAAACCATCGCCCGCGCTCAATCGACTCTCGAACGTGAATTTACGCAGCATTGCCCGCGCTCGGCGCAGCTTTATGCGCGCGCGTTGCAGGTGCTTCCCGGCGGCGTTTCGCACGACAACCGCCGCGTGCTCGGCAACAGTTTGTTCGTCAACAAAGCGCGCGGCGCTCGCAAGATCGACGCCGATGGCAACGAATACATCGATTACTGGATGGGCCACGGCGCGTTGATCCAGGGCCACAACCATCGCGATGTGGTCGAAGCGTTGCACCTCGCTTCTCAAGACATGATGCATCCCGGCGCGTGTCACGAACGCGAAATTATCTGGGCCGAATTGGTCAAGCAGACGATTCCGAGCGCTGAACGCGTGCGCTTCACGGCGTCCGGCAGCGAAGCGACGGCTCTGGCATTCCGCCTCGCTCGTGCCACGCACAACAAGCCGGTCATCATCAAATTCGAAGGCCATTTCCACGGCTGGCTCGATCACGCGGTCAACGGTGTCGATCTGCCGTACGATACGCCGTTCAGCTCCGGTGTTCCGCAGATGGTCCGCGACATGACGCTGGTGTTGCCGCCGCGCGATTTGAACCGCGTCGAAGACACCCTGCGCAGCCGCAGCGACATCGCCGGGATTATCATCGAACCGACGGGTGCGTCGGGTGGTTCGGTGCCGGTGAAGCCGGAGTTCTTGCATGGCCTGCGCGAGCTGGCGACGAAGTACAATGTCGCGTTGATTTTCGATGAAGTGATCACCGGATTCCGTCTCGCTCCGGGCGGTGCCCAAGCGCGGTTTGGTGTCTTGCCGGATCTGACGTGCCTCGCGAAGATTCTGGCGGGTGGTATGCCGGGCGGAGCGGTATGCGGATCGAAGGCGTATTTTGCGAAGATGGATTTCACGACGGACGCGAAGCACGACCGCATGAACCGAGTCACGCATTACGGCACGTTCAATGGTAATCCGGTTTCGGCTGCGGCGGGCATTGCGACGATTCAATTGGTCCGCGACATGGACGGCGCGACCTGTAAAAAGGCTGAAGCGTTCACTGAAAGTTTGCGCAACGGATTGAACTCGCTGTTCCGTGTGCAGAACGCTCCGTGGGCCGTGTACAGCAACGGGTCGGTGTTCCATCTGTTGACGTCGGATCCTGAAACGGCGATTGCGCTGCGCGACCGCAAGATGGAAGCGTGCGATGCGGATCCGAAAATTTTGAAGCAGAAGAGTGCGATCGACGGGATTCTGCGCCGCGCGTTACAGTTGCACGGCGTCGACGTTCCTCCGGGCCGCCAAGCGTGGACCAGCGGTTGTCATACGCCGCTCGAAATGCGCGAAACGATGGAAGCGTTCGGGTTGTCGATTGAGCGGTTGCGCTCGATGAAGTGCATTTAAAAAACGTTTTATCCGCGCACGTATTTATCGATGTTGTTGGAGACGATGACGCCGTAGTTGACCGCGCCGAGCCAGCCGGACATGATGATGCCGACGGAGCCAGCGTGGAAGAGGCCGGGGACTTGGTTGGGCAGGTCCATGCTGACTTTGAGGCCTTCGAATTTGGTGCCGAACGACGCGCCGTGCATGTGCATCGTGTAGTGCTCGAAAGTCTTCGGCGTGCTGGCTTCAAGGTGGTCGATTTTGGCTGAGACGCCGGGTAGGTATTTTTCGAGCGCGGCGACGGTTTCGGCGATGAGCTTTTTCTTTTCGGCTTCGTACTGCTCAGGCGTGAGGCTGGCCCAATCGCTGTAGTTGGCGTTGGTTGACGAGACGATTGAATATTTGTCGCTGCCCGGGCGTGTGTCGGGATAGTAGACCGAGAACGTGCGGCTGGTGACGTTCGATGCGCACAGCGCGGTGGAATTGAAATTCGGCAGCACGGATGTGAAGAGCAAGTCGCCGACGTGGTCGATTTTTTCGCCGCGCCGGATGCCGATGTAGACCTGGCAACTGGAGTTGTTCAAGCGCACTGCGTTGGCTTCGTCGAAGAATTCTTTCGACAGATGTTCTTTGCCGACCAAGTGCAGAATCGTGCTTTTGAGATTTGCGTTACTGAGGACGCCACGCGCTTTGATGTTCCGGCCATTGGCTCGGACGCCGGCGACTTTGCCGTTCTCGATGAGAATCTTATCGACGCAGACGTTGGACTTGAGCGTGACGCCGTTGCGCAGGGCTTCGGCGCGCATTTTTTTGATGAGCACGTCAGTGCCGCCTTGAAACGTGAAGACGCCTTTGCTCATGAAATTCGAGAAGACGATGCCGTAGGTGATCGCGGGGTCGTCGAGCGTTGAGCCGTTGGCGTAGGCGATGGGCTCCATGAGGAGGCGGATCACGTCGTCGCGGCCGGGGAAGAATTTTTCGAAGAGCTGGCGCGTGGTCAGCGCCTGATCGTCGTAAAAATTCATCGCTCGGACGGTCGTGAAAAAGTTATCGACGGTTTCCTGTGGAATCTGAAACCGCGTCTTCAGAATGTTTTTGAAGTCGTTGATGTCGAAGGTCGTTTCGAGTGCGAATTGCGGGTTGTCGAAGCGGATGTGCTTGAGTTGGACGATGGAATCGGCGATCTCCTGCGTCCAATATTTGCGGCAGGATTTGATCATGCCAATCGGGAAGCCGTGCAGCGAGATGTCGAAGAGATGCCCGCCGCTGCGGGTGAACCACGTGGCCATGCCGCCGTAGTTGGCGTGTTGTTCGAGGAGCAGGACGGAATGCCCGATTTTAGCGAGTGTGTTCGCCGCCGTCAGCCCAGCCAGTCCGCTGCCGATGACGATGATGTCGTACTCGTCTTTAACACCTTGAAGCCAGTCGCGCATTTCAGTACCCGAGGTCCCGATTAAAAGGGAAGTATTTTATCCAACGGTTGAAAAGATAAAGCGATTATCTGAAGAATCGTGAGCGGATGCCCGTCCCAAAAAATCGATCCCGGCAATGTGTGTCTTTTTTACGCATCGCGGGTTATAGAGTAGGGTGGCGGTGTCGAGTGTCGCAACGGGTGGGACGATGATGGCTTATTTTGGTTCGAAAACGGAGGCTCAAAGGCCGTGCGCAGCAGTGCGTCGCGCGGTGCGGGGCGTCACGTTTATTGAATTGATGGTCGTCGTCGGACTCATTTCGATTCTGACGGTCTCGCTCGTCGCGGCGTATGGCCGGTTTCAATCCGGATTTCGAGCGAGTTCGGCGCTGACGAAAGTGGAATCCGCGCTGCATTACGCGCGCAATCTGGCGAT
>JBAXUS010000368.1:0-3849 GCA_037129555.1 Planctomycetota bacterium
CACTGCACCACCACCTGAAGGTGGTGGCAAGCAACAACTCGCCGCCGCACCTCAATTCTCACGGCGCCATCTTCGTCGCCGGATCGCTCCACGGGCCTTGTCCCGCTGCGCCGATTGCGGCGACTCGGAACCAGTACTTCGTGCCGCTGGTCAGGCCGCTCAGCGTCGCGCTGCTTTTCGTTGACACGCCGCCCATTGTCCAGCTTGTTCCGGTGATCGGGTCCGGGCTTTTTTGGATCATGTAGCTGTTCGCGCCGCGCACTTTGTCCCACGTCAGATCGACCTCGCCTTCCATGTCCCCGATCGACGGCGCGAGATTCTCCGTCTGCACGGGCATGCCGACGGGCGCTGCGGGCGCTTTCATGCCGAAGCCGCTGCTGGTGATCTTGATCGCGTCGCCGACGCTGGTCGTCTCCACGTACGTCCCGCGCTGCCGCGTCGAATCTTCGATCGCGTCGCGCGCGGCGTCGCGCTCCAGCGTCGCCTGTTTGGCGGCCGCCACGGCGTTGTCCTTCGCGGTGATCTTCGCTTCAAAGGCATCGGTCGTGGCGAGGTACGCCGCAGCCGACGGACTGGGCGTCGTGAAGTTCGCGTTGCCGGCCATCGATGAAATATGCGCGCGCGCCAGACTCAGCAATTCGTCGTCGGTGAGATTCTGCAATGACAATTTGACTTTGGCCATTTTCCCCTTCTTTCCAGAAGATGGCGAGGGCGGCAAGTCGCCGTTCCACTTCAGCCCTGCGCCGTTAAATTTGAGTCCAGCCTGGTTCCATTTCAACATGTCAGCGGTCTGCGAGAGAGAATGATACTTTAAACAGTTTTTCTTCGAGCGTCAATACAAAAAATGTGTTAAAATAAGCACAAAATAAACGCAGGCGTGATAAAATGAACTCTATCCGCAGTCTAGATACTTCAATACACGCCGAACATTGAACCAGAACCGTCGATTATGAGTCAATACAATACATTTATTGACCCATGACCGAAGTTTATTGATAAATGCAAGACGTATATGTGTAAACAAACACATATTATTGACTCATAAAGCGATGTTATGAGTCAATAAACTATGTTTGTCAGTACATAATCTGTCGTTATTGACTCATAAAGCGTGCTTGTGGATAAATAAACGTCTCACATGGATTCATAAAAGGAGCGACTGTCATGGCTTTCGACCCGACTGTACCTGCCGTCAACGCGGATTTGGACGCAACTCCGATTCGTGATAACTTTAATGCGCTCAAAGGCTTGATCGACGCGATCCCCGGGCCGCAAAGCGGTCTTGCGATGTTGGATGGTTCGGGCGTTGTGAACATCACCACGGTCGGCAGCCCGGTGGCGCTGGTCGCGTCGCCGGCGAATATTGGTGGCGGCATGAGCGGCATGGTCCGCGTGCAACCGCTGGGCGGAAATTCATGGAACATCGAATCCACCGCCGGCGCCGCCGACTCCGGGTGGCAGGTGTTTTGGATTGCGTTATAAAAGCATGGGTTCCGAAGGGAGTAACCCCCTCAGACCCCCATAAAGGGTAAAAGAGATAAAGGGCAGAGGGTTACGGGGGAGTCCTGGACGACGGCACGACCACGCGGAAACCGATGAAGGTGTTGCGGTAGCCGGGCGGGGTGTCCGGCAAGGTGCTGATGCGACAAGAACTGCCGCGCACAGCACGCGACGCACCCGCGACATTGTTCATGGGATCGGTCGCGTTCAACTTTTCATAGTTTTCCGCGTACGTATCCTGACACCACTGACACACATTCCCGTGCATGTCGTACACGCCGAACGCGTTGGCCTTCTTCATTCCCACGGGATGCGTCGTGCCACCGTTGTTTGCAACGTACCATGCCACGGCGTCCAAATCGTTGTCTGGGTCTGCCCAATAAAATTGCTTGCGCGTCCCGGCTCGGCACGCGTACTCCCATTCCTCTTCTGTCGGCAGGCGTGCTTCCAACGCTTGCCCCTGCAACCGCGCGGTGAGTTTCAAACAGAAGTCCTGAGCGTCATCCCATGAAACGGTCTCAACCGGCAATTGTGCGCCTTTGAAGCCGCTTGGATTCGTGCCCGTCAGCGCTTCGTACTGCGCCTGCGTCACCGTGTACTTCCCCAAGTAGAACGGCTTCGAGATACGCACAGGATGTCCCGGTTTTTCCCTAGAATCCGCCGCGTTATACCGCGCCAGGGCCGCGTCGTACTCGCGGATTTGCTCCAGGGCTTGATACCAGCGCGTCCCGCCCCACACCATCACGCTGCACGCCAACGAAAACGCCAGCAACCCGCGCAACGAGAACGAAAAGCGCCGTCCCGCGCGGTTGCGCACCAGCATCAACACGAGCAACAGCAGCGACAACCCCGCGCCGATGCCAATCCGCACCTGCCCGCTGTAAACGGTGATCGTGGGTTTATCGGGTTCCGCCGTGCCCATGATGAACTGCCCGGCGGGAATCAAGACGAGATCCAGCGTCACGCCGTTGCCGAGATCAAGACTCTTCGTCGCCGGAAGTTTCACGCGCTGCGCATAGTCCGCAACGCTCTCCCTGCCGTCCCATTGAGGAAACGGCTCGGCCGCATAAAGGGACAGCGCGAGAAGCAGAGGGGAGAGACGGAGCATGCGCATGGGTGGAGGAGTATACAACGCCGGGGTAGGTGCCGATAGAAAAAGAATTCCCTCCCTGCACGCACGCGTTCAGTATAAACCGTAAGGCAGTGGGCGGGATTTCCTGTCGCTAGCGCGAATAAAGTGGACAGACCCTAGCACAATTTGCGATGGTCTGTCCACTATTTTAGGAGTTCCTTGACCTTGTCTTTGATGGCCTCCGACCAGATTTCATAACCCTTGGGGGCTAGATGCAGCTCGTCAGGCATCACGTCCTTGCTGATGGTTCCGTCGGGCTCCAGAAACTTAGCGGCGATGTCCATGTAGTGAATCGGGCCACCGACAAACTTTGATGTCAGCTCGTTGATGGCTTCTCGTGTTTTGCGGCCGGCATTGGGCTTCGCGCCAACGGGGAAGATACTCAGCAGAAGTATCTTGGCTTGTGGCTGCTTGGACTGAATCAAATCGAGGATTTTCTTGACGCCGTCTGCCACGTCAGCGGGTACGGTTTGATGGCCCCAACAGTTATTGGTGCCAATATTGACGACAAACACGCGCGCCTGATAACCGTCCAATTGACCGTTCTGCAGTCGCCAGAGAACGTTCTGCGTCGCGTCGCCGCCAATGCCCATGTTGACCGCCCGGTACGAACCCCAGTACTTGACCCAAGACGCCTGATTTTCTTTCCCTGTCCATCGCCTCGTGATGGAGTCACCGACGAAGGCCAAATCGATCTTGCCATCCAGCTTTTTGATGGCGTTATTGATCTCTTTGAGTTGGTCTTTCCCTAAACCGTCTGTGCGTTCAAGGGGCACCGTGGGGCTGACTTCGGCGGCAGTTCCTGTTACGGCACATACTGCAAGGACGAGGCTCATGAGGAGTCTGTGCATCATGGACATGGTTTTTCTCCTTGTACAGGCCCGACGTACAGGCCCGAATTTTTTGGACAGTCCAGAAGTCACAAGGCCTCCGGAAGAACTGCACGCCAATCATGACACCTGATGATAATTGACGACGCACGTGCTCCAACTGCAATTCGGGGACGTGCATGAAACTATTTGTGAAAAGTTTCGGGCACGGTTCTCATCGATCCAATCGTCCGCCGGATCGGTCGACGCGGGATTTCAGATTTTATGAAAATTCACCGCGCCGTGAAATAGACATGGTGGGCCTACTAAGCAGGTCGGTGAAGAGTGCAAACACATCTTTCATCGCTTATTCTTTGAGATACTTGTCTAAAAACGAAAAGACCATCG
>JBAXUS010000369.1:0-3844 GCA_037129555.1 Planctomycetota bacterium
AATGTTAACATGTCATGCTGAATTTCAGCCGGCAAAATCAACAGGTGGAAATGATCCGGCATGAAGACTGCCGAACATAATTGAAAGCGGCATTGCTCGCTCGTCGTCCGAATTGATTCCAGAAGGCAGTCACAATGAAACTTATCCAACAAGAGATCCAAACGATGGTATGAAAAGAATGTTAGAAAATGAGCGTGAACTTTGGCGGGGCAGGTCGGTGCCTTTCGTTTCCTGAAATCGCACTTTGGGCGCATGATTCTATCTGTGAAAGTCCGGTTGTTTTGACGTGCCGCTTATGTCCGCTTAACCCATCGGAAACGCCTCTCAAAATTCAGTCTCGCGCACGAGTCGCATTTCTCACAGTTCGCGATACGCTTTCAGTTTCAAAGTCAGACATTTGTACACATTGCAACCCACTCGGGAATATTTTTAACTGTTGCGTTTCATGGAAGCATAAGAGAAATTCCTTCATTGCAAGTAATCTGAATTAGGATGTAGATCGATGATGTGGGCGGAGGGACGACGTTGAAACCGAAATTTACAATCACCAACGCCATCACCGCAGCCTTGTCGCGAATTGAGCGCGCACGCGGATTCCTTGAGGCCGCCACGCTGTCGGACGACTGGCTGCGCCGGATGAGCGAGCGCGCGCTGGTGCTGGAAGCGCATCACACGACTCATATCGAAGGTACACACCTCACGCTGCAACAATCTGAGCGTTTAATGGCCGGTGAGAAAGTCCCTGAAGCCGACCCGGACGACACGCGCGAGTTGCTCAACTTTCGATCAGCGTTTGAACTGGTCGGATTGCATCTTAACGAAGGCTCGCCGATCAGCGAAGGCTTGATCCGCGAGATTCACAAACGGTTGGTTGAGGGCGTGCGCGGTGGACAGGCACGCCCCGGTGAGTATCGGACTGCGCAGAACTATGTGGTAAATGCGGCAACAGGAAAAACAGTTTATACGCCGCCACCGGCGGGCGATGTGCCGGAAATGATGCGTGATTTGGTGGCGCGGCTGAATTCAAAGACGGACATTCATCCGGTGCTGACCAGCGGCATCGCCCAATTTGAATGGGTTCACATCCATCCATTTCTTGACGGAAACGGGCGCACTTCCCGGCTGCTATCCACGCTTTGTCTATATCGCGCTGGTTACGATTTTAAAAAGCTGTTCACGATCAGCGAATTTTACGACCGCGACCGCCAGGCATTTTATGCGGCGCTTCAGAGTGTGCGCAACGCGGATATGGATTTGACCGGCTGGCTAGAATTTTTTGTCGCCGGATTAGATACGCAGTTGGAGGAAGTGAAGGATCGTGGAACGCGCGTGATGCGCGTCGATATAGCGGCATCAAAATTCAGTTTGAACGAACGCCAAAAAACGGCTTTGTTAATGCTGTTTGAGCGGGATGCGGCTGGAATTCAGGATTATGAACGCCTGAATCCCAGCGTTACCCGCCGGACGCTGCAACGTGATCTTGAGGGTTTGCTGGAAAAAAAGTTGATTCGGTCGGAAGGTGGCACAAAAAACATTCGCTATATGTTGATAGCAAATGCGCTATGACGATTTGCGACATTTACGCGACATGATTTGCGACATTTGCATGACATGGGTACGGTGATCAACCACAGTGTTGTGCCAGTGGTAATAGCCGATAGGAAAAAAAACTGGGAACCGGGCCGCCCTTTCGGACGGCCCGGCGATGGCAGTTACTTGCTCTGAGCCTTGGCGACGGTTTCCGCGAAGAACGCGGAAGCGGCGGCGAGTGCAGCAGTAGCGACGGCAATAGCCAACTTATCCCATTGGACCATAATAATATTTCCTTTCTCCTTCCACGGGTGAGGATTGAAAATCAGCGCTTCCTGGATTTCTGTTTTTGCTTCGCGAGCCAGATGTCGGCTTGCTTCAGCTCCGAACGGGCGGCGGCGAGCAGATGGTCCAATTTCTGCCAGTCGGTTCCCAGTTGTTCGGTCAGGAAGAACGTCAAATAGTTTGCAGATTGCAGCGTATGATTGAGCGCGTAAAGCGCGATTTCGGCGCGGTGTTCGTAAGCTTGTGGGCGATCACACATCGATCTACGGCGTTGTTTTCGCGTTGCCATGCGCGCCCTCACAATTCCACCGATGGCGATGCGCGTTGCGCGGCGGCATCGTCTTCGAGCGTCGTGCCCGCGGGCACTGCGCGTCCGCTCTTGCAGAATTCTCGAATCGCGTCAATGCGCTCGGACATGGTTTTCGAGAGCGGGACTGTGGACTTCAATGCGCTGGAGAGGTCGTTCAATGAAGGTAAGCGTGCGCCGTCACTGAAGGCTTCGATCAGCGCGCTTTGCACGGCGGCTTCGAGTTCGCTTCCGGTGAATCCTTTCGCGGAACGGGCTGTGGCCATGATGTCCTGATTCGCGAATTCACGTCCGGCCCGGCGCAAGTGTATGCCCAGGATTTCGGCGCGGCTGGCGTTGTCGGGGAGATCGACGGCGAAGATTTCATCGAAGCGACCTTTGCGTAAAAACTCCGGCGGCAGCTTTGAGATGTCGTTCGCCGTCGCGACGACGAACACTGGGCTTTGCTTGTCCTGGAGCCAACCAAGCAGGCTTCCAAAAACGCGCGCCGATGTTCCGCCGTCACCGCCAGCGCCCGGAGCGAATGCTTTTTCGATCTCATCGACTAAAAGCACGCACGGTGAAACAGCTTCAGCGGTGCGCAACGCCGCCCGAAGATTTCCTTCAGTTTCGCCGACGAGCGAACCAAACAACCGTCCGGCGTCGAGACGGACAAGCGGAAGATTCCACGCAGCTGCGACGGCGCGAGCGCAGAGCGTTTTACCTGTTCCTGGCACTCCGACCAACAACATTCCTTTCGGCGCTTGGATGCCCGCTTTCTGCGCGGCTTCGCTGAACAATGGCCCGCGTTTCGCGATCCATTGTTTCAGTTGCGACAGACCGCCAATGTCGGCCATGCCCTTGGCCGGCTCTTCGTAATCGAGAATACCGCCGCGGCGAACGATCTGCCTCTTTTCTCGGATCGCCATTTTAATCGACTCCGGCCCGATGGCTTTGAATCGGACCAGCGACAATGCGACAATCGATTTGGTCTCTTCGAGCGTCAAGCCCGTACACGCGCGCACCAAATCGGGAATCGAGTCTTGCTTGATCTCAACTTTCCCGGCGAGTTTTTCCGTGTAAATCACACACAGGCTGCGAATGTATTCTTCCAGTTCCGATCGGCGTGGGAGGCGCAGATCGCAGATGAAAATGTCCGCCTGAAGTTCGAGCGGGATGTTCCAATCGCGGCCAACGAGAACAATCGCCTTACCGCTTCCGCGAGCGTTGGAGAGTGCTTCGCGCAAGTAACGCTGATACACCGGACGGCCGAGTTCGTCCCACGGATCGAGCAGCGCCAGTACTGCCATTTCGTCGGTGTCGCGCAACGCGACGAGCGCTTCTTCGAAGCCGCACGGTTCGCGAAGCGAACGATCCGGTTCGTCATCATTGAGTCTCAGTTTCCACAAACCCGACGCGGACGACCAGCGCCAAAGCACGCGCGGCACCAGCTGTCCCGACAGCGCCGCCGTGGTCTGACGCAACGCTTCCAAAGCGCGGGCTTCTTCAATCGTGCGCAGATGAATCCCTGGCAGCCGCGCTTTTAGCGCGGCCACCAGGTCATTGAGTACCTCCATTAATTTACCTCCACAAGTACAGGTTGATGTGCCGCCATACACGGCAGCACGGCGTCGGGACAGAATGCGGCAAAGTCCAGCGGCGGCAGCGCGGCTTGCACGCGCGCACTGCTCAACGGCGGGAGTTCGCCCGAAAACGCGTTCATGGCAATCTGCCCGAGCGCCG
>JBAXUS010000037.1:0-39824 GCA_037129555.1 Planctomycetota bacterium
AAATATTTTAGAAACGGTCCCAATGCTGAATATTTTTGCACCCGCTATTGAAAATGGGGAAGAAATTCTTATTCCAACCATAACGATTTACGAGGTATTCAAGAAATTTTGTGTAGACCTCGACGTCGATGCCGGTGAAGAAGCCGTTTTCCACATGAAGCAAGCGCTTGTTGTTGATTTGAGTTTAGAGATCGCGCTACTTGCGGCTAAGCAGAGCATCCACTACAAACTACCAATGGCCGACAGCATCATCTATGCTACAGCGCAACTGCATTCCGCCACGCTATGGACGCAAGACCAGCATTTCGATGGTTTGCCGGGCGTACAGTACATAGAAAAAGGAAAGAACCCATAGCGGTAAGTCATCTAGCAACATGTGCCGGGTTATGTTGCTGATTTATTTTGGCACTGATTTTCTAATTGCTATAATAACAATGCGCCGTCTGGACCGGAGTCCCCGTCAATTTTTCTTCTGTGCAGCACGGCGGCGTATCAGCCATTCGCAAATGAACCAGACTGCAAATAGAATAATTGCTGCAGCCAAACAATCACCTACTAACGACTCATTCATCCAATACTCTTCCCGCGCTATTCCTGACGGGACGACTTTTTCGTTAACTACTGATTCGATCTCGTGCGACAGATACACGACAAAAGGCCATCCCAAAAACTTATTTCTATAGTTCTCATGCCTAAGACCTTCTTTGAATGTTGCATGTCGCATTTCACGTTCAGAAAGAACGTACTCTCTGGGCCCATGACCATCCTCGAAGATAACCGTAACAAAATGATCAGTACAACTTACGTTCGCCCAAATAATCCCGCCTGTTACAAACATCATCACAATCGCCGTTGAGAGATGGAATTGAAAGCGCTTGCGGGGTGGGAGATTTGTCATGCCTCATCCCCCCGCCGGTCGTCGATCCAAATTCCGATATTGTATCGCTTCGCTTACATGCGACGCGTTGATCTCTTTCGCGTTCTCCAAATCCGCAATCGTCCGCGCGACTTTCAGGATTCGGCCGTAGGAGCGCGCGGAGAAGCCAAGGGTGTCGACGACGTTTTTTAAGAGCGCGCCGGCTTCTTTGTCGGGTTTGCAGAATTCCTGGACTTGCCGCTCGGTCATCGCGGCGTTGCTGTGGACGGCGGTTCCGGCGTAGCGTTTTTGTTGGATGGCTCGGGCGGCGATGACTTTTGCTTGGATGTCGGCGCTCGATGAGCCGCCGCGCTCGCTCGACAATTCGTCATAGGGAACATGCGGGACTTCGACGTGAAGATCAATGCGGTCGAGCAGCGGGCCGGAGACTTTTGAGAAGTAGCGTTGGATTTGCATTTCGGTGCAACGGCACGCTTTTTTCGGATCGCCGTAATGGCCGCACGGACATGGATTCATGGCCGCGACCAGCATGATATTCGCCGGGAAGACGCAGGTCGCCACGGACCGCGCAATTGTGATTTTGCGGTCTTCGAGCGGCTGGCGCAGCGCTTCTTTGACGCGCGGATCGAATTCAGGAAATTCGTCCAGGAACAAGATGCCGTTGTGAGCCAGCGAAATTTCGCCAGGGCGCGGGTCGGTGCCGCCGCCGACGAGGCCGGGGTAGCTTGTCGTGTGATGCGGGTCGCGGAACGGGCGGACGGTTTTGAGCGGTTCTTTTGCGCTAAGCTTTCCGGCGACAGACCAGACACGAGTGGTCTCGAGCGCCTCTTCAAGCGTGAATGCTGGGAGGATCGATTGGATGCGTTTCGAGATCATCGATTTGCCGGAGCCGGGTGGGCCGATCAGCAAAATGTTGTGGCCTCCTGCTGCGGCGACGGTCAGCGCGCGCTTGACGGCCTCTTGTCCGCGCACGTCGGCGAGGTCGAGGGCGTGTTCCTGTTTGGCTTGCGTGAAAAGTGCTTCGAGATCAACGGTGATACGTGGAAGCGTGGCGTCGCCATTGAGCATCGTTGCTGCTTCGGCGAGCGTCTTGGGCGCGTAGACTTCGATGCCTTGCACGACGGCGGCTTCGGTCGCGTTTTCGGGCGGGACGAAGATGCCCTTCTTTTTCAATTCCTTCGCCAACGTCGCGTAGAGCAAAACGCCTTTGACCGGGCGTACGCTGCCGTCGAGCGCGAGTTCGCCGGTGAAGAGATAATCGTTCAAGACATCCGCGCGAAGTTCCTGCGTCGCGGCCATGATTCCGAGTGCAATCGGTAGGTCGTAGATCGGCCCTTCTTTGCGGCAATCGGCGGGCGCGAGGTTGATCGTCAGCCGCTTATTAAAGGGCCACGTGTAGCCCGTGTTGGTCATCGCGGCTCGGACGCGATGCAGACTTTCTTTGACGGCGGCGTCGGGCAACCCAACGAGTTGTTCGCGCGGCGCACCGTTGGCGAGATCGACCTCGACCTCAACGACGGACGGCTCAACGCCTTGTGCTGCGGCAGAGGTGATTTTGGAAAGCATGACAAAAGTTTAAAGCCGACATGGGGTCGATGCAAAATGAAAAAAGTTGCCGCGAATGATTTTCTCGCAGATGCAAGAGCCGCGCACGCTTGTAAGCGGCCAGTGTTGAATGGATAGCCTGGGATTGTGCCGCTTACTTGCGTGCGCGGCTCTTGGACATGCATGGCATTCGTATGAAAACGGAGTATCATTCTGCGCTCTTCAAATGCCACGAAAGGTGAGTTCTATGCCCACAACTTTTTCAGTTCATCAAATCGCGGAGTGGACAGGCGGTCGCGTCGTCAACGCCACTGTGCTCGGAGACGCGCTCGCGTCGATCGTGGTTTCATTCCCAGCGGGACTCGCCGGTTCGACCTCGACGGACGTCAGCTACTTCTTCAATATCGCCTATAAAAAAGAACTCGCGACCGCTGCTCCGGGAATTTTGATTACGGGCGACCGCTTCGTCGAACCGCTCGAATCTGCAGGCCTGCCGCTATGGAAAAAGACTGCGGTGATCGCGTGTTCGGACCCATACATGGCGATGGCCGTCCTGTCTGAAAAATTCGCATTGGCTCAACCCGAAGCCGCGCAACTCAAGCCCGTCGTCGCCGGGATTCATCCGACTGCGGTCATTTCGCCCAGCGCAGAAATTGATCCCAGCGCGAGCATCGGTGCGCATTGCGTGGTTGAGGATGGTGTCAAAGTTGGGAAGCAGACGGCGCTCTATCCCGGCGTTTTTCTCGGTGCGAATTGCCAGATCGGCGACGACTGCGTTTTCTTTATGGGCGTGAAGATTTATGCGCGGGTCCAGATCGGTAGCCGTGTGCGCATCCACGCGAACGCGGTGCTTGGCGCCGACGGCTTTGGATACGCGCCGCGTTTCGAAGCGGGCAAGCCGGTCGGGCATCAGAAGATTTATCATCTGGGAATCGTGGTCGTCTGTGACGATGTTGAAATCGGAGCCGGGACCTGCATCGACCGCGCGACGTTCGGCGAGACCCGCATCGAACGCTTCGCGAAGATCGACAACCTCGTGATGATCGGCCACAATTGCCGCATCGGAGAAGGTGCGGTCCTGTGCGGAAAAGTTGGCATGGCTGGAAGTTCAAGCGTCGGGAAATTCGCGTACGTGGGCGGAGCGGCCGGAATCACGAACATGGCTCACGTGGGTGATTTCGCGAAAGTTGGCGGATTGAGTGGGATATCGAAAGACGTTCCGAGCGGCCAGAGCGTGACCGGAAATCCGCAGCGCGAACTGCGCGAACACCTGCGGCTCCAAGCCTCATTCAACCGCCTGATTGAAGCTCGCAACGAACGCCGGAACGCACGCAAAAAGTAGAGCCGATTTTTGATCGGTTCACGCCAGGACACCTTTAACAACGTCTCCGAACACGTCCGTCAAACGGTAGTCGCGCCCTTGGAATCGGTACGTCAATTTTTCGTGATTGAATCCGAGCAAGTGCATGATCGTCGCTTGGAGATCGTGGACGAAAACTTTCTTCTCTGTGACTGAGAATCCGAGTTCGTCGGTCTCGCCATATGATATGCCCGGCTTCACGCCGCCGCCTGCCATGAAGAGCGAGAAGCAGTCCGGGAAATGATCGCGTCCCAGCACGGCTCCGCCTGCGGTGCGCCCTTCGCGGAATGGTGTGCGCCCGAATTCGCCGCCCCACACGACGAGCGTCTCGTCCAACAATCCGCGCTGTTTCAAATCCTTGATCAGCGCCGCGACCGGCTTGTCAGTCTCTGACATTTTTTTCGTCAGCCCGTCGCGAATATCCTCTTTCGGATTTGTGCCGTGGAAATCCCAACCCCAATCAAAGAGCTGTACAAATCGCACGCCTTTTTCAAGCAGCCGCCGTCCCAGCAAACAGTTGTTCGCGAAACTCGCCTCGCCCGGCTTCGCACCGTATGCCGCGAGCGTCTCGGGTTTTTCGCGCGAAATGTCCATCGCTTCGGGAACGCTGGTTTGCATTCGGAACGCCAATTCATATTGAGCGATCCGCGTCATCGTCTCCGGATTGCCGAGTTCCTTCTGCTGTATGTCATTGAGATCGCGCAGCGCGTCGAGCGTCTTGCGCCGCAGTCCTCGATCCATTCCGGCGGGGTCGGAAACATACAAGACGGGATCGCCTTTGGAGCGGCATTGAACGCCCTGGAACACCGACGGTAAAAAGCCGCCGCTCCACAAGTTTTGTCCGCCGCTCGGCTGTGTGCCGCTGCTGATTAACACGACGAATCCCGGCAAGTTTTCGTTCTCAGACCCGAGGCCGTAGGTCGCCCACGAGCCCATCGACGGTCGTCCCTGGCGCGGCGATCCGGTGTACAACAAGAGCTCAGCCGGAGCGTGATTGAACTGGTCCGTGTTCATCGATTTGATCACGCACATCTCGTCGGCGATGGTGTGGAAATTCGGGACGGCATCGGACATCCAAATCCCGTTTTTTCCGTACTGTTTAAACGTGCGCGGAGTGCCCATCAACTTTGGCACACCGGTCGTAAATGCGAATTTCTTGCCTTTGATAAACGCGTCCGGGGCTTCCTGTCCGTTGCGTTTGACGAGCTCCGGTTTGTAATCAAAAATGTCGAGATGCGGTGGGCCGCCGGACATGTGCAGATAGATCATCCGCTTCGCTTTGGGAGCGAAATGCGGCATCTTCGGAGCAAGCGGATTCGCGGCCTCAGCAGCCTTTGAATCGCCGCCACTCAACGCCGCAAGAGCCATCGCGCCGAGGCTCAGTCCGCCGGATTGCTTGAGGAATTGGCGGCGTGTTGCGTGTTGAAGGTGTTCAAGTTTCGGGTGCATGGGTGCCTACCTTTTCATCATCAATTCATCAAGATTCAACAACACATTCGCCACCGTCGTCCACGCTGCGAGTTCTGTTACGTCTGCGTCTTTCGGCAACGCTCCAATTGGATTCGTTGCCATCTCGTTCGCGCTTTTCGCATCCTTCGCGAAGTCTGCTTTCGCTTCGTCGAACAGCTTTAACAGTCGTGCTATTTCTGCGTCCTGGGGCGGGCGGGCCAGACACAGGTTGAAGCCCGCGCGTAATTTGTCCTGGGGCGTTTGTCCCGCTGCATTCATGCGCCGCGCGAGGGCTTGAGCTGCTTCAACATAGACAGGATCGTTGAGCGTCACGAGCGCCTGGAGCGGCGTGTTGGTTCGGACGCGGCGCAGCGTACAAATCTCGCGGCTTGGTGCGTCAAATGTTGCGGTCGATGGATACGGACTTGTGCGACGTGCTTCCGTGTAAAGCCCGCGACGGAATTTGTCTTCACCCATGCTCGTCGCCCAATCCAATCCGCCGCCGAACGCAGCGCTTAATCCTGCCGACGGGCGCGGTGGCTTGACTGATGGGCCGTACATTTTAGGACTCAATAATCCAGACACAGCCAGCGCTTGATCGCGGATCATCTCAGCGCTCATTCTGAATCGCGGCCCGCGCGCGAGCAACCGGTTGTCCGGATCGCGCTCGGTCAATTCGGCCGACACTTTTGAGGATTGCCGGTACGCTGCTGAAGTCAGCAGCAACTTCACGAATTGCTTCATGTCCCATTTTTGTTGAATCAGTTCTGTCGCGAGCCAATCCAACAATTCCGGGTGCGATGGCGGCTCGCCTTGGGATCCGAATTCTTCACTCGTGCGCACAATTCCGACGCCAAAAATCTGCTCCCAATATCGGTTCGCAATCACGCGCGGAGTCAGCGGATTGGCCTCGTCCATCAACCACTTCGCCAGGCCCAACCGATCCGGTTTTGAGTTCGCGGGAAGCGGATGCAACACGCCCGGCGTTCCTTCCTTGACGTCGTCGCCCAGCGATAAATAATTTCCGCGCAACTGGACTTTCGTGATCCGCCGTTTTCCTTCAGCCAATTCGCGCATGACCGGAACACTTACTGGCTTCATGTCGTCGATTTGTTTCTTCAACGCCACTAAGCGATCGCGATCTGCTTTCAAATCCGGCGTAATATGTTCGAGGTAGTATTGCGTCACCGTGTCGCGTTGTTCAGCACTGCGTTTGTCGGCCAGAATCGTAAGTGTCTGAACGACATCCGGCGGCGTCCGCGACAGTTCATCTGCGCGTGTATCGTCTGTTGTCGAAACCGCAAATCGGCTTTTTCCGCCGAGCGGGTGCAACCCGCTTTGAGCAATCGAAAGTTCCAACTTCGATCCTATTGGAACATCCACCAGCGCTGTCGGAACCAATGTCAACGTGTGAGCTTTTCCGTCGGCCAGATTAATGCTCCATCCGGGCTTGTCCATTTTCGGAGCTTTCTTCGCTCCCTTCTTAGGAGCCGGAGCTGGCGCCGCTTCGCGAACCACTGCGTCAGCGTCGTAGCCGTTGTGCTCGGAGTCCGCGTGAGCCGCCGCGAATTGAATCGTCCGAGCGCCTCCGGTTTCGAGTGTGATGCTCGGACTCGGTACCTGCTTGATTTCAGAACGCCACACTTCCTTGCGCTTCTCATCCAAGACCACGACTTGCGCGCCCTTCAATTTCGTCGCCGCACCGCCGTCCGTCCGATTCCAAACCACGACGTTCTCAATTTTCTGCGCCGATTTCAAATCCACTTCCCACCATGGATTGTCATTCGCAGCCGTGTGCGAAACTGAATTGCCGTTAAAATAATGCCCGTCCGTTTTGCCATCGTTCGCCCGCTTTGCTTCGCCACCGAAATCCGTGCTGCTCTGCGACGCGACTCCTTTAAGAGCGACATTCTCTCCGCCGCTAAACACCTGTACTTCAGCCAGCATCAAATGCTCTGCTTTGCCCGGCAATTCGACGCGCACGAATCGTCCTTCCGGACTCGATGCAGCGCTCGGAATCAGCGTCGCTCGAACACGTGTCGCAATGACGGATGTTTCGGCCTTGCCTTTGGGAATTTCGCCCGGAATTGCATCCACGCGAATCGCGCCCATCTTTTTCGCAGTCGCTGGGATTGCAAACGTCAGTGTGTCAATCTGCTTTCCGCCAGCCGTGTCGATCTTTACGACCGGCGCGTCCAGCGTCGTCCATTTCAAATCCAGTGGAAACTTCTTTTCCCACGCGACTTGAGCGGTCACTTGAGCCGCGGTCGGCGTCTTGAATTTCGCTTCGATCCCAGCGATGTCGGCTTCGAGTTTCGAGCGCTGTTCATTTTGTTGAGGCGAATAGAATTTCAGCGTCGGCTCTTCGTCCGGACGATCCGCGTCTTCCGTATTATTGTGAATCGCGAACAAGCGGAAAAAGTCTTTCTGCGGCAATGGGTCATACTTGTGATCATGACATTGCGCACAGTTGATTGAAATCCCCATCCACACCGCCATCGTCGTATTCACGCGATCGACAACCGCCGCGTTGCGGAACTCTTCGCGCGTTGTTCCGCCTTCTGTATTGGTCATCGTGTTGCGATGAAATGCGCTCGCGATCAATTGTTCCTGCGTCGGGTTCGGAAGCAAATCGCCTGCGATTTGTTCGAGTGTAAATTTGTCAAACGGCTTGTTCTCATTGTAGGATTTAATCACGTAATCACGGTACGCCCAAATCGTCCGAGGCGTGTCGCTCGCATACCCGCCTGAATCCGCGTAACGCGCAAGGTCCAGCCACATCCGTGACCAATGTTCGCCATACGCTGGCTTGCTCAACATCCGGTCCACCAACTTCTCATACGCGTCGGGACTTTTATCGTTCACAAATTGTTCGACCTCTTCAACCGTCGGCGGCAGTCCTGTCACATCCAACGTCACGCGACGGACCAGCATATGTCGGTCGGCTTCAGGTTGAGGCTTCAAGCCTTCCTTATCCAAGCGCGCCAACAGAAACGCATCAATCGCATTCCGCGCCCAGCCTTTGTCCTTCACGTCTGGAAGCGTCGGTCGCTCCGGTTTCACATACGACCAATGTTTCGAATATTTAGCGCCCTGCGAAATCCAGCGTTTCAGTATATCGACTTCCTTCCCCGAAAGCGGTTTCCCACTCTTCGCTGGCGGCATGATCTGTTCGTCATCTTTTGAGACGATCCGAGCGATCAATTCACTCTTTTCTGGATGCCCCGGCGCAATCGCTCGTGTCCCGCCATTCTCGGCGTAAGCACCTTCATCCGTATCCAAGCGCAACGGATGCGCTTTCGTCCCGCCTTTGCGTTCGGCGGCGTCCGGGCCGTGGCACTTATAACACGTATTCGATAAAATCGGTTTGATGTCGCGATTGAAGTCGAGCGCCTGATTCTGAGGCGCGTCACTCGCAATCAATCCCACGCTCAAAAAAAGCGCTGTGCAAGCGATCCATCCAGGGCGGGGCAGGGTCGGGAAAATCAGCATAACCAAAGTCTCAAATTCAAACGGAACACGAACGAAATCGACCGGTATGATATACCCCGAAAACCCTGCAATGGACACCGCTAATTTCGCGTAATGATGGTGTGGGATTGCGCATTACAGGGTTGGGTTGAAATACCGACGGTCGCCGCGAGATCATTCGCTTTATTTGCAATACAATTTCATAAACCAGCAATCGCCGTTGCCCCATCCAACAGGCGTTTTGCCCCCGTTCGGTGTTGAGCTGAAGCCGGGATCGCCGCCGTACGTGTTTTGAAAGGCGTTTTTTGTCGGGAAATCGCGACTGGTTGTGACACCACCGATGTACAGGGTCCCATCCGCGCCCACGCAGCACGCGCGGGCCATGTCATCATGTGTACCGCCACAATAACTCGAATACATCAACGTGCTCAGATCGTTCGAGAGAACCGACACGATTCCGTCGAATGGATACTTTCCGCCCGCGCCAGCATTCTTGTTCTGAAGTGCGTTGGGCGTTACTGGAAAATCGGTGGAGCTGCTGCAACCGGCGACGACAACGTTGCCTGCGCGGTCGACGAAAATCTGGTCAGGTCCATTGGTTTCATCTCCGTTGCCGCCAAGATATGTGGCCGCCAGCAGCTTTCCGTCCGGTGAGAATTTGGCGATACCGAAGTCTTCAGGACCGCCGCCAAATTTGGTTTGAAACGCGCCCTGTGTGACCGGCCATTGCTTCGTGCAGGTGCAGATGAATGTGTTCCCCTGCGCATCAGCTGCCACGTTATGAGTGCGTGGAAACGCATCTGCGATGTACGTGCCGAACAGCAGCTTCGATCCATCTGCCGACAGCTTGCCCATCCAGCCTTCGCTTGGCGTGGTACTGGCTGCGTTCGGTGTTGTCGGCATATCTTTGGAGTAGGTTCTCATCAAGATGACCGGGCAACGGTCGGCTCCGACGGCCAGCGAGGCTACCCAATCGTTGCCGATTGATCCGCCGATCCATGTTGCCCAAACGGCTTTTCCTTCGTTGGAAATTTTGATCAATCCTGCGTCTGATTTTCCAAAGTGATTGCCGCCGCCGTGAGGTGTTTTCTGAAACGCATTGTCAAACCATGCTGCGGGAAGGACCTCCTTGCTCGACTCGAAATAGTCGAGGACGCAGTACAAATCGCCTTTGTCATCCATCGCCATGTCGCGAACAGCGTAGCCAGTGCCGACATAAGTGGCCCATTCCCACGCGGACGCGTCGGGCTTCAGCTTCCCTACGAATCCGCAATTGTGTTGGGTGTTGGGTTGCATGGCTCCCGGGGTAGTTGGGAAACCCGGCTTCATCCGCCCTGCGACGCACACGCTTCCCGCGTGGTCGATCTTGACACTGTAGAAGTAGTCGCCGGTGAAAACCGTCGACCAGATCAGCGCACCGGTGGGGCTGAACTTTGCAACCATCGCGCCACCGGTTTTTGAGATGCCTGGCAGATCGCCCGCCGTCTGAGGAAAATCAGCGCTGCCGGTGCTACCGGCGACATAGATATTTCCCTGTTCATCGACGGTCATATCGCGAATGAGTTCGGGGCCTTTGCCGCCGAAATACGTCGCGATCTCCATGGTGTACGTGTGTGGTTCGGCGGAGACGGCGAGACTCGTCATCAAGAGGAGAGTGATGAGGGCCAGTGGGTTGCGTTTCAAAATTAATTCCAAGGCTGATACGATCACAATTGGCGGACGAAAATAAAGGATAACAGATCATACTACACCGCTCAATCCCCAGGTTATTTCGATTGCGCAGGGCGAACAGGATTGAGTCTTCCGCCAGAAATTACGTATTCGTGTAGACGTTGCTGGACAAATTTCTTCACTCTACTATAACGGAAAAAGTATAAATCCTTCATATGATTTCATAGCCAATGTATTCATGAGCGCCGGAGATCGGCATGCGAATTCAGACTCGGTTCGGGTGTGTATTTTTTCTCAGTCAATTGATCTTTATGGCGGCAGGTTCACGTGCATTTTGTGAGGATAAAACGGCACCTCCTTCGTCTGGTTCGGCTGGTGCGGACGCTGCGGCGCTCACCGTTTTGGACACAGCGCGACGCGCGTTTAATGATGGGAAAAGCGATGCGGCGGCTGAGCGGTTTCGCGAATTTTTAAAGGCGAATGGGCAGAAAAAAGAAGCGCCATCGGCTCACTATGGACTGGCTTTAGCGCTGCTCGAATCGCCGCAAAAAGACGCCGCTGCCATCATCGCGGAATTGAAGTTGGTGGTAGCTCAACCGGATTCGAGCGAACGACCTTTCGCGCTTTATTATCTGGCCACGATGCAGCGGAAGTTGGGACAGGACGCGTCGGAACAGGCAGCCGCGAAACCCGCTGAAGCTGCTGCGCTTCGCACGACTTCACAGACACACTTGGGTGATGCGGCCAAGAATTTCTCTGCCGCTACCGAAGCGTTTTCGGGGACGCCGGAACGCGAGTGGTTGTATCGCAGCCGCTGCGACCAGTGCGACATGCTGTTGCGTTTGGAGCAAAATAAAGAAGCTGCGGAGCTGGCTCAAAAATCGCTCAGCGACACGGCGTTCATGGCGAGTTCGTTTCGGGAACTCGCGCTCTATCAAAATGGGTGCGCACTTTTTGCGCTGAAAGATTATCCGTCCGCCGGTCGAACGTTGAGCCAACTTGCGCCGTTCATGCAGGTGTTTGGAATTCACGCGCGGTATTTGATGAGCCGGATTCATCATCTTGCTGGGGAGTTTCCCGAGGCCAACGCGGGATATAAAGCGCTACTGGCGGATCATGAGGTGTTGAAAAAACTCGCCACAGAATTGCTGAAGAATCCTGGGGCGATGAAGCCGGGTGAGCAGGCACGGTACGAGAGTTTTCTCAAGCCGCCACCGGATTTTATTGCCCGGGCGCAGTTCTATGACGCGCTGCTGCTATCGGAGGCTGGCGAGTTTCTGGAAGCGTTGGCTGGGTTCGGTGCATTTGTTCAGAAATTTCCGACGAGTCCGCTCATTGATGAGGCGAAGTTGCGGCACGGATTTTGTCTGCTTCAGTCCAAGAATTACGCTGAAGCAGTGAAAGTGTTGCAACCTCTTTTGACTCACCCTAAATTGGGCGACCGTGCATTGTGGTGGCATGCTCACGCTCAGGCAGGCTTGGGCGATCCGGCCAATGTTCAGGCGTTTGCTCCGATTGCGAAGAGTGTGATCGACGCACTGACCAAGGCGGCTGATCAGGCTGGAGTATTGGGCGGAACGGACGCGGATGCGAAGCGGCGTCGCAGCGACATTCTGCTGGAGTTGGGCGACATGCAGCAGGTGGCGAAGATGTATAAGGAGGCGGCTGCGACGTTTGAAAAAGTGCGCTTGGAGAATCCGGCATCGGAGCGCGTGGAAGAGGCGTTGCAGCGTCAGGCTGCGGCGTTGAATCTGGCGGGACTGTATAAAGAATCGGATCAGTTGTGCCAGACATTCAACCAGCAATTTCCCAAGAGTAGTTTGATTCCTGCGGTTTGGTTTTGCGGGGCGGAGAATACATTTCTGTCGGCGATGGGTGCGGCTCAGGACGCAAAAGCGAATGAAAATCGTGCGGTGTGGGAGAAGCAGTTCGATGATGCGATTGGTCGTTATCAGAAACTGATCACTTCGTTTCCAGAATTTGGCAGCATCAATGCGGCCCGATTTGGAATGGGTACTGCGTTGTATCGACGTGGCCGATTTGCCGATGCGTATGCAGCGTTGTCGAGCATTCTTGACGCGGAGCGCATCGGCGAATTGGCACCGGTCAATTACCTGTTAGCGGATTGTCAGTTGCGTCAATTGCCGTTGGAGACCGAGGACGCTCTGCAAGCCGCGCAGTTGATTGACCGGGCCGAAGACACCGCGCGGTTGTTGAAGAAGTATATTGCTACGCAGGGCAAGACGCCTCAAGCGGCCGATGCGTTGTTGAAGCTCGGACACTGCCAACTGCGTATGGGTGTACTTCTGATCGAGCCGACGGAGCGTCAGAAGCTGCTTGTCGATGCGCGACAAACTTTCGAAAAAATCATGACCGAAATGGGCCAGACGAGTGCATTTCCAATGGCCGTTATCGAACGCGCGCGCAGCATCGCGTTGCGTGGCGATATTGATGGCGCGTCGAATGAATACAATCGATTTAACGCGGACCCATTGAAACAAAGTCCGGTTGCGCCGCTGGCCATGATGCGGCGAGCTGTACTTTTGCGCACTCAGAAGCGCTATGTCGATGCGCTCAATGAGCTGTTGGAATGCAGGAAGCGTTATGAAGAATCGCTGAAGAAAGATCCGATGCGCAGTGACTGGATTCCGCAGATTCAGTACGAACACGCGATGGCTTTGAAAGAGTCCGGGAAGCCAGCAGAGGCGCGTGCGATCTTCGAATCGATCATCAAATTGTTTGAGAAAAGTCCGGAGGCCGCACAGGCTGCGTGGCGCGCTGCGCAGTGTCGCCGCGAAGAGGTATCGGTTTTGCTGACCAGCGCGAACAGCATGTTGAAAAAGCCGGGAGCGAAGCCGGAAGAGCTGGCTGCTGTGTCGAAAACAATCATGGACAGCATGGACCTTTTGCGTAAGACGGCGGAAGCATTGAAGAGTGGTGCGGAGCGACTTGCGCCTCTCGCTCCAAACGCACCCGCAAGTGAATCGCATCTGCGGATGTTGTACGAATCGGCGTGGTGTCTTCGAACCGTGGCCGATGTTGAAGTAGAAGCAGCACGACAGAAAATCGCCAACGATAAGCTCGCGAAAGTGCTTGAGAATCTGAAGAAATCCGCGCCGCCGAATTCACCTGCGCCGGTGTTAAGTGCACCGGAAATTCCGTTGAGCAGCATTCCACTTCAGCCCGCCGAAAAGTCAGCGCAAGAGCAGTACACAGCGCTCGTGACGCTCGCGTCGTCGTCGCCTCTGGCCGCGCGGGCGCGCTTGGAACTCGCTGAATTAATCTCGCGGCGCGGATCGAATGATGCTGCGTTGGAGTTGCTCGCCACCGCGTTGGAAGACACGCCTCCATTGGAATTGTCCGAGCGTATTCATGTGCGAATCGCATCGTGTCTGATTGCAAAAAACGAACCGAAGCTCGCGCTGGTTCAAGCGCAATCGGTGATAAAAAACGCAGCGAGTAATGTGATGGGTGAAGCGATTTTTATCGCAGGTGATGCGCACGCGCTGAACAAGGATTGGCCCAACGCAATCGCTCAGTTCGCTGCATTTCGCGACAAAGACCCGTTCCGAAATTTGGGCGTGTTGACTGAACGCGGGCTGTTGCGCTTGGGCGAGATTTTCGCTCTGGCGCAGCGCTGGGATGAGAGCCGTCAAGCGTTTGAGATGTTGACTCAGCGCTTTCCGCAAAGCATGTACGTTTATGACGCGCGGTTGGGAATGGCGGTTGCATTTGAAAAGACAAATCAAGTGGATCCGGCATACGCCACGTATCTTGATGTGACGCAGCGAACGGCGGGTGAGGCGGCGGCGCAGGCGCAACTTCAGATGGGCAAAATCCGCCGTGCTCAAAAGCGCTTTCCTGAGGCGCTGAAGGACTTGTTGGGAGTGGCTGCGACGTACGATGTCAACGAGATCAACGCGGAAGCGCAGTTCGAAGCGGGGCAGGTTTATGCTGATCAACAACAGCCCGCCGAAGCAGCCAAGATGTGGCAGAGCGTCATCAAAGATTATGCAGGCAGCACGTGGGCCGAGACAGCCCGGAAGCGTCTTGACGGGATCAAGTAGCGGCCCATACGGAAGGTAACGTGATGAAAAGAAAACATTTGATGCAGTGCCTATGCGGACTGATAACCGCTGCGCTACTGGTGTTCTGTTTGAATCGTCCGACACAGGGTTATGTCGAAGCGACCTACACCCTCGGCAAAACCATCGCCGAATCCACCAACATCATGCTCTGTGTCGTCGAGTCTGTCGACAAGCAGAAGAACACGATCATCTATAAAAAGGTGCGCGACTTAAAGGGCTCGCATCCCGGCGACACGATCAAGCACAACATTGCGCAAGCGGGCTTTGAGCCGCGCGAATGGCAGAACGTGATGGCGTGGGCTGAACCGGGCAAGACCGCAGTCTTTTTTCACAACGGCGGCGCGGGCGAATGCTGCATTGAAAACTATTGGTATCAGACGCCCAATGCCGGCGAGTGGTGGAACATGAGCCACGCTGAGCCCTTTTTCTTGCGGACGTTCTGCGGCAAGCCGGACAAATTGGCGGCGGCAATCACGGCTATGCTTGCGGGACAGGAAGTGGTGGTGCCGTGCATGGTCGATGGTGACAAGAAAGCGATTCAGGCGCGCACGGCCAAGTTGATGCGCATGAAGGCCAGCATGGTCATTCAGGATTATAATGCTCAGCGCGACTTCGTTGATTTCGGTTCCGGCGGCGATGAACTTCGTTCGGTTGCCGGGATGCCCGGATTCACTCACACACTCGCGTTGAGCCGCATTGGAGCGGGCGTGATTGGCATCGCTGCGGGCGACATGAACAACGACGGGCGCGCGGATCTTTGCATCTTTGGCGAACGGCAGGTCAGTCTGTTGCAAAACGCGGGCAATGTGTTTGATGAAGTCCGGCTACCGATGAAAGGTGGTGCGCGCGCGGTTGCATGGGGCGATTACGACGGCGATAAAAAGATGGACGTGTTTGTGGCCACTCCCGCAGGACCGCGTTTGTTCCGAAATGTCACTGAAAAAGCAGTGCAATTCGAAGACGTCAGCGCCGGGCTGCCGCGTCATGCTTATTATAATCTGACGGCTGCAACGTGGATTGATTACGATGGCGATGGTAAGCCTGATTTGCTTGTGGCCGACGGATTTCGGGGCTTGCGTTTGTATCGAAATCTGGGTCGCCAAGTCGCGCCACCCGTGAAGAGTTCCGTGGGTAAATGGTATTATGCCGGACCGTTTGATAACACGGTACAGAAGGGTTTTGACACGGTCTATCCACCGGAATTGGGGGTTGATCTCAAAGTTGAGTATACCGGCAAGAATAATGAAAAGTTTGGTTGGAAAGAGGGCGCATTTGCCGACGCACAAGTCAACAACCTCGCGCTTTTCAAGCCCGAACTCAATGCAAATTGCGCCGTGTATGTGTACCGCGAATTCACGGTTGGAAGCGCCGTTGAATGTCCGTTTTCATTCGGCAGTGATGACACGCTGACGATTTGGTTGAACGGTGAGAAAGTCCATTCGGAAAACGTGTACCGTGCCTGTGCGCCTGACCAAGCGGTGTTGAAACTGAAATTGAAACCGGGCAAGAATTCGTTGTTGATGAAGATTTGCAACGGGGAAGGGGGATTTGAATTTTATTGCGCGCCACAAGTTCCGGAAGTGACTGCACCGATTCCGCTGATGTTCGAAGATGTTTCGGATGCGATGGGACTCGGCGAAAAAGGAATTGCCGGCAATCTAAAAGGCGACCGTCTGATCGTCACGGATGTGAACGGCGATGGGCGTACGGATTTTTTGTTTTGCGCTGGGACTGGCGTGTTGGTGCTGAACACTCCGCAAGGTTTTGTCGAAGCGAAACAAGCAGGGATTTCGTTCAAAACCGGCGGTGTGACACCTGCGTTTGGTGATTACAACGGCGATGGAAAACCGGATCTTTTTATTCCGCAATCGGGTCGCAGCACGCTCTTGCGCAATGATGGGTCAGGGCGTTTTACGGATGTGACTCCGCAATCCGGCGACCTCGCAAAAATGCAGGCGGATGGGCATGGTGCGGCGTGGAGTGAATTCAAAAAGGGGCGGCAGGATTTGCTGGTCGGATGTTGGAAAGGATCAAATCATTATTTCCGAAACGATGGCAACGGATCGTTCACGGATCGGACCGAGGAAATCGGGCTGGCCTATCGGACTTACAACACGTCCGCGATCTCGGTGCAGGATTTGAATAAGGACGGTGTGCCGGATGTCGTCTTCAATAATGAAGGTCAGGAACCGGTTTTGTTTTTAACGAATCCGGAGTTTTTTAAAGATCCTGACGTAAATCCTGCGCCATCAACCGCAGTACTAAAGGTGGTCAATGTCTCATCATTTGGACTCGGTGCGATGGTCGTCGCCGGGATCGTGTTGTTGTTCGTATTTACGCGTTCACGCTCGGGTGGTTCGAGCGTGATTGTGTTGGCCTTGCTTGCAGCCGGTGCTGATTCGAAAATGCAAGCTGGTGAAGCAGCACCCGCTGACTGGCCGACCGCGCGAGGGAACGCTCAGCGAACTGGAAACGTTGACGACTTGCCCGGGCCCAAAGCGCCCAACGTATTGTGGATTCACAAAACGCAGGAGCAATTTGTCGCCGCGCCGGTGCCGTGCCCGTGCACCAAATCGCTTTACATGTCGGTCATGGGCGCGTTGAACACCGGCGCGATTCATTCGATGTCGCTCGTGCCCGCTGCACCGGAGCGGATGCTGTGGTCGAAGACGGTTCCGTTCATTCAACGCCCGGTCGTGAGTGCACCAGCGGTGGCTGAAGGCATGACCATCTTCGGTGACGGTATGCACCAGACGGATGACGCCGTTCTTTATTGTCTGCATCCCGAAACGGGCATGCCGTTGTGGCGTTATGCGGTTCCCGGAAAGCTCGTTCATTTGGAGGCCGCGCCGACCATTGATAAAGGGCGCGTGATCGCCTGCGGCGGTGATGCTGGGGTGATTTGTTTGGATGCCAAACATCTCGTCCTCGACGGCAAGGAATTAAATGTGGCTGCGGTCATTCCGATCATGACCAAACGCTGGGCGGAATTGACGGCGGCGTACGAAACCGAAAAGAAAAAAGATCCGCTGCTGGCGATTCCTCCGAGCGAAGACGCGCTGCCAAAGCCTGCTCCGAAATTGCTCTGGCAGCAAGGCAAAGGCAAGTGGCATGTGGACGCGCCGCCGGTCGTTGCCGGAGATTTTGTGCTCGCGGCGTCAGCATATCTCGATGATGAAAAGATTGGGAAGCGTTGCCTGGTTTGCATGAAAATTTCGGACGGTAGCATCGTCTGGGAAGTGCCGCTTGATTTGAATCCGTGGGCCGGACCAACGGTCGCGGGGCAGGTGGTGATTGTCGGATGCAGCAGTATCCGCTTTGATCGGAAACTCATTGATGGCGCGAAGGGCGAAGTCGTCGCGCTGGACCTCGCGACCGGGCAGATTAAATGGAAGAAGCAGATGGCGGGCGGGGTATTGTCGTCCGTCGCGGTGAAAGGTGAAATCGCGATTTACGCGTGTACTGACAAGACCATCGTTGCGCGCAATATCAACACGAGCCAGCGGCTGTGGACGTACACGGGAAAGCAGCCGTTCTTCGGTGGCGTGGCCATCGCGGGCGGATTCGTTTATGCAGCAGATTTGTATGCGAGCGTACACGCGTTCAATCTTGCTGACGGGACAGGCGTCTGGGATTTTGAGCTCGCGCAAGATGCAGCGGTGCAGTCGAAGAGCATGGTGTTCGGATCGCCGGTGGTTCACGGCGGGGATATTTATGTAGCCACGTGCAATCCTGACGGCGAGACGGCGCAGACGTCGTACGTCGTATGTCTCTCAGACAAGCCGTCGGCAATTCCAATCAAGTGGACGCCTGTCACAGTCAATACGGAGAAGCGGTCGGTCAGTATTCCGTGTCGAATCGCTCCGCGCAAACTGGCGGCGTTGAAGGACATTTATCCGCTGGAAGTCGTGGCCACGTTCCCTGCGCCGCGGGGACAAAAGGCGCACGAGACGGTGCTTGTGTTTGACTCGAAGCCCAGCGAGATTCACAAAGCGCTTGAATCGATCGGACTGCAAGCGGGTAAGCCGGCCGTCGGCGATGGCGTGATTGGGACCGGCGCGGAATTGAAAGTCATGCTCGAAGTTCCCGGCGTGACCGGTGCGCCGCGATTGATTCCGATGGAAAAATTGATGGTCGATATGCGCACTGGAAAATCGCTTCCAATCCTGACGTGGCATTTCACTGGTTCGGTGATGCGCCAGCCGGATCCGACTAAAGATGAAAAAGTGTACGGCGCCGATTTGACTGGGACGCTGATCAGTTTACTGCCGGTGACCGATGAAACGGTGTGTCAGTTGCATTTGAATATGAGCGATGGGAAGCCGTTGAAATTGGATACGAATAAGGACCTGTTGCCGCCGGAAGGCACCGAGGTCAACCTTATTCTTCAAGCGAAATGAGAATCGTTATGACTATGAAAAAAGCTTTGCGCACCATACTGATTACGTGCGTGATTCTCGTGATTGCCGCTGGCACAACGCAGGCGGCGCGGATGCTGTGGATCGAGACTGGATCTGACGCGGCACGTGCGACGGCTGGCGGCGATCCTGTGGAAAAACAGATTCGAGGTGAGACGCTTGCAGTGATTCCGGAGCTGCGCCAAAAGCCTGTGCCGTCTCAGCGCATCCAAATACCAGATCCACAAGAATGGCAAAAATTGATCGGCTTGAAAGATCAGCCGGCGGACAATGATCCGCCGGTTACGGCTACGGATTCTCCGCCGCGCCCAGTTTTGCCGGTTGCGCCAGCTCCTGTGAAATAACCGCTGCGAATGTGTGTGTTGGGATGTATTTTATTGAATGCCCATCACGCGCCGCAACGCCAATCCGAAGGCCAGCGAGGCGAGCAGGTAGATGCCCATGCCTTGCATTTTTAGATTCCACCACGCGGATTCTACCGGTTCGTGCAGCTTGAATTCGAGGCTCAATAACCGGTCGCGCGAAGGCGATTCTGTGCGGAAGACGGCGGCCTGTTCGGGTGGGTGCCCGGCTTTGGCGTAGACCGGCAGTTGGACTGTGTAGTGGTCGTCGCCGTGGCGGATCAGCAGTGTGTGATCACCGGTTTTTTCGGCGCGAATTTTCCACAGTGCCTGCGGTGATTTAGCCGCATCAGCACTCGCCGATTTCGGGACGGTCACCGGCATGATTGCGGCACCGTCAAAGGTGAGGCCTTCGTTGGGAACGACATGAGCAAAGCCGCTCGCGCCGTCTTCGAATGTCGCAATGGTTTCGACGACGTCGCCCGGACGAACGGGTTCAAAGCAAAGCCGCGCGCCGACCCACATAGCCAGAATGCACAGGACTGGGACGCTGTACAGCGCGGGCTTCAGCGACTCCAGCGCATACTTCGAACTGATTTGTCCGGTCAAGCTGGACAGCCGCGCGATTTTGTCGGTGTCTTTTTCTTGTTTGGCTGCGCTCATGAGCAACTTCAATTTATCAAGATCCGCGCGGCGGCGACCGAGAAGTGTTTGGTTGCTACAGTATTTTTGAAAGAGATTGACCGCGACTCCGGTCAACGCGCCGACTGCGACGAGTGCGCCGATGGATCCGAAAATCGTGATCCATCCCAGCACAAGATCGAAGGGCAGAAACAAAGCCTTGACGATGGGGAGGACGATGTGGGTCAGAAATTCGATCATGACGTTTTGCCTCCGTTCGCCTGTATGATTTCAACTCGGCCTTTGTTGCCGTCTACTTTTATGGTCGCGCCGTTTGGAATTAATTTCGAGGCGTTTTTCAATACGACCGCTGGAATGCCGAAGTCGCGCGCGACAATTGCGCCGTGCGATAGCACACCGCCGCGTTCAACAATAATGCCTTTTGCGTGGACGAACAGCGGCGTCCAACTCGGGTCCGTCGTCGGGCAGACCAGCACGTAACCGGTGCCCAAATCGCCAGCTTCGCCGGGCGTTTTGACGAGCCGCGCGGTGCCGGTTCCCAGTCCCGCCGAGACGCCGATGCCAACGAGCGCGCCCTCTGATTTTTCGGTTGCGACGGCTGATCGACCGATGGCGTCGAGTGTGTCGGAGAAGATGACATCGGGCATTTCGAGCCGTTGAAACGCCTGCCAGCGGACCTTGCGTTGGGCGATGGTTTTCGCGAAATCCTGCCGTCGGTTTTCGAGGCCGGCGGCGTAGTCCGCGAGTTCCGAACGGTGCAGGAAATAGGCGTCTTTGCCCAGGTTGTGCCGCGCGGAGAACTCCTCCATGACATCCCGAAGTAAAGACACGGCGAGCATGAAATAATGCTTGCCAGTTTCGCGGTACGGAAGGTAGCGCTGCGCCAATTTCAGGTCCGCGCGAATGCTGTCTTCGAGTGACGACGCGCCGTGTTCCGCCAGCAGAGCGCCGAGTTCGGATTCAGCTTGTTCGCGAGCGGCGGCTTGCTTCTCGTGGAGCTCTTTCGGGGTTGATGGTTCTGTGTGTGCTTTCGCGATCGCGGAGTTGTCAGCGCGTTTATAGTTCGTGACGATCTGCTGCAAATAATTCGGATCTTCGCGCCAGCGTTTCTCCGAGAGTTCGAACTCATTGACGGCCCGATGTCCGAACTCGTCCAAGAAGTGATGCATGGAATAACGCCCGCTCGCGACTTCGTAAAGTGCGATGTTGATTTCGACGGTTTTGTCGCCGGACAGTCCGCGCACTAATTTGGAGAGGTGCGCGTCGCCTGCTTCTTTTCCGAAAATCGTATTGAACAATTGCGTGAGTGTATCGTGAAAATAGGCTGCGAGAAATCCGGGCTTCAGCGTCTCCGCTCCGAAATCGTTCAACGCGATGCGATCACGATCGTCCAATTCGGTGAGTAATTCGGTGTCGCTGAGCGCACTAAGATTTTTCGCGCGGGCCTTCGCGACATAATCCAAAAACGTTGGCAATGACTTGTGTTCAAAGTCTTCGATGCAACGCGTTGCGAGCTTCTTGAGTATTCTTCCGGAGCGGTGCATCGTGTATAAAAACCACGGGAGCTTGAGCAGGAATCCACCGCCCGCGCGTTCGAAATTGAATTTTGTGGGTGGGCCGACAAGCTGCTCCGCATGGCCATTGCTGAGGTCGTAATCCAGCGGGTAGTCGTCGAAAAATAGTTCAGCTGAACGAGTGCCGCAGGCGTAAATACGGCCGCAGATCAAGTCGAGAAAACCGTCCCGGAGGACTCGCTTGGAGGGGACGAAGCCGAGTGTTTTATAGAGCTGAATGAAGCCGCCGCGATTCATAAAACCGCCGATGAAATCCCAGGTCAGCGGTGTTGGAGCCGGGAGCGTCTCGCCGAGATTGTGAACTGCCCAGGCGCGCTTTTCGGAGCCGGATAATTTTGCGAGCCGCTCGATTTCGTCAGTCCGAGCGATGGGGACGTCGATGCCGACATCGAGACCGCGAATGCGGCGGCTTTGTAGGACGGAGAATGTTCCGTTGGCGTAGCCCCATTCGATGTCCACGGGAAAGTTGAAGTAGGCTTCAATCTTCAGACCGAGTTGCGCGAGTTCGTGGACCTGCGCTTCGGACAGATGCGCGGACACATCGGACAGCGAGCGCTCGACGATGTTCATCGCTTTTCGGTCGATGATGAACACGTCCGGTTCGACGCGTCCGAGCACCAGCGCTTCGCCGAGACCGGTTGTGCCTTCGATCAGGATGCGCCGCGCCTCAGGCTGGTTCGGATCTTCAGTGAAGAGCACGCCCGACAATTCGGACGGGCACATGGACTGAACATTGACAGCAGTGCCCATGAGATTTCGAACGTCATTACGAGCGCGATAGCGGAGAGCGCGTTCGCTGTTCCAGGAATTAAACACGGCATTGACTGCGGCGCGGAGCATGACGCGCGGATCGGTTGGGAAATCATGACCGGATGCGGCTCGGTAATTTTCAAGAAAACGCAGCGCCTGTTCCTTTGCGTTCGCGGGCGAATCGTGCGTTGGATCGTCGAACACATGTTCCGAAAGTCCATCAACGATTTCGCCATAGTGGCGGATGAAGTCGCGGTATTTTTCCCAGAAATTCGGGAATGCGCTTTCGAGTTCCGGGCGCAAACCGACGTTGAGAACCGAGTCCATCATGCCCGGCATCGAGACAGCGGCACCGCTGCGCACGGCGACGAGCAGCGGTCGGGGCATTGTGCCGAATGTCGCACCGGTCGTTGCTTCCAGCCACGCCATCGCGCGTTCGAGATCGGATTCAAGTTCGTTGGGCCAGTGTTTTTCAGCGTGAAAAATCCGGCAGCATTCGGTGGAGATCGTGAACCCCGGCGGCACGGGCAAACCGGCGTTGCTCATCATCGCGAGGCTGTGGCCTTTGCCGCCGAGGATGTTTTCGTTTGCTGCGGATGGGGTGTCGCCACCGAAGAAATGGATGTGTTGGGATGCTGGCTGATTCATTATCTTTTTGTCGCATCCTTTCCGCCAATCGAGAGCAGGCCTTGCTTGTCTGTGCTGATCCAAACGGCTTCGTTGGCGAGGATTGGCGCAGTCAAAGCTGCTCCAATTTGCTTTTGATCGCGGTAGCCCCAGAGCCAACTTGAGGTCGCCAAGTCGTAGGCTCCGATGCGTCCGGTCGCGCACAGAAAAATCGTCTGCTGATAGATGGCGGGTGCCTGGCCGCCTTTGCCAAGCGGCACGGTGTGGGATTGCTCGCCGGTGCGATTTTCGAGAACGATTACGGTGCCATCGTCGGCCGTGAATGCGAGATGATCCGAGCTGAGCGCGAGCGGGGAGATCGGGATTTTTTCGAGGCTTGATTCCCAGATTGTGTGGCCATCGGTGAGACTTCGGCAGAGAATTGAGGCGCCTGTTCCATTCTTGCCGGTGATTGCAACATACACTTTATCGCCCGAAATGCTGGGACCGCCGAGTGGTTTTGAGCCGAGATCTGCGGACCATAATTTAATCCGGGACGAATCATCGAGGCACAGTAGTTGAGGGACGGGCGAAGCGATGGCGAGAAACATGAGACCATGTTTGAGAGCGGGCGCACCGGCGATTTCTCCGACTTCCAACTGCCATTCGTTGGCGGGATTTTTGAGATCGATTCCGATGAGCGCGGTGTTGGAGCGCTTCGCGATGACGCAGTCTCCGATCAAGCATAAGAAGGGGTTTTCGATGGCTGGGATGTTGCGGCCTGACAATAATCGCGCGCCGTTTTTGGCGTCGATTGGAATTAAACGCGTGCCGTCTTTTTCGTCGGCAAGGATAACGACGTGTGTTTCGGATGCGACGATGGCGCGTAACGCTCCGCCGATTTCGCACTGCCAGATGTCGCTGCGCTTTTGGGTGTCGATACATGCGAGTATTGATTTTCCATCTTCGGTTCGCGTCGGAAAATACAGTGCGTTGCCACAGGCTGCTATCGGTCCCGCGACGGCTCGGCTTGCAAACGTGCCGATGTCTGGACGGCGCTCGGCTTTGTTGCCGTCCACGCTGGGCGGACCGTGTTCATCGGCGACGTGTGAATGCGCTGGGTTGCCGCCGGGACCTGACCACGGTACGGTGGATTTGCGGGTTGTGGATTCTCCGCCTCCTTCGCCCAGGCAGAAAAGACCGCTTTCGGCTGAGCCGATGAAAATTCGATTTCCGGCGGCGCAGGGTGATGACAGAATGGCTTTGTTGGGGGTGATGTTGAGTGACCAATTGAAAGCGAGCGAATCGCGTTTTAGGCAAAACATTTTGCCGCTGGCTGTCGCCATGAAGACGCCAGAATCGGTGACGGTTGGCGAGCTGGACATTTTGGATCCGAGATCGAATGTGCCTGTGAGTTTGCCGTCATTTGCATTCAGGACATGCAGGCGGCCATCGAGCGAGCAGGCGTAGGCTCGACCGTCTTTGATCGCGACCGAACCGAGGACGCCATCGGCGGTTTTGTGCTCCCACAGAATGTGCCCATCGGCGGCGGACAACGCCACGACTGAACCGGACGGAACGGCGGCGCTGCCTGCGAATGTGCCGTTGCTGAGGCCGACGATGATGCGGCCGTCGGCGAATGCAGGCGCGGAGAAAACGGGGTCGGTTGTTGGCGTGCGCCAGAGTTCTTTGCCTGTCTCGGCGTCAATACACAGGACGGCTTTTCCATCCAGCCCGCAGCCGCAGATCAAGCGCGGTTGGCCGTCGATGCGCAACGCGATGGGATCGCATTCGGCGTCGGCATACACTTTTTCCATCTCGATTTTGACTCGCGATCCTTTTTGATCCGGATGGTTCGACGCGTCTGTTAATACGACTTTGCCGATGACCGTGCGCAGAGCTTTGCCGGTACTGTCCTGCATGGCCGGATTAGCCACGAACGTTGTTCCCGCCGGGACTTCGGTGAAGGCGGTTGCATTGAGAAACATGATGCTGAAATCTTTGTCTTTGTCGGGGCGGAAACGTGTCGGCGAACCGTCAACAGCGACGGTTTTCCCGGCGAGTTTTACGAGCGCTTCAACCTGCGTACCGTCTTTGATGACGTAGTAGGGATTGCCTTCCAAGCGCCATTTGACTTTGCCGGTCAGGAGATCGATGCACCACCATCCGTCGTCGCCTGCGCCGATGTAGACTTTGTTTTCAAAAATGGCCGGGCTGCATTCGACATGATTGGTGGTGGGTACGGCCCATTTGAATTCGGGCGGTTTCTTGCCGCCGCTGCTGCGAACGCGGGCGAGGTCCAAACAGAAGATGCGCGAATTTTGTTCGACGTGGTAGCCTTCGCCGCAGACAAGATAACGGGCGTCGTCGCCGCCAATGGCGGGTGATGAGAAAATCGGGTCCAGCGCTCGATCCATTCCTGCACCCGTGTATTGCCAGGCGGTGGCTCCAGTCTCGGTGTCGAGGCATGTGATTGAGCCGGATTTTGAGACCGGCGTTTGGATGCTCGTCCCAAAATAAACGCGGTTTCCGACGACGGTGGGCGAGGAATCAATCGCTTGAATTCCGCCGGTGGATGACTTGGCTTCGTTCCACATGATGCGCGGATTGTCGAACGCACCGCGCGCGCCTGAAACGCTGCCGGTTCGTTCCGCTCCGCCGCGAAAACCGATCCATGCTGATCCTTTTTTTTCAGCGACGACTTTTGCGCCGAAAAGCGAACCTCGCCAGAAAAATAATGCGAGCGGTGAGAGGCACATGATCGCGAGGATTTTATGTGTCCAAAAATAACGGATCAATGCGCGGTAGGTATTGGGCTTGGTGATGGCGACTAACGCTGCGCCAAAAATCGCGAGGAGATGCGGCAGAATCGCGAGTAGTGCTTGCAACGGGCCGAGCGCGGAAGGGATGACGGCGGGTGCGCAGAACGTGCTGCAATCGATCATAGGGCTGGGTCTCTTGAGATGGCGAAAAACGCGGGTGTTTCAGCATAACTCTAACGCGGACTGTTTTCGATGGAGTACAGCGTTCCATCTTCGCCCAGCAACAACAAATCATCGACGCCTTTGCCCTTCAGGTCGGCGCGCGTCCAGACTGTCGAGGGAGATGGAACAAGCGGCAATGGTTTGGTGCCGTTTGAGGTCAAGACTGTGCTGGCGCTTTCGTCGAGGAAAAATGTTCCTAATCCGCGGTTCAAGAGCAGTATCGATCCTGCGTCGGAGAACACGAAAACGTCCGGGCGCGATTCGCCGTTCATTGATAGCGTTACGCCGGACGCGTTCTTGAATTCGCCGTGATACTTTTCAAGCTTCTTGAAATCGATTCCCGATAGCCGCGCCAGGTCTGACGCTGGGCCGCTATCGGCGTCGAGCGCGTAACGCGTTATGCCACTCTTGCGTAACACCATGACGTGCGGTTTTCCGGTGTCGCCGAAATCTCCGAACGCGGCGAATACCGGCGCGTCGCCTTCCGCCCAGAGCGGTTTGGCGGGCTTCATCGTCCACGGTTTGTCGGGTGCGCCGGGATTGACGAAGATGCGGATGTCGCCGTCTGATCCGAGAAATAATGCGTCGAGTTTTTGGTCACCGGTGGCGTCGATCAATGCGGCTGCCAGTGGAGCGGATTTGGATGGGAGGTCAAAGTTTGCGTTGACTGGTGTGAATTTTTGGCCCTGATTTATCCACAGCGTTTTGTCCAAGAGCAGGTCGGGTTTTCCATCTCCGTTGATGTCGGCGATGGCGTGAAAATTGCCGGTGATTCCTTTCAAGCCCCATTGTTCTGTGGCGTCTTCGTAGCTGTCGCCCTTTGCCAAAAACAACTGTACGCCCGAAGCGCTGCCGATCAGGAGGTCGGGTTTTTTGTCACCGTTCAAGTCTTCGGCCAGCATCCACAGCGGTTTTGAAACTTCAAGTTTGGCGCGTTTGTGCATGCCGCCGTCGAAGGGCTTGCGTTCGAATTTATCCATGAACGAGCCCGTCCCGGCGTTGAGTTCGTTGACCATTTTGACCAGCGCGGACGTTCGTCCGGGGAAGCTTTGTTTGACAGTGTCGAACGATTGAACGACGCGCCACACCAGTAAATTCGAATTGGCTACGCCGTTTGCCAGTAACCAGGTGTCACCGACGTGTATTACAGCGCCTGAGGTGCCATCGGCCGTTGGTGCATCGGCGAGAAAAAACACGAGCGGCTGGTCTGCTTTGATTTCTTTCAGCAATTCCACGGGCGCGACGATTTGGACGCGGATTTTCGGGCCGGGCGATTTGCCTTTCAAGGCCTGCGTCAAGTTGACGTTGATGAGACGGGATTCCGCCACGACATCGACGACGTTTCCGATCACGACGGCCTTCGATGTCTTGTAGAGTTTTTCGACGGTCCAATCGACTTTGATCAGCGCCAGGCTGGGCGAATTCAAGGCGAGAATTGTTGCGATACAGAGCAGGATCGTCAGGCAGTATCTGAGCTTCACGGAGGAGTCCCCATTTTATTGTGAACGCGTGATCGTAATCCGCGCGCGCGATTTCGCAAGGGAGACATGAAGCGCAAAATCTATCGGTTTATTCCGCTCCACTATTTGTGCTTTCCGACGCCGACTTTGTCGGCTATTTTTGGCGTCATGGAACCCGTTGAAGACATTCTACGGCTCGACCTACTGCTGTGTGATCTCGTGCAGCAGCGCGCCGAACTCGCGTCGCGCCCGGCTGAATTGGACGCGATTGAATGCTCAATTCGTGCGGTGAACGATGAGCTGCGTGAGTTGCTCGTGTCGCTTTCGCCTGAAGATGAAGCCTGGCTTGATGTCGAACGTGCCGGGATTCGGCACGGGGTTTCCGGGGGCGATGATACTGAGTGAGTGTGAAGCGATGCGGACAAGGGTTGTACGTGTTTTCACTAGGAGGCTTGTTCCGTGATCCGCGATAAAAATATAGATATGACTACGGATTCATCAGGTATCGGAATACCTGGCGGAGCGCGGGCGTTTGCGACGACGCGTTGGAGTGTTGTGCTCGCGGCGGGCGGAGGCGAGTCCGTGCAGGCGCGCGATGCCATGGGGCGGCTGTGTCAGATTTATTGGTATCCATTGTATGCATTCGCTCGGCGGCGAGGGTATTCCGGGGCGGACGCTCAGGACCTTGCACAGGAATTCTTTGCTGAATTGATTTCCAAAAAACGATTGGCGGGAGTCGAACGTGTGTCGCGTTTTCGTGCTTATCTGTTGACTGCGTTCAAGCATTTTCTAGCGAAGGAATATGAATACGCTCAGGCTCAAAAGCGCGGCGGCGGTGTCCTGGCGGTTGCGTTGGATGCTGGCGATGCGGACCGGCGTTACGCGGTCGAGCCGGTGTGTGACAGGACTCCGGAATCGCTTTTCGAGCGACAATGGGCGCTGGCGTTGCTGGAGCAGGCACTGGCGCGCGTGGAGAGTGATTACCACGCAGCGGGCAAGCAGGCGCTCTTTGATGCACTCAAGCCGGGGCTGACGAGTGGCGCGGGTTTGGCACATGCTGAGATCGCGGCGCAGTTGAACGTCACTGAAGGGGCGATCAAAGTAGCAGCGCATCGACTGCGCCAACGTTATCGTGACGAATTGCGCGCTGAGATTGCTGAGACGGTTTCCAATGCGGACGAAGTCGAAGATGAATTACGGTGTTTGATGTTGGCGTTGTCGGGGTGATTATTTTTGAAAATAGTCTGTAACCTTTTCGGGAATTTCCGTTCATCGAGTGTGAAGACCTGGCCTCGTGAGGAGATGAAACGATGAACGATGCACTGACATGCAAGGAATGCAAACAATTGCTGACGGCTGATGCTCCGCAGGGCTTGTGCCCGGCGTGCCTCATGAAGTTAGCCGCGCAGGATCAGACTGACGCGATGAATGCGAGTGTGTTACGCGATGCGGATCCCACACTGGATGTACCCGTGGTAAAGCCTGGTGTCATGAAGGCTGAACAGCTCGCGGCGTTATTTCCCCAGCTAGAAATATTTCAACAGATTGGCTCGGGGGGAATGGGGGGGGTGTACAAGGCGCGCCAGAAACAGCTCGACCGCATTGTGGCGTTGAAATTGATGCATCCGCGTTTCAGCCGTGATCCGCAATTCTCAGAACGCTTCAACCGCGAAGCGCGCGCATTGGCGAAACTGAGCCACCCCAACATTGTTCATGTGTATGAGTTTGGAACTGTGGGCCGTGCGGGTGACGAACACGCTTTTTTCGTCATGGAGTACATTGATGGTGCGAATCTGCAGCAGATGATTGGAACGAAAGCGTTCACCGCGCAACAGGCGCTTGCGATTGTGCCGAAGCTGTGCGATGCGTTGCAATACGCGCATGATGAAGGCGTCGTGCATCGCGACATCAAGCCAGCGAATATACTTTTGGACGCGAAAGGCCGAGTCAAGATTGCGGACTTTGGATTGGCGAAGATTGCCGGTGTCGAAGACGGTCGTTTGACGCGCACGAACCAGGGCATGGGGACGATGCTGTACACGGCACCCGAGCAGTTGGCGAATGCGAAAGACGTGGATCACCGCGCGGATATTTATTCGCTGGGCGTCGTCTTTTATGAAATGTTGACTGGAGAGTTGCCAATGGGGCGATTCGCGAATCCGTCGCAGACTGTGGGGGTGGACGTTCGATTCGACGAGATTGTATTGCATGCTCTGGAAAGGGATGTGAATCGACGCTACCAACATGTGAGTGAAGTCAAGACGGCGGTGGAAAGCGTGTCGGGAACGCCTCAAGCGGCGACATCCAAAGTTCATGCAACTCAGCTCAATGATGATTTCCTGATCTTCAATCCACGTCTTCCGCGCATGGCTCATGCGATTACAGCATTCGCACTGTTTGTGGTGCCGATATTTTACCTCATGAACGTCGTGATGACGGGAGAATTGCAGCAAACCAGCAACATGAAAATCCTGTTGATTGATGTGATCATGTTACGATTGGGAGAGTGGCTGGGATTATTGAGCGTCGTGTATTTGATCTATGGAGCCATTAAATTGCGCGCTTTGAATAACGCCGGACCCAGGTTTTTGTGCAGGGGATTTGTGTTGGAACTCTGTATGGTTCCAATCTTCCTGGGTCTGGAGATATGGAAAGAATCACTGGCAGGTGCCGTTTTACCTTCACCCGAGCGAGCGATGACTTTGGGCGAAGCGGTATCAGGTACGATCACTCTGATGTCTATTGTGTTTGAAGCGGTGGCGCTTTACTGGCTCTATCGGAATCGAAAACAACTTGATGAACTATGCACTGTGACTGAGCCCGTCATTCCGTTTATTCCGGGGCAGGCTACACGTTGAATTGAAGAGGAATTGAAATTTATAATTTAGGTTCTCGATGATGCTTGCGATAGGTCTCGAGAACTTTCTTTAACGCCTTGCACATCGCAATACAGCTGAGATTATCAAGGGGAACGGCGAACGGCTTTTTTTACCGCGAATTTACGCGAATTTTCGCGAAAACGGCAACGGCGAACGGCTAGAGGAGCGGCAACGGCAATTGAACTCGAAAAGGGCGGAAGAGACGAAAAATTGGGGAGAGTGATTGTGGCACTGGCAGGGGTACCTGCCAGTGGCACGCGGAGTTAATTGGGGCGGGCGGCGTTTAGGAGTTTCATGAAGGCTCCGAAGTAGCGGCCGTTGTCGTGAAAGGTGCGACCGCTGACGAGGTTTCCGTCGACGACGCAGGGTTCGTTGACGTAGATGCCGCCGCAGATTTCCAAGTCGAATTTGCATTTGGCGACGGTGGCCATGCGACGGCCTTTGACGCATCCGGCTCGCGCTGGGATTTCGACGCCGTGACAGACGCTCGCGACGGGTTTGTTGGTTTCAAAGAAATGACGCGTTACACGCAAAAGGGCTTCGTCTTCGCGAATGTATTCGGGTGCTCGTCCGCCTGAGAAGAAGATGCCGGCGTAGTCTTCGGGGACGATGTCTTTGAACGCGATGTCGGCTTGGAGCGTGTAGCCTTCCCATTCTTTGGTGATGGTCCAGCCGGGTTTGACTTCGTGCATGACCATTTGATACAGACGCTTTTCCGGGGCGGCGACGATGGGTTCGTAGCCGTCTTCCTGCAGGCGGTAATAGGGGTAGAGTGTGTCCACTGTTTCGGTAGCGTCGCCGATGATGATCAAGACTTTGTTGGACATGACAGGGTGCGCCTTTTTTATTTAATGAGAATATGTAAGCCGATTAAAAATCGGCTCTACGATGGGTCATTTAATTCGAAGATGACTTCGACTTCGACGGCGATGTTGCCGGGAAGGGAAGGGGCTCCGACGGCGCTGCGCGCTCCGACGCCGTTGTCGGCTCCGAAGATGTCGGCCATCAATTCGCTGAAGCCGTTGATGACTTTGGGGTGTTCTATGAAGTCGGGTGTGCAGTTGACGAGGCCGAGTGTTTTGACGATGCGTTTGACGCGGTCGAGGCTGCCGAGATTGGCGCGGAGCGTGGCGAGGACGGCGAGTCCGACTTGGCGTCCGGCGGCTTTGCCAGCGGCGAGGTCGAGGTCGGCTCCGACGCGTCCCAGCATCAGCGATGAATCGGATTTCAGCGGGCCGTGACCGGAGACGTAAGCCATGTTCCCGACGACGACGATGGGTTTGTAGACGCCGATCGGTTTCGGCGCGGGCGGAAGTTCGAGCTTCAATTCGGCGAGGCGGGATTCGGCTGACATGGTGGCTCCTGTGAGTGTGTGCTTGGGGCGTTCGCGATGGGAAAAAATAAATTCTGCGCGGACGCATTTGATCGATTAAAAGAGTTCGATGAAGTAGCATAATTGAAACTTCTTTCGCGGCAAGCTCGTTGTATTGAGTGGGCTCGCGCAATCTCTTTATGTTGGGAGCCATCATGATCATGTCTGGAAATCGTTATCTGCGCGGCGCGTCGTCAGCGGTGCCTATCGTTCTCGTCACTGTGGTCTTTTGTCTCGTGGGCCTTGGCGCGTGGATGTGGATTGACATGAGCCGCCACGATATTGAAGGCAAAGCGAAGGCGTTTGCGCAGCTTAAGAACGGCGGCTCGCCCGTGGCGGTTGAGACGGAATCGCCTGCGCGTACGAGGAGTCCAGGGCATGGCGTGGCGGTTCCGAACACGGGACTTCCGATCGAGGCTGGTGTCGTTGAATGCAGACGCTTGTCGGCTCCGATTATTATTGATGGACAGCCTGACGATGCGGCGTGGCGTGGCGCTCAGGTGATCGATAATTTTTCGCAGCCGTGGTTGGGGGCGAATCATCCGGCGAAAGCAAAGACGGTCGCGCGGTTGTTGTGGGATGACGAGTACCTTTATTTTCTGGCGGTGATGGACGATGGCGACCTGTATGCGGATATCCGGCAGCACAATGCGGATTTATGGAACAACGATGTTTTTGAATTGTTCTTCAAGCCGGTGCCATCGTGGCTGGGGTACTACGAATTTGAAGTTAATCCCAACAACGCGACGCTGGATTTGTTCTTTCCGTCACGTGGTAGCGGCGGGTTGCGGCGCTGGGTGAACAAGTACCCATTTCATCTCGATACGAAAGTATCTTTGAGAGGAAGCAGTACGTTGAATATTCACACGGATCTGGATGTGGGCTGGGTGGTCGAAGGCCGCATTCCTTGGAGCGATTTTGCTCCGACGGGCGGGAAGCCGAAAGTGGGCGATGAGTGGAAATTTGCGCTGTGTCGTTATGATTTTTCGGTGATGAACGAAGAGGCCGAGATGTCAACCAGCGCGCCGTTGAAGACGAAAAATTTTCATCAGTATGAAGATTTTCAGGTGCTGCGATTCAAATAAGAGAAGTACTATTCTTCAGGCATGTCCGTCACATCGTCCTGAAGATTCTTGATCGCCATTTCGTAGTTGTCCCAGAGGGTTTCGGGGTAGCGCGTGGACATGCCGAGGTCGCGGATTAGACCGTCTTCCAAAGAATAAATCCAGCCGTTGACGGTGAGCGGCGGACGATTGCGGTCGGCCCAGGCGTCTTGTACAACTGTCGTTTCGCAGACGTTCATGACTTGTTCGATGACATTCAACTCGCACAATTTTCGTGCGCGCGCTTCGAGCGGGTAGCGGTCGAGCAGGGTTCGGTGTTTTGTTTTGACGTCTTTGACGTGCCGCAGCCAGTTGTCGATTTGGCCAAGGCGTTTGTTGTGCATCGCTGCGATGACGCCGCCGCAGCCGTAATGACCGGTAACGATGATGTGTTTGACTTTCAAAACTTCGACCGCGAATTGAATCACCGAGAGGCAATTCAAATCGGTGTGCACGACGAGATTCGCGACGTTTCTGTGAACGAAGATTTCGCCCGGGGGCAGACCGACGATTTGGTTCGCGGGTACGCGGCTGTCCGAGCATCCGATCCACAGATATTCCGGACGCTGTTGATGAGCGAGGTTGGAGAAGAATTCCGGATCGCTCTTTTTAATCCGCTCTGCCCACGCTTTGTTTGCGTCGAGAAGTTTCGAAATGTCTGACATTCACGACCTCACATGTACTGCGCTGAAAACAGTGTGGTGCAGGCTTCCAGCCTGCTTTTTCGGACAGGCAGGCGAGAAGCCTGCACCACAATAACTGTGCCGCATTGTCTCTCGATCCGTGCTATTTTTTCGCGCCGTAAATCTTGGGATTGGAGTCCGGATCGTTGTACATTTTAAATTGTCGGTACAGTTTCATCTGCTTCGTCCCGGCGAACACGTCCGTTAGTAGGACTTGCAATGCCGTCGTCAAATCCTCGCGCTGTTGCGTCAATGTCGCCAAGCGGACTCTGCATTTTTGGATGTGCTCGGGCGTCGCATCGAGGCGCTCGGTCTGTTCGCGCATGTGGAAGACTTTCAGGCTCATGATCGACAGCTTGTCGATGATGCTGCCGGGCGTTTCGCTGTTCCACGGTGCGTCTATAGCATGAGCGACGTTCTGGCGTTGCAGCGTTGCGTAAATGTAGTCGTCCAATTTCTCGATCAGGTCGTTGCGCTTTTGATTGAGCGAATCGATGGCGCGTTTGACAACCGCGATTTGGTTGTCGGTCGCGGCGGGATCGCGGGCTTTGTCTTCTTCGTGCCAGAGATCGAAATTTCGGCGATGTTGCTGCTGCACCAGCGCCAGCAGAGGAGCCGTTGCGTCGTTCGCGTCCACGCCGTGCCACAAGCCCGTCCAGATGCTCTGGCAACTGGCGATCTTCTGGCCTACGTGGCGGAATTCGTCTTCTACTTCGTTGATCGGTATCAAAATTGTTTCGCGTTTCGTGTTTCGGGTTTCGAGTTCACTGTCCAACGAGCTGCACTGAATTGTCGCGAAATCCTGAAAGAATCAAGTGAAACGCTGTCCCGTCGCCAACCCGGAACCTGAAACACGAAACCAAAAAACTGCTGTTACGCAGCTGGCGTCCATCCCAAAATCACATCGAACTTCGCGGCCAGTTCACCGATTTTGGAGTCGGGGACTTTGGCGAAATCGATGATCACGGACGCCTTTTGTTTCTCGTCTTTAATGCCGCGCAGGACGCCGTCGCGTTCGTTTTCGGGCTGGCCTTTGACGTAGCATTGCGTCGTCAACAACTCCTTGCCGCCGCGTTTGATTTTCATGTGGATGTGCGCAGTGCGGCCTGAGTAGCAGACAGGCTTGATTGTGCGGAAATAATATTCGCCAGACGTGCCGGTCATGAATCGGCCGAAGCCTTGGAAATTGGTGTCGCGGTTTTTGTTGTTCTTGTCGCCAGTGTGGATGTACGCGGCTTTGGAATCGACTTGCCAGATTTCAACCAACGCGTTGCGGACGGGGTTGCCGTTGGCGTCCAAAACGCGGCCAGACAGATGCGTGATTTCGCCGACGGCTGGCGTGATGCCATCGTTGACGATGATCAGATCGTTGTCGGTGTCGAGCGGCAGATGGTTCGGATAAAAGGGGCCTTCGGTCTGGGCTGGCGTCTTGATGCGATCCACTTCTTCAGCGAAAACGCCACGTGTCAGCCATGCTGCGGCGCCGAGAGAAAACGTGCTCAAAAAGATTCGCCGATCCGGAAGAATAAGTTTCTGTTGCATGGCGTGGGCTCCGAGTGAAAAAAAATCGAGTGTGAATACTTACCATATAGTACCGCGAAGGGGTGATTTTCTTCAATGAAAATCGTCGAGACTACAAATTCCGACCGATGACAAGTTCGGATGCACACGTGACTTCACCCATCGTGCATTCTTGTCATTTTCAAGCCGGTCTCACTTCTCCGCATGGTATCATGACAATGCGAGCGCGAGTTTGGACCGCTCATACTATTTTTCCGTGGGGGGTGAGCGGTGGATTTGTCCGGGCGGTTGCATGAGGTGGCGGAGGATATCAAGCGGCATTCGTCGATTGCCAAAAGCATTCCCGAAGCCCAGCGGCGGCAGTTGCATATGCTGCCCAAGCCGCCTCACATTACCGGATTTGATTTTGATTGCTGCTACCTGCCTTGCTCCGATGTTTCTGGCGATTTTTATGACTTCGTCAAGATCGATGAAACGCGTTTGGGCATTTGCATCGGCGACGTTTCCGGACATGGGATCGAAGCGGCGATGGTCATGGGCATGGCCAAGAAATCGCTGCAACTCTTCGCGCGTGATGGATGCAGTCCCAAAGAAGTCCTCGCGCTGGCCAACCATGATTTGGGACAGGACCTGTTAGAAGGGACATTCGTTTCGGCGGCATATGGAATCCTCGACACTAAAAAGCGCACATTTACATTCGCGCGTGCTGGGAACAATCCACCATATCTTGTGAATCCTGCGCGCTCACCGGCTGTCACCACATTGAAGCCTCCGGGACTTGCGCTGGGCGTCGATAAAGTGGGCAGCCGATTTGTTAAAGCGACACAGGAAATCACGATCCAATTAAAACCCGGCGATCTCGTGTTTCAATACACAGACGGGGTTGTCGAAGCGCAAAGTCCTGGCGTCAAGACCGCGTTGAAAAAGAACGCGCAGGAAGAATTCGGCGAAGATCGCTTGCAGGACCTGCTGCTGCAAAACACGAACCTGCCGATCCCGATGCTCCTGGCATTGATCGAAAACGCAGTCAAAAAACACGCGGGCTTCGCGGCGCTCGAAGACGATATTACGATGATCGCGTTTAGCGTCTCGAAGTGAACGGCGAACGGCAACAGCTTTTTAACCGCGAATTTACGCGAATTTTCGCGAAAACGGCAACGGCAAAAAGCTGGAGCTAGAAGAGACGAATTCAAAGACACTCTTGATGAAATCCAGGCATCGGCCAATTAGATTCCCACACCCAAAAGCTGTTGCCGTTTTCGCGTAAATTCGCGTAAATTCGCGGTAAAAAAAAGCCGTTAGCCGTTCGCCGTTTCGCGGCCCCCGGTTTTTGGTTGCTCATCGCCGGGATTGTGTTAAATCCGGTGTCTATGAGCGCAAAACTTGAAACAAACATCGCGGACATTGCCGCGCAGATTGAGCACCATGACGAACTGTATTGGAAGAAGAACGTCATTGAGATTAGCGACGCGGATTACGATGTTCTGCGCGCGCGGTTGAAGTCGCTCGCTCCTGACCATCCGGTGCTGCTGCGGACCGGCGAAGAGATCAAGAAAAACGAAGAGACTGTTCGTCATGCGGTGCCGATGCTGAGCATTGAAAAGAGTCTCGTGCCAGGCGAAATCGAGACATGGGCGAAGGACGACGGAGCGTTTACTGGGACAGGAATTGAGGACGGTCTCGTCGCGGCGTACAAGGTTGATGGGTCGTCGTGCAGCCTTGTGTATGAAAACGGAAATCTGATTCAGGCGGCGACTCGTGGCGATGGAAAAGTCGGGAATTTGATCACGCGGAATGTGCTGCAAATCGCCGGGCTTCCGCATCAACTTTCACATGCTGGCGAATCCGGGCGTGTTGAAATTCGTGGCGAGATTTACATGTCGCGCGCGTCGTTTGCCAATGCGGTCGCGCATTTCGAACGCTTACTCGCCGAAGGCAAAGCGAAAGAAGATGAACGCCCGCCAAACGCTCGCAATTATTGCGCGGGAAGTTTGATGCAAAAGGATCCGCGCGATGTTGCACAGCGCGGCTTGTCGTTCATGGCGCATGGATGCGTCGGGGCAATTCCCGGAGCCGATGGAATCAGCGAAGCCGGTAATTTTAGGGCTCTGAAAACGCTGGGATTCGAAACGCCATTTTACAAACACGTCACAGATGTATCGCAGATCGCGCTGGTCGAAGCGGAGATCGACGCTCAGCGCGACGCGTTGCCGTATGACACCGATGGCGTCGTGTTCACGATCAACAAACTGGCACTGCATGTCGAGCTCGGCGCGACGAGCCATCATCCGCGCTACAAGATCGCGTTCAAATATGGCCGCGAGCAGGGCGAGACCACGGTCGCTGGATTCGAGTGGGAAACGAGTCGCAGCGGGCGCGTCTGTCCGACGATGATCGTTGAGCCGATTCATTTGGGTGGAGCGACGGTATCGCGCTGCACGGCGCATAACGCTAAGCGCGTCAAAGAATCGAATATCGCGGTCGGTGATCGGGTGCTGCTGGAGCGCGAAGTGATCCCGCATTTCGTCAAAAAAGTCTCCGGTGTAGAAAGCAATGCCGGGACGCTGCCGACGGTATGTCCGTCATGTGGGACGGAATTGTCCTGGGACGAAACGGAGACGAATCTGGTCTGCCCAAATCTCGGCGGCTGCAAATCGCAGCTTCAAGATTTCCTGGAATACTACGTCGCGCGCAAAGCGGCCAACATCGACGGTGTAGGCGAAGAGTGGATCAAGAAGATGCTCGACGCCGGACTGGTCACCACGCCCGCCGATTATTTCACGGTCACAGAAGAACAACTGCTGGCGTTGCGACAGTCGACGAAGACGAAGCGCAAGGAAGACAAGAAAACGATCGAGCGAACGATTGTCGAAAACATCGCCAAAGCGCGCGAACAGTCGTTGGAAATGTTCCTCGTGTGCCTCGGCATCAAGGGACTGGGCACGTCGGTCAGTGCGAAATTGGCGAACCATTTTGGGACGCTCGATAAAGTCATTGCATCGACGCCGGACGATCTGATGAAGATCGAAGGCATCGCTGAAACAATGGCCGCCGGGATCGTGAACGGATTGAAGAATCGCGCCGCGCTGATCGCAGCGTTGAAAGAACGGATCGTGATCAAGGAGGTCGTGAAAGTCGAAGGGCATTTGAGCGGAAAAAGTTTCTGTTTGACTGGGCATATAGAGTTCGAATTCGACGGCACGAAGTATGACGCGCGACCGGACATTGAAGCGCTGATTGTATCGAAAGGCGGCACGATCAAATCGGTTTCGAAGAAGCTCAATTATCTTGTGGCGGGTGACGAAGCCGGATCAAAATTGGAGAAAGCGCAGAATGCTGGCGTATCGATTCTGGACGCAGCGGGATTAGTCGCGATGCTAAAGGGGTAACGCGAGACCATCGTTGAAATTCACCGGCCCTTAATTTGCATGATTAATCGTGTGGACGTGCTAGATTGTTTCGAAGCATGCGTTCGCAACGGCGTCCGAAAGGAGACGTTGACGGGCGACAACAGGACGGTCGGCTCAATTCAATTGAGGAGAATCGAGATGGGTGCAGCGACGGTGGACGTGAATGATGACAATTTTGGAACTGAAATCGAGCAGAATAAGGGCGTCGTGCTCGTCGATTTCTGGGCGACGTGGTGCGGACCGTGCCGCAAGATCGGGCCGATGATCGAAGAATTGGCTGTCGAATATGCGGGCAAAGTGAAGGTGTGCAAGATCGATGTCGATGACGCTCCGGGCATAGCTCAACGCTTTGGCATCACCGGCATTCCCTGCTTGATCGTCTTCAAGAACGGCAAGGAAGTCGACAAGCACGTCGGCGCCCCGACGAAGGCGTTCATGACGACGTGGCTGAACGGTAACGTCGCTTAATAGCATTGTTTCGAGTTTCGGGTTTCGTGTTTTTAGGTTGTAGTACACCTTTTTGAATGGCTGAACCGCGCATGGATCGCGAACTTCAAACACGAAATTCGAAACTCGAAACCCGAAACATGATGATGTCCGAAGCTCAATCGCGCGGACGTCTTCACCCGGATCACGATTCGCCCTATCGAGGCGTGTATCAACGTGACCGCGACCGGATTGTCCACTCGTCCGCCTTTCGTAGGCTTCAATACAAAACACAAGTTTTCATCAGCGTCATGGAAGGCGATTATTTTCGAAATCGGCTGACGCACACCCTTGAAGTTACTCAAATCGCGCGGACCATCGCGCGCGCATTGGCGCTCAACGAAGACCTCGCTGAAGCGCTGGCGCTGGCGCATGATCTGGGGCATGGGCCGTTCGGTCATTCAGGCGAAGATGCCTTGAACGAAGTCATGCGCGATTTCGGCGGCTTCGATCACAACGCTCAGGGCCTGCGCATTGTGGATCGGCTCGAAACCCGCTACGCCCGCTTTCCCGGATTGAATCTCAGTTACGAAACGCGCGAAGGCTACGCCAAGAATTACGTGGCGCGCGATGGCTCGCCACGCTCGCGTTCGTTGCTGGGATTTGCAGCGAACGAAATGCCGACGCTGGAAGTGCAGCTCGTCAGCCACGCCGATGAAATCGCATACGACACGCACGATTTGGATGACGGATTGGTGTCGGGAGCGCTGGTCGAAAACGACGTGAGATGCGTGTCATTGTGGCGCGATACGGAAGCTCAAGTGCTCGCCGAAGACGACGCGTATAAGACCGACCACCGCATGCGCTGGCACGCGATTGTACGGCGCTTGATCGCGACGCTGGTCACCGATTTGATGCAGGAAACGCAGCGCCGAATCTCTGACAACAAGATTGAAAGCGTTTCGGATGTGCGGAATTTCGATGGCGAGTTGACCGGATTTTCGCCCGAGATGTCCACACGAAAACGTGAGCTCGAACATTTCTTGATGCAACGATTTTACAAAAGCGCGGTTGTGAAAGAACGCACCGATTTCTGGCGCGAACGCTTGAAGCAACTCTTCCGCGCCTATCGCAGCACTCCGGCACTGCTTCCTGATGAAATCCGCAAACGCATCGACACCGGCATCGAAACGC
>JBAXUS010000370.1:0-3814 GCA_037129555.1 Planctomycetota bacterium
CTGGTGCCGATTACGATACAGGTGAGTGCGCATGATCCCGAAAGCCAATCGTTTACTCTGTCGTACGATTTCGGCGATGGTTCGTCTGGATCGTCACCCATCCACACGTACACGGCTGGCGGCAGTTACCTTGTGACGATCACGGCATTTGACGGCGTGAACACCTCGACCGCAACACTGACGGTTGTGGTTCAATTGCCGGATTTGAATCAGGACGGAATCGTCACCGCCATCGATAAAGACACGGATGGCGATGGCTTCGCGGACCACCTTGAACTTGCGGCAGGGAGCGATCCGTTTAATACTCAAAGCACACCCAAGGGTGGTTTGGCCGCGTCGCCCGCCAGCTCGTTCAGTATGTCGATTGACATCACGCTGTATCCTCGGCTTTCGGGTCAGGACAAATTCAAAATCGTCGGAACAATTCCGATTCTTGAACCGAGCGGTACGGTGGGAAAGAAACTGGTGTTGGACGTGGGTGGTTTGGCGCGTACGTTTGAATTGAACGCACGCGGTTTTGCGTTTGCGGGAAGCGAGCGGTTTACGCTGGTCCCTCACGCGAATTTAAGTCCGTTCAAGGCTCAATTGCTGAACGATACGGCTTCGCCTTACTTGTATCAGAACGCGTTTTTGGATGGGAATGGATACCCGGATCACGTGGTGGTCACGATCGTTTATGAAGGCTTATTGTATCGTGCGAACGTGCCGTTGAAGTTCAAAAAAATCTCCAACGGTGGCATCCGCGCGGTTGGGACGGTGACAGCGGTGTTGATGCCGTAGTTTTTCAGACGGCTGGGCGACACACGCAATACTGTGGTTGCTGGCTACAGCGCGTGAGGTTTCGGAGGCGTGTGTTCATGCTTTTCCGTATTCACTTTTTATTTGCGATTTGTATGCGGCCAGTGCGGATGTTTGTATTCCTCGCGCTGGGGTTCATGCCGTTCTTGCGCAGTTACGATGCATTGAAAGAATCGGGTATTTCGCACGGTTTGTGTGTGGTGCTTCCGGCGAACGATAGCGATTTAATTCGCGCGATGGCCGCTGACGGCAAGATGCTCGTTCATGCGCTCGCTGCCGATGATGCCTCGCTCGAAAAAGCGCGCGCAGCACTTCAAGCTGCGGGATTTTATGGACTCGCCACCGCGTCAAAACCGCTGGCGTTCAATCCGTTGCCATACGCCGACAATTTGGTCAATCTGATCGTCTGCGACGCCGATGCGCTGGGAACGTTAGCGCCTCCGCGCGAGGAGATGATTCGCGTACTTGAACCGCTCGGCGTCGTGTGCATCAAACAAAAGGGTGAATGGAAAACGTTCACAAAACCACGCCCCGCCGAATTGGACCGCTGGACGCATCTCGATTATGACGCTGCCGGAACCGGCGTGTCGCACGACAAAGTCGTCAAACCACCAACGGCAGTGCAGTGGCGTATGGAGCTGGAACCTTACGCTGGCCTTGGCGGGAATCCGGCTGCGTACCGTCCCTATACTGGATTCAGGCTTGCCGGGAACCGCGCGTTTTTCGCGATGAACATCAATCAGGATGAGGTCCTGAAATCCAAGAACGCCCAGGTTGTTGCTGTTGGTCGCGATGCGTTTAATGGTCTGCCACTCTGGAGCGTTCCGCAAGTCAGCTCAGGAAATGGCACACCGCAAGAGTATCAATTCGTTGTCAACGAGTCGCGCGTCTTCACGTTCCTTGATCGCGACACGTACCCCGTCGCACTCGACGCCGCTACAGGCGCGGTCGTGGCGACATTTGATAAAGGCGCGAAGCTCCCGGCGAGCAACCGCAAAATCAATCCCGGATACACGATGCTCCGCGCCACGGAGAACATACTGATCCAGTGTGCGGAGGACAAGCTGTATGCGTTCGATGCCGGGACGGCGGCGTTGAAATGGGTTTGGGAGGAGAAGGACGGTGCGGTCTGTTTTCCGCGTGTGATGGAGGCGGAGAAGCGCGTGATTGTGCAGGTTGTCGAAGCTAATCTGGAGCGCATTCAAGGCCGCTGGGCGAATTTAAAAACGTCGGCATTGTTGTGTCTCGACCTTGAAACTGGCAAACAAATCTGGCGCAGCACTGACGTGAAAGACTGGAACCTCGGCCAGACGATCACGTCCGGCGACTGTATTTTTGCATTCAATCCCGGCGGGATCGGAGCGTCGGAAACGTTTTCCGGAAAGCGCGACAAAGGCCAGGGCGTGGTTGCGAAATTGAATGCGGCGGACGGAAAAATGCTGTGGAAAAGCGAGCCATTTAAGTGGGGCTACAATTTGATTGTCCGCGATGGTAAACCGTTTTTTGCGACACCGAGTGAATTGAACACCCTCTCGCCGGAGGACGGCAAACTATCCGAATTCTGGCGCGCGTCGTTCAACAACCGCTGCAACCGCACGTCTGCGACCGATGACTGGATTGTGATGGGAATGGGGAATTTTGTGAATCGCGAAGGTGACGCGACGGTCCTCGGCGTTTCGCGCGGCGGATGCGCCCAGGGCGTCACCCCGGCGAATGGACTCCTGTATTACACGCCCAACACGTGCCACTGCATCACGATGTTGCGCGGCCATCTTGCGCTGAGTCCAGAACCCGTGCGCGAGAAAATCCCGGACGACATGCGGCTCCAGAAGAGCGGCGCTTTTGCAACATCACGTGAGACGAAACCGGTGAACATGACCGGTTTGATTTCGTCTGAATGGTTGCCTCAAATATCGTACGGCGCGCCAGAAACACCGCCCATAAAGTACGGCGCGCGAGAGATTGTTTCAGTGATTCACGAACATCGCGTTGAGTGTCGCGAGGGCGGAAAGACCGTCTGGTCCATTACTCCAGGCGGACGCGTGAGCCAGTCGCCTATCGTAGTCGAAGACCGCTGTTATTTCGGTGCGCATGACGGATGGTTGTATTGTGTGAATGCGAACGATGGCACGCTGGTGTGGCGATTTTTTGCAGCGCCATATGAGCGTCAACTTGTCAGCCACGGCCAACTCGAATCCAGCTGGCCAGTTTACAACGCTGTGTTGCATGGCGGCACGATTTGTTGTTCTGCGGGTCTGCATCCGGAAACAGGCGGTGGGATTCAGATCTGGGCGCTTGATCCGAAAACAGGTGCTGTTGCGTGGCACAAAAATCTGAAGCGCAGTCCGTTGCACATCAAGCCGGGTGATCCGAACAATAAGAAAGGAGTCCTCGCCCCAAATCGGGTGATGAATTCTCCGCTCGTAAGTGATGGAACGTCGCTGTCGATCACCGGAATCACGTTTACTGTTGACGAGACTGAAGCGGCCATCGTTGATCGAATGGATCACGAGAGTGCTGGTGACAAAAATCGAAATTGGGGCTGGTCGTTGCGCGGGCCGATGAAAGTGAAGTGAGCGTTATTTTTATAGAGCTAATGGACAAAGGCACAAACCGAACATGAGTGTCGATCAAAATCATTGCAGTACATCCCAGTCATGTGTAGCGGTCGGTTCAAATGGATCTCTAAATTTGAACGGTTTCCCACGGAGTGGGTAATTGGCTTCTCGCTTCTTTTTATGTGTCGCAGTCTGATCAGCAACAACGAGGACTTTGACGCGGTCGCCTTTTTGAAACGGGATGTTGTCCACCGTGATGCTGCCGGTTTCATGCAGCGTTGTTTCGATTGTGTGTGTGACGGGTTGAGGTGATTTGTCCATAATCGAAGGCTCTCCATCCAGCGGCGCATCGTCCGATCCTAAAATGCTACAGGCAGCTTCTGGGAATTGCAATACAGGGAATGAATGTGTTCACATCGCCGGGTGAGGGGAAGGCGCTGATTTTATATAGCGCGCTG
>JBAXUS010000371.1:0-3756 GCA_037129555.1 Planctomycetota bacterium
TTGGAACTGTCCGCAGCGCTTTCGGCGTTCAATGGATCTGAAAAGACAATGCTTGCGCCGCCGGGGATCAGGTGAAATCCGATGGGCATGTTCGCGCGTTTTCCAGTGAAGCGAACGCGTTGAAAACTGCCGTCTTTGGCGGCGGATGTCCCCCACCCTTTCAAGCCGCAGACGTACAATTGTCCATCTTTCGGCGAGAACTTTGCGCGCATCATGCCGCTCGAAAACGCCACGTTCGGAACGCGAACCGCTGCGGCACGTTCGATCTTTCCGGCGGAGCGATCCAGCATGATATGGAAGAGATTGCACATGCCGTAGGATGTCATCGCCATCTGGCCTTTCAGCGGCCCCCATTTTTCGCTACTCTCCCAGACGGGCGTGCCGGACGATTTATCGATACTGTACGGGAACCACAAAATCGACGGCGCACGCGGTGGCGGTTCGCCAACATGCGCCGGGTCAAGCATGCCGTAGAAGCCGTCTTTTTGGATCATACTAAGCGGACATTCCGGCATCCAATTGCCCTGGTTGTCGGTCGCGAAGATTTCGTCCTGGGGCGAAATGCACAGTCCGTTTGATTCGCGAAATCCGCTGGCGATGTTTTCGAGTTTCGAGCCGTCAAATGAGACTTTGACGAGGCAGCCGCTTTGCGCGGAGTAGTGTTCGAAATCTTTGCGCCCGGCCAAAGCTGGCGCGCCTTTTTGGAAGTAGAAATTACCCTGCGAATCCGTTTCAAGACAGCTGGCGAATTCGTGGTAATTCGGCGTGACCGCGCAATCGGAATTAAAATTCTCGTATCCGTCCGCTTCGCCGTCATGATTGAAATCGTGAAGTTTAAACAGCTGGCCGTGCGCGAGGACGACGATCTCGCCCCCGACTATTTTCAATCCGAGCGGCTGGAACAATCCCGCCGCAAAACGCTTCCACACGAGTTTGCCGAGCGCATCATCAATCCCCGAAACGATCCAGACATCGCCGCTCCACGTCGTCAATGCAGCGCGTCCGTCCTGGAAAAAATCCAACGCCCCAAAACGCATCCACGACTTCCACGGATTTTGTTCGGGCGCTGCGAGCGTATCGACAACATACGCGCTGTCATCTTTTGCGCGGACGCCTTGCGTCTCGACAGTTTCGGTCCACTGCGCAGGACCTCCGTGCGTGAGTGTTTCAAGATCCTTTTTAACAGCACTTTGTTTCGCGATGGCAGTGAACTTTTCAACTGCTGCATCGTTGGCGAATCGTCCCACACAGAGTTTAATCGCGATAGGTTTTGCATGCGCCGGTATGAATAATTCGAGGCGTTCGCGGCCGCGCCATTCAAGCCCGTCAACATCGCCCGCGCAGGCAGCCGCAAGGACAAATTCTGGAGCTGTGATGCGCCCTTTCGCGAGATCCAACACTGTTTGAATTCCAACCGGCGGATCGAAGACGGCGAGAGTCTGCGGCGTTGTTGAAGCGCTGAGATTGAGTGTGCGAGTGAAGTACGCAGTTCCGTCCGCAGCGTTCTCATAGCCCGGCATGTCGAGAATTTTACAGTCCCCGACGCTGTAAGAGAAGACGACGTTGTCACCGTGCTTGAAGAGCCCATGATAGCGCGCCCAGTCTTTCGGGAGCGGGCCGTCGCCGACTGGGCGATCCAATTTAAAAGTACCCTTCGCATCCGCCCATCCCGGCCCGGGGCGTGTCGTGAATTGAACGGAGCCTTTCACATTCGGCCCACGCGCAATACCCCAACCGCCGATGAACGGCAGGCCGTGAAAGTCTGTGTAATCGCCGGTCCACGCGGCAGAGACTCGCAGCATCTCGGTATCGAAAATGATGTGCGCTTGCGGGGCTTTGGCGACGCGTACAGCAACGCCTTTGAGCGTGACATTATCCTTGCCTTCGCCCCATGTGGAGGTCAGGAAAGGACCGTAATCCATCTCTTCACAGCGTGGCTTTTTTTTAACGGGCGCATCCGCAGCATTGAGTGTGGCTGACATGCAAATGAACACGAATGCGGCGAGGAAGGCGAGAGTATTTTTCATGCGTTATGAGTGGGTCCAGTTGGCGATAGTCAGACTAGGAATCCGAGCGAAATGTTTTTCGTTATTGGTAACGAGAGTGAGATTATGTTCGAGGGCCGTGGCGGCGATGAGGATGTCGGCGTCTTCTATGAGCTGACCGCGTTTCGACAAATCGGCGTATATATCGGAGGCGATTTGAATCGTTGATTCTTGAAGCGGAACTATTACAGTTATCGAGCAGATGCGCTTAAACACTTTCAGTTTTTTCGGTGAATTTTTTGTCTTCAGTCCACGCACGATTTCAAATTGTGTGATTAATGAAATCGCGAAAAATTGATATTGGCGGAGATACTCGTTGGCTCGCCCAATTGAAGTGAGATTATGATGCATCATGGATGAAACGATGCTTGTGTCCAGAAGTGATTTTGGATGAATCATTTAATCGCGCCTCGTCCTGAAGTTGCTGCGATCCAAAATGATCGATTCAAAATCTTTGATTTCCTCTTGGGACCACCCGTCATACATACTCTGAAGCGCATTCATTATTTCTTCCGGCGTCGCGTACACGGCTGGCTTCATTTCAAATGGTTCCTCAGGCGGGGTAAATGCGCGCCTTGAAATGGCATTTTCCAATTTGGCCATTTCAACGGGGCCAATTTCGTTGCTTAGCTTTTTAAGTGTGTCGAAAAATTCATCAGCACTCAACGGCGATTCCTGAATCGCATTTGATTTGGAACTCGGATCGTCGCAAACGATATTTACGCGCTGGCCTTCCCGGATATTTGAAGGTACACCCGTTGGCTTGAACACACCATTTTCATAGACCGCTTCGCAGACTTCTGTCATGACTAGAACCTCCAAATGTCCGAGCGTATTCTACCACGTGCCAAGCAACAACTCAATGCCTCACTTCTTGTCCGCCGTCTCATCTTTCTCGAAGAACATCACATGTTGCCACGGGAGTTTGTCGAATTGTTCGACGAGTTTGAAACCGTTGGCGGTGATTTCTTTTAGGATTTGGGCTTTGCTCATTTTGTGCAGCTTTTTGATCGGGACTTTGGGGTCTTCGGAGCGGAATTCGACGAGAACCATGCGGCCTCCGGGGGCGAGGCTTTTGCGGACGGCGGCGAGCATTTCGATGGGGTGGTCGAATTCGTGGTAGACATCGACGCACAGCACGAGATCGACTTTGGCTTCGGGGAGTTTTGGATCGGTCAGCGTGCCGAGGATGGTTTCGACGTTGGTTTGCTTGGCGGCTTCAGCGCGCTTGTTGAGCAGTTCGAGCATTTCGGGTTGGATGTCCACGGCGAGGACTTTACCGCCGGGAACGATCAGCGGGGCGATTTTGTGGGTGTAGAAACCGTTGCCGCAGCCCATGTCGCAGACGACCATGCCGGGCTTGAAATGCAGGCACCCCATCAGCGTCGAGCACTCTTCTTCGCGCTCACGTGATTCACGGACGAGCCACGGCGCACCGGTGTAGTGCATGGTCTGCGCAATTTCGCGACCCATGTAATGCGTGAGCGCCGGGGGCTCTTTGCCGGGGTCGGTGGGTTTGTCTTCGGCGTGTGACGAAATCGCGAAACACACAAGTGCAAGGAGGACTGGCGAAAGAGCGAATAGTCGGGGCATTAATGGTTCTCCATATTTCAAATTTTTACCGTCATCATGTACACCATCGCGTCGTCATCATGAGGCGTTTCATTTTGAATGAGTGCATCGAAAAGGCGACTGAATTTCTGGAAATTTC
>JBAXUS010000372.1:0-3739 GCA_037129555.1 Planctomycetota bacterium
ATTCGGAAGCGCAACCGACGTATGAAAGCCCTTACAACAACGGTTTTTATTCGACGATCATCGGCAACACCACATTGAAAGATTTCAAAGTCTGCAATGCAACGGATTCGGATTTGTGTGTTCCAGGATTCAAATCCTCGATGCCCATTCGAACTATGCTCCAACCGGGGCAGGCACCACTGGTCGTGCTGTTGCTAGGATGCCAAGGTAAGATTGGTGATCCCGTCCCGAAATTGTGGGCGAACTGGTTGTATGAAGCTGGCAATCACGTACTGGTGTTCAATTCGAGCTTGAGTCCAGAATTTATTGGTGCTGCCGGACGTGGCGTTGCTGGAAATATTGTCAACGAAGCCGAATGTTCTCGCGACATCATCGGTGCATTTATCAAGACGCCTGAAATGGCGGGACGCATTACGAAGTTGGGCATCGTCGGGATGAGTTACGGCGGGATTCAGGCGTTGTTGATCGGACAGATGATTGTTGACAAAAAAGTGGATTATAAAATCGATGCGATCCGATCGTTCTCGCCGCCGATTGACATGATGCAATCCGCGCGCTTGATTGATCGCTGGTGGCGCGAAGACCGCTGGAATTACACGCTGCCCCAAATGTATTTCACGGTCGCGAAGAAGAAACCGATTGCTCCGGGCGCACCGATTCCTTTCTCAGATTCGCTGATGCGCGCGGGTGTCGCTGCCTCGTTCCGTCTGCCGTTCAGCGAAATTGTGGATGTGAACGATAGCACTTATGGCTTGAAGATTCTTCCTGAAGCAGATTCGACCACGGCTGAAATACGCTCGCAATACGCCGCAACGTACGGATTTTCGCGCTTCATGCAGCAGTGCACGTTCTCGTACTGGAAAGACAAGCTGGGCATTGGAAGCTTTGCACAATTGAATGCTCCTGCAAAATTGACGAACGTGTTGCCGCACCAGCCGGAATGCGTTGAGGCGTACATCTCGGTTGATGACCCGCTGAACACACCGGAAGACTTGGCCAAGTTGAAAGAATGCACGACTTGTAACCACCTGACGATTCTCAATGGAGGCGGACATCTCGGATTCGTCAACGATCCGTGGACGAAGTCGAAGCTCCTGAGTCTCTTCAATAGTAAATAACGATCGTGACGTGATCGGATTTGTTAGGAGCGGCGGCAATCCTGCCGCCGTTTTGCATGCTCCATTTTGCCCAACGACAAATCTCCGCCGCCGATTACATTGTCCTTATGTTTCTCTCAACGCTCCTCATCCTTCAGCTCTTCGTGCTGCTCAACCCGCTGTCGTCGGTGCCGTTTTTGATCAAACTTCAAAAGCACGGCATTGACGTGCGCGGCGTCGCGAAGCAGGCCGTGCTCACCGCATTCATTGTCGCGCTGACGATTTCCATCGCCGGCCCGACCCTCTTCCAATTATTCGGCATTACTCAAAACTCGTTCCGAGTCGCAGGCGGAATTGTGATCATGTTGCTCGGCATCGAAACAATTCGCGGTGACGAAAGCGACATTCCGTCTGCGGGCGGGACCGACAATTTCATCGCGATCCTCGCCACACCCATTCTGACCGGCCCGGCGACGATGAGTTACATCACACTGAAAACGTACGAAGTCGGAGTCCTGACCGTAGTCGCAAATCTGATCGTCGCATTCGTCGGCGTCGCGGCTGTGATGTATGTTCTGACGATGATGATCTCCCGCGTCAACGCGCGTTTGATCGGCATCCTCTCCCGCATTCTGGGATTGTTTCTCACAGCGCTGGCCGTCGAAATGATGGCCAAAGGATTCGACGGTTTGATTCGGGAAGCGATGAAATAGAATCGCGGCGCAGGTTCATCTCCGGAGCTTTCATGGACATTGACCACTTCGTAAAAGAGCGCAAACCCAATTGGGCGCGGTTGTCCGAATTGCTGAACGAATTCGAACTGACCACCGAGGGTGACATGGGCCACGAGCGCGTCAAAGAAATGGTCGCGCTGTACCGCCAGGCCTGCACCGATCTCAACCAGGCACGCTCGTACACCGCCAATCCCGAACTACTCGACTCACTCAACCAGACCACCGGCCGCGCCTACCGACTCGTCTATTCCGAAGGCGGTCGCGCCACGCTGCGTGAATCGTTCTGGCATTTCGTCAGCGTCAGCATTCCCGAAACGTTTCGCAAAGAAGTCATCTACGTCATCGCCGCGCTGCTTCCATTTCTCGCCGGCGCAATGTTTGGATTCGTTGCAGTCAAAATCGATCCGCGCAATGCCGAAGCCTTCATCGCCGAAGAATTCTTCACCGAAAGCCCGGCCCAGCGCGTCAAGGAGATTGAAACCGCTGACTCCGAACGCATCGACACGACCGGCAAAGCGTTGTCGTTCGGCGCTCAATTATACACGCACAACATACAGGTCACGTTCCTCGCATTCGCCGCCGGAGCGCTCACTTTTGTCGGCGGAATCTATGTCCTGTTTTACAACGGCATCCAACTCGGTGCGGTCGCTTGCATGTACCACAACGACAAAGTCGCCACGTTTTTTTACGCGTGGGTCGGCCCACACGGAGCGCTCGAATTGCCCTCGATTATTTTCGGAGCCGCTGCCGGATTGCGTTGCGGCAAAGCCGTCTTGTTGCCCGGACGACTGACGCGTCAGGCCGCTATCCGCGAAGCCTTCGGCCCCGTCTGGCGCATGATCTGCGCCACGATGATGATGCTGGTTCTGGCCGGTTTGATCGAAGGCTCGTTCTCACAATTCTCCAGCAAAATCGTCTCGTACAATGTCAAAATCGGCGTCGCCATTTGTCTCTTCATCTCGCTGGTTGCGTACCTGTTCATCGTAAAGAAAGAGCATCTCGGCGGTGAATCGACCGAGTAATAGTGATACGGGCTGCACATCGTCCTCCGGAGACCGGCTGTGTTTAAAGAAAAAGGCGTTCTCATCCTCACGCCCGAACACGTTCAAATCCGGTTGGTGCCCGCCGGAATGGGCAGCCGCTGTTTTGCGTGGTTCGTCGATGCGGTTATACAAGTCGGAGTGATCGCGCTGATCGTCGCCATCGGCAGCAGTCTGTTCGGTGAAGAGACCGGCGGCTTCGTGATCATGACCATGATGTTTATTCTGACGTGGTCGTATCACGTCTTTTTCGATCTGCGGGCCCAGGGCCGCTCGCCCGGAAAAATGCTGATGGGACTGCGCGTCGTCGACGAGCGCGGACTTCCGATCAGTCTGCAACAATCGTTCCTTCGTAACATCGTCCGAGTCTTGGACGCGCAGCCGATTTTCTTTTATGGCTTCGGTGGATTGGTCGCGTTGCTACATCCAGAACACCGCCGCCTCGGAGACATCGTTGCCGGGACGATGGTCGTCTCCGAAACGCAGACGCTCGATTACCCGGGCCTCATCGCCGAGGGCCGCCACTTCAACAGCCTCCGCACTCCGCGTGTGCAGCGCTTGATCAAACACAAGATCAGCCTTGACGAACGCGAGTTTCTGTTGGCGTTGTGCCTCCGAGCGCCCAAAATGGACGACACGCCGCGCTTCGATTTGATGGAGCAAGTCGGCGGATTCTATCGCGAGAAATTAAAAATCGACGACGATCACCTCAGCAGCGAAAACCTCGTGCGCGGTTTGACGGCAATCATGTTTGAGAAAAAGAGCGACTAAGACCAATCGACCTTGTTTGTAAGTTCCGTCTCGTGATCCGGCAAGAACCACGCGAAAACCATCGCGGGAACAAACAGGAATCCGGAGTACAGCAACG
>JBAXUS010000373.1:0-3733 GCA_037129555.1 Planctomycetota bacterium
GGCTTCCATTTGTGGCGCTGCGATTTCGACAAACCCATCAAATTCGCGCCGTCGGTCAGTCGCACCAATGTGCTCGTCAACGTCGATAATTATCTGCTCGCCATCGACAAACGTGGCGGCAACATCCGCTGGAAAATTGCGCCCGATTTCATCATGAGTTCCGATCCGGTCTTGATTGATCCGCCGCTGTATCCGAACGAATTCACCAAGGAATGGCAGAACCTGGAATCGATCATCGTTCCGGGCTGGGATTCGCGCATGCACGCGTTCTGGAGTCGCGGTCGCACGACCACGATGATCAAGGGCATTCGTCCTGGAGAGGACATCTTTGCCCCAACGTTCGATTTCTTTAAACAGTGGCTCAAAGCCAATCGCAAGGGTGGCCTTACCCTTTTCCCAGCGCGCGTGCGCGAGGATAATCTGTATTACACGGCCGACAATAATTACATCCATTCCGTCACATTATTGGGCGAAGAGCAGGAACCGTACTACATGATGGGCGCACCGAGCACTGAATTGACGGTGACGAATTCAAGCGTCTACGTGGGCTCGCGTGATACGTTCGTGTATTGCCTTGACCGCTTGTTGATGAAAAAGAAATGGACGTTCGCGCCGGGCAAACTCGCTCAAGGAACGATCTTCGCCGACGACGCGCAGACGCCATTTATCTACGTCCCGCTTGAAGACGGCAACGTCCAATCCGTCCGCATCATCCCATCCCGCCCGGCTCGAAAAGGCGAATTCGAAACGCCCGAACGCTTCAAAGAATCCTGGTCAGTCAAAGGCGAAGGCACGGTGACTGCAGGACCGAAATACGTTTACATCGGCAGCGGCAAAGTGGGTGATCGCGCGTACAAATCCGTTTCCGCCGTTGAAAAAGAAACCGGTAAAATCGCATGGACGGACAGTTCCGCGACGCAGTTTTTGGAATATCAGAACAATTGGAGTAACAAAAATTCCGGCGCACGCTTGTACGCGTTGGCTTCCGACGGACGCATGATCAGCTACAAAGAAAAGCGCCGAGACACCGCATTCGTCGTCAAAGCCCCCAAGGACAGCGAAGCTGAATTGCCGAAGTCCGCCGTAATGAAAAAGAAAGACGACGCCACTGCCGAAGCACCGGCCAAACCCGACGAAAAAAAGCCGGACGAAAAGAAACCCGACGAAGCCAAGCCTGAAGAAAAGAAGCCAGAGCCTGCTGCCAAACCAGACGAAAAGAAACCGGAGCCTGCGGCCAAGCCTGAAGAAGCCAAGCCCGAAGAAAAGAAACCTGAAGAAAAGAAGTAGGAAGATAGGACGTATAAAGGTAGTGGATGATCGACTAAAACAGACACGCGATGCGTGTCTGTTTTTGCAACTGGGCATAGGCATCGTCGCCTCCGTTTCCCTCTCCCCTTGGGGGAGAGGGCCGACGAGACAGCTGTTCCGTCTCGCGGGGTGAGGGGTAACCGTTGATTAATCCCAGCGCGCTATATTAAATCAGCGCCGGATGTTGAGAGACCGGAAAGAAGTCGTAATATAGATACTCATCATGACACCCTGCACTTCCATTGTCCGCGACTTGCTCGCAGGACACGTTCCGGCGGACGACAGCGAACGCGAGTCGTTGCGTCGTATTCGCGATCTCGTAGAAACCGCGTCAGCGCCGTTTTCGCGTGCGCATTTTGCCCCGGGGCATTTGACCGCCAGCGGTATTGTACTGAACGCAGAACGCAGCCGCACCCTGCTGATCTTTCACACCAAATTACAGCGCTGGCTGCAGCCCGGCGGGCATTTTGAGGACGGAGAAAACGATCCCAGCGTGGCCGCCGCCCGCGAAGTCATTGAAGAAACCGGCATTGCTACGCGCTGGCCCGGAGCCGCGCCGCTCGTGTTGGATGTCGATGTCCATCTCATCCCAGCGCGCAAAGCCGACCCCTATCATTTTCATTTCGATCTGCGTATGTTGCTCATCGCGGAACCCGGTGAGATTCGAGTGCAGGAAGTCGCTGAAGCCCGCTGGTGCGCGCCGCATGAATTCGATGCATTGAAGCTCGATCCCGGCACAATCCGCGCGTTGAAAAAATGTGGCTTGTCGTCGACTGCGTTGTAAACAATGTGTGACGACTCGCGAATACGATAGTTTTGCAAAAGGTAGCGGTGCATTCGTTCGATAATTGAACATCATCTTTTTTATTGAGAGGAGTATCACGACATGGCAAAAGGCCAGTTCCACACCGCGCACCAAAAGGGCATCATCAAGCGGTATTACGAAAATAAGGGCGACATCAATTCACAGAAACTCAGTGAGATTGTGTCGGACTTGTACTTGGAAGAAAACGCAGCGAAGCAAAAGCGCCTCTGGGCCAGCGCCGAAACCGCGCTGATTAATCTCGGTGCAAACAAAGCCCAAGTCGAACAGATCGTCGCCGAACGCAACCTCGGCGCGCTCGCTAAAATGGCTGAAAAATTGTTCTAACCCGAAACATTTTTAGGACCCATTCGTTGAACCCCATTTCGTCCAACTCTTCCGTCTCGCGCCGCTCGGCGCTCAGTTGGACACTGCTTCTGCTGCTGCCGAACGCCGCATTTTTCACGTTGCTGTTTTGGCACGTGAGCCCCACGCGAGTCATCGCTGAAATCTACTCAATCGAAGACGGTGTGCCGTCCATCAGCCGCCTTCCCGCCGCGTGTGGTGTCGCAGGCATCGCGCTCGCATTGCTCCGCTATAAGCGCCCAGCGATCATGGCCCGCCTTGCAGCATTTTGTTGCAGCGCCACCGGAATCAGTGTGCTGCTTTGCGGGATTGCGTTGGTCGTCGCAGCGCTGCTCGGCGTCTCGTTTTTTGATAATCTAGCCCGAGCCATGTGGGGCGTCGCAGTCCTCGTCTGCGCGATGGGAATAGGTCTGCGATTGCTGGACTTGACCGTGCTGGGACTCGACGCGAAGCACTTCGAATCTCCGCTCGAACAGTTGGTTCTGTCTACCGCGCTGGGATTGGGAGTATTAAGTCTGTCCGTTTTTGGGCTCGCGTCGCTGGGTTGCATGAGTGCCGGATTGTGGCGGGTCATCGTGTTCTTCTGCATCGCCGTAAATGGCCTGAAGACGTACGCTCTCGCCAAAGAATTTATCAGCGCCGCTGAAAAACGGCTGAACGAAACGCCGCCGTTTATTCTGGTGGTCGCGTCGTTCTGTGTACTTTATTTAATCGCGCATGCGCCGTTGATTTGGAATCTGCCCGTTGAATACGACGTTCTGGAATACCATCTCGGCGCGCCCGCCCAGTATTTGCGCGCGGGGTCGATGAGCTTTTTGCACGACAACATCTACGCGACATTTTCCGAAAACGGCGAGATGATTTTTCTGCTGCCGATGATGCTGGCCGATGGAAAATTCGCAGGCCTTCCCGGCGCGCACGTGTTGCTGATCGCCGCATGGATTCTTTCAATTCTGGGAACATACGCGCTCGCTCGGCGACTGGAATGCTCGATGTCGGGAACCTACGAACGCTCCACATCGCCCGGCCCCATCGCCGCCGCCTTGCTCTTCGCACTCATTCCAATGGGCTCGCAACTCGCGGCTGATTTTTACGTCGAACACATCCAATCCCTTTTCCACATCGCAGCACTTCTGTGCGGTTGCGCGTTTCTCTCCGATTTCAAAATTCGCCGTTTGTTCAACGACCGCGCGCGCAGCAACCCAACCGGTTGGCTGATCTGCGCAGGACTGTTCGCCGGTTTGTGCAGCGGCGCGA
>JBAXUS010000374.1:0-3730 GCA_037129555.1 Planctomycetota bacterium
ATTCGGAAGCGCAACCGACGTATGAAAGCCCTTACAACAACGGTTTTTATTCGACAATCATCGGCAACACGACACTGAAAGATTTCAAAGTCTGCAACGCAACGGATTCTGGTTTGTGTGTTCCAGGATTCAAATCCTCGATGCCAATTCGGACCATGCTTCAGCCGGGGCAGGCTCCGCTTGTTGTGCTGTTGCTGGGATGCCAAGGCAAAATTGGCGATCCCGTTCCGAAATTGTGGGCGAACTGGTTACATGAAGCGGGCAATCATGTACTGGTGTTCAACTCAAGCTTGAGTCCTGAATTCATTGGTGCTGCCGGACGCGGCGTTGCTGGAAATATTGTCAACGAAGCCGAATGTTCGCGCGACATCATTGGCGCATTTATCAAGACGCCTGAAATGGCGGGACGCATTACGAAGTTGGGCATCGTCGGGATGAGTTACGGCGGGATTCAGGCGTTGTTGATCGGACAGATGATTGTTGACAAAAAAGTGGATTATAAAATCGATGCGATCCGCTCGTTCTCGCCGCCGATTGACATGATGCAATCCGCGCGCTTGATTGATCGTTGGTGGCGTGAGGACCGCTGGAATTACACGTTGCCGCAGATGTATTTCACGGTCGCGAAGAAAAAACCGATTGCTCCGGGCGCACCGATTCCTTTCTCCGATTCTCTGATGCGCGCTGGTGTCGCGGCATCGTTCCGACTGCCGTTCGGCGAAATCGTGGACGTAAACGATAGCGAATATGACTTGAAGATTCTTCCTGCAGCGGATTCAAACACCGCAGAAATACGCTCGCAATACGCCGCGACATACGGCTTTTCTCGCTTCATGCAACAGTGCACGTTCTCGTATTGGAAAGACAAGTTGGGCATTGGAAGCTTTGCGCAATTGAATGCTCCTGCTAAATTGACAAACGTGCTGCCGCACCAGCCGGAGTGTGTAGAGGCGTACATCTCGATTGACGACCCGCTGAACACACCGGAAGACTTGGCCAAGTTGAAAGAATGCACGACTTGCAACCACCTGACGATTCTCAATGGTGGCGGACATCTCGGATTCGTCAACGATCCGTGGACGAAGTCGAAGCTCCTGAGTCTCTTCAATAGTAAATAACGATCGTGACGTGATCGGATTTGTTAGGAGCGGCGGCAATCCTGCCGCCGTTTTGCATGCTCCATTTTGCCCAACGACAAATCTCCGCCGCCGATTACATTGTCCTTATGTTTCTCTCAACGCTCCTCATCCTTCAGCTCTTCGTGCTGCTCAACCCGCTGTCGTCGGTGCCGTTTTTGATCAAACTTCAAAAGCACGGCATTGACGTGCGCGGCGTCGCGAAGCAGGCCGTGCTCACCGCATTCATTGTCGCGTTGACGATTTCCATCGCCGGCCCGACCCTCTTCCAATTGTTCGGCATCACTCAAAACTCGTTCCGTGTCGCGGGCGGAATTGTGATCATGTTGCTCGGCATCGAAACAATTCGCGGTGACGAAAGTGACATTCCGTCTGCGGGAGGGACCGACAATTTCATCGCGATCCTCGCCACACCCATTCTCACAGGCCCGGCGACGATGAGTTACATCACGCTGAAAACATACGAATTCGGCGTCCTGACTGTTGTCGCGAATTTGATCGTCGCATTCGTCGGCGTCGCGGCTGTAATGTATATACTGACGATGATGATCTCCCGCGTCAACGCGCGTTTGATCGGCATCCTCTCCCGCATCCTGGGATTATTTCTCACCGCGTTGGCCGTCGAAATGATGGCCAAAGGATTCGATGGTTTGATTCGGGAAGCGATGAAATAAATACGGCCAACACCGGAGCTTTCATGGACATTGACCACTTCGTAAAAGAGCGCAAACCCAACTGGGCGCGGTTGTCCGAATTACTGAACGAATTCGAACTGACCACCGAGGGTGACATGGGCCACGAGCGGGTCAAAGAAATGGTCGCGCTGTACCGCCAGGCCTGCACCGATCTCAACCAGGCGCGCTCGTACACCGCCAATCCCGAACTGCTCGACTCACTCAACCAGATCACCGGCCGCGCCTACCGACTCGTCTATTCCGAAGGCGGTCGCGCCACGCTGCGCGAATCGTTCTGGCATTTCGTCAGCGTCAGCATTCCCGAAACGTTTCGCAAAGAAGTCATCTACGTCATCGCCGCGCTGCTTCCATTTCTCGCCGGCGCAATGTTTGGATTCGTTGCAGTCAAAATCGATCCGCGCAATGCCGAAGCCTTCATCGCCGAAGAATTCTTCACCGAAAGCCCGGCCCAGCGCGTCAAGGAGATTGAAACCGCTGACTCCGAACGCATCGACACGACCGGCAAAGCGTTGTCGTTCGGCGCTCAATTATACACGCACAACATCCAGGTCACGTTCCTCGCGTTCGCCGCCGGAGCGCTCACATTTGTCGGTGGAATCTATGTCCTGTTTTACAATGGCATCCAACTCGGCGCAGTCGCGTGTATGTACCACAACGACCACGTCGCCACGTTTTTTTACGCATGGGTCGGCCCACACGGCGCGCTCGAATTGCCCTCGATTATTTTCGGGGCCGCAGCCGGATTGCGCTGTGGCAAAGCTGTCTTGTTGCCGGGACGTCTGACGCGCCAAGCCGCTATCCGCGAAGCCTTCGGCCCCGTCTGGCGTATGATCTGCGCCACGATGATGATGCTGGTTCTGGCCGGTTTAATCGAAGGCTCGTTCTCCCAATTCTCCAGCAAAATCGTCTCATACAATGTCAAAATCAGCGTCGCCATTTGTCTGTTCATCTCGCTGATTACGTACCTGTTCATCGTCAAAAAAGAGCACCTCGGCGGCACGTCGACCGAGCTATAGTGGCCCGAGCTACACATCGTCCTTTGGAGACCGGTTGTGTTTAAAGAAAACGGCGTCCTCATTCTAACGCCCGAACACGTTCAAATCCGGTTGGTGCCCGCCGGAATGGGCAGCCGCTGTTTTGCGTGGTTCGTCGATGCGGTTATACAAGTCGGAGTGATCGCGCTGATCGTCGCCATCGGCAGCAGTCTGTTCGGTGAAGAGACCGGCGGCTTCGTGATCATGACCATGATGTTTATTCTGACGTGGTCGTATCACGTCTTTTTCGATCTGCGGGCCCAGGGCCGCTCGCCCGGAAAAATGCTGATGGGACTGCGCGTCGTCGACGAGCGCGGACTTCCGATCAGTCTGCAACAATCGTTCCTTCGTAACATCGTCCGAGTCTTGGACGCGCAGCCGATTTTCTTTTATGGCTTCGGTGGATTGGTCGCGTTGCTACATCCAGAACACCGCCGCCTCGGAGACATCGTTGCCGGGACGATGGTCGTCTCCGAAACGCAGACGCTCGATTACCCGGGCCGCATCGCCGAGGGCCGCCAATTCAACAGCCTCCGCACTCCGCGTGTGCAGCGCTTGATCAAACACAAGATTAGCCTCGACGAACGCGAGTTTCTGTTGGCGCTGTGCCTCCGAGCGCCCAAAATGGACGACACTCCGCGCTTCGATTTGATGGAGCAAGTCGGAGGCTTCTATCGCGAGAAATTAAAAATCGACGATGACCACCTCAGCAGCGAAAACCTCGTGCGAGGTTTGACAGCGATCATGTTTGAGAAGAAGAGCGACTAAGACCAATCGACCTTGTCCGTAAGTTCCGTCTCGTGATCCGGTAAGAACCACGCGAAAACCATCGCGGGAACAAACAGGAATCCGGAGTACAGCAACG
>JBAXUS010000375.1:0-3711 GCA_037129555.1 Planctomycetota bacterium
AACGCGACGAACTGCTTCAAGCTTTCAGCACCGATATGCCAGCCCGCTGGCGCAAACGTTTGGAAGCGTACTTCCTGTCAGTGAACGCGGAAGAGAACAAAGAAACAGACAAGTAAACAAGTTTAACGATTTCGGGTTTCGCGCGCCGGGTTCAGAAAAGACCCCGGTATGCGAAACCCGTTTTTATTTCGCCCGCCTGCGCAAGACCAGCACGTTCTCATCCGCATACGCAAAATCGAAGTTCGCAGGAAGCACCTTCTTCACGCTCGCCTCACTCAATTCCACACCCTTACCAAAAATGCGCGACACAAAACGCTTCTCGATGATCATCGCGACAGCCGCCTCGTCGCCGACCAGTTCATTGAGTTTATCAACCCCGCTCGAGCCCGGCGCTGGCTTCTTCCAACGCAGTTCCGTCACCGGTCGCCTCAAATAATACGACAACCCTTCATCCGCAACGCCGAATGTTTTGATAGAGTTGGAGTCTTTGACAGCGGCAGAAATAGCGGCACTCAATTGTTTGGTTGAGCGATGCTTCATGCCGTCAATAATCTGTGGCGACGCGACGAGAATGAAACCAAGTGTCGTGCAACCAATGATCACGCCTCCCCAATGCCCTTTTCCTCGAAGCGCTACGAACCAGGAGCCGCATAATAGAATTGCTCCTGCAATAGCCGCAACCCAAAGTGTCATTGGAGGAAAATTGATTGCATTTGAAGTGGGAGCTGGTTGTAGAGCCGAGGAAACCATGTTTGACATTCGCTTGGCTTGGTATTGAACAACAAGCGGCGCAACCAAAAGACCGACTGCAACAATCCCGGCGAGCGCCATCGTGACACGAATCCATCGCACATCAACCGACCGAATAGAGGTATTTAGCTTGATCAAAAATCGCGCCGTCAACAGCGCGGCTGCGGGCATCGCTGCAAGTACATAAGTCGGCAACTTCGCCCCGGGAATGCTGAAGAAAAAAGCGATACCTAGCACCCACGCCACGAGAAACCGATTCACTTTATGTTCAAGCGGCGGCGTGCCATCGCTCGTAGATAACGCAGTCCCAAACGATCCCGCCAATCCAATCGACCACGGAAAAAATACAGCTGGGATCAGCAATAAATAATAGTGCATCGCCTCGCGGTGCACGGCCCCGGCGACGCGCTGCTTGATTTCGAAGTCGATCAGATTCTTGAATTGCGTCCACCCTTGAACACCGATCAGCATCACATACCACCACAACCCCATCGCAATCGACAGCAACAGTCCCCACTTCCACATGGATGGAAGGGCGGGGGCGAGGCGTTCTGATCGGAAGGCCATCACAATCAAAATCCCGACCGATCCCAGCACCAACACCAGCGCGGCTTTGTTCAACGCGCCGTCTGCTTTCGCCCACACGTTCGTTAGCGTCGCGTCATCACTCACTTCATCCGCCGTGGCAGCCGCTTTCGCGTTTTTAGAAATCTCAAATGCCTTAGCCTTAACACCACATTGCAGTGCAGCCGCTGAAAAAAGAAGAGCGAGCGCCAGCATCCACGGCAACCATTTCGCCGCGACGGGGCGACTTTCTTTGGGCAGCGACATCGCGCGTTGAAGAACGACGACAAGCACCACCGCGAACGCAGCGGTCGCTTTCGTCAGCACCGCGAGCCCAAACAAAACGGCCGCGATCCAACTGGACTTTTTCGGAGGCGCGACGCCCGTCATGCCGAGCATCAAGCACGCCAACGCGCCGACCATAAACGTTGAGAGCGTCATGTCCGTGATGCAGCATCGGGAGAGTGCAAAAAATAATGGAGTCGAAGCCAGCACCAATCCGGCGAGCAGACCGGTCGCTGCTCCGAAGACTTTTCGTCCCAACCAGATTGTGCCCCATAGCATGAACAAGCCCATCACGACCGACGGCATGCGCGACGATGTTTCCGTCGCGCCGCCCGCGATTTTATCACTCACAGCGACGAGCCAGTAATACAGCGGCGGCTTGTTGATGCGCGGCGCGCCGTTGAATTCCGGGACCAGCCACGATCCGCCTTCAGCCATCGCCCGGCCCGCGCCTGCATAACGCGGTTCATCGGGATCAAGCAGCGGCAAGTCTGCAATCGAAATCAGCGCTGTCGAAAGATACGCCGCCGTGAGAAGTCCGAACGCAATCCCAAAGAACCACGGTTGATTGCATCGCGCGTTTTCGCTCGTGAGCGTGTCAGGATTTTGCATGGCCACCCTTGTTCCATTGGCCGTCAAATGTGCCATCGAGATTGACGTGAATCGATTTGTGATCGGTACTCGAATGCAAAATAATCTCGCGAACTCCGGCAACCCCCGCCAACTTTTCCGTCACCATCGCGCTCGCCGCCTGGCGCGCAGCAAAGTCGTCACGCGCTTCCAGATCGATCAGAACCTTCACCACATATTGCATTCACGTCTCCCCGAACTGCCTCAAAAAATTGGACTACTTCTTCTCCGCCCACCACATCGTCTTCGCATCAATCGCCCAATTGGAATCAAAGAATCCCGCACACACCGCTGTGTTTGTGCTCGTCCCATCGGTGTCAAAAGCTGCGCCTTCGTACAGTAAAAAGTCCGGCACCAGATCGAGTTTATGGTTTACACCAATCTTCTCGCCATACGGCATCCCAGCGCAAATCACGACGGCATGTTTCCGGTTCGAGAACTCGCTCGGATAGATGTACAGGATGCCTTTGCCATCGAGCGGCGTTGTTTTGTCGCCGATTTTAACGCTTCCGTTTTTAACACTGATCGGCAGATTCTTTGCGAGTTCTGCGTGGAGGGCGTTGTCTTGTTCCTCGCCGAACAGGAAGAGATTACGGTCGCGTTTATCGTCGGGTGTCACGTCCACATCGGCTTTGATCTTCGCGTGACTGCGTGTGAATTGAAACCATTCGTCTTCGAAACGCTCGGCGTTTTTCTTGTTAAAGTCGTTCGCGGCGGGAGTGCCTTTTGTCCCATAGACAATGGTGAAGGGGCCGCGAAATGCCTGGCGGACCGGCCCGCACATGTCTTGATATTTTCCGGTTCCAATGGGCGTATCTTTCGGGAAACTGAACTCCAACACGTTCGCGCTTTTCTTGATCACTTCAATTCCATTCTTCGCATTGCCTTTCCATTCCACATCAATGGGTATGAATTCGTTCGTCGTTTTGATTGAAGCGCCCCGCGCGAATTGCAGCGAATACGTTTTTAAACGCTCGGTCGCAGGTGTCAGATTGCGTTTGTGTTTGAGCAACCACTGAACGGGTTCCTCCATTCGGACGAGTTCAAATCCCGCGCGATGGCCTCCGGGAATGATAAGTAGTTCCGGTTTACATCCCGCTTTTTTCAAAGCCGCCGTGAGACGGGTTGCTTGTGAGACGGGGACGACATTGTCGTCCTGTCCGTGGTAAATGCGCAGCGGCATGTTGACCAGATTTTCGCACAAACTGATCGGGTTGTCGGCGTGGATTAGCCACTGTTTAAACGGATGAAAATTGTCGAGCGCTGTGTAGTTTTGCAGCGGGCTGTCAGCTCGCCCGGCGATTACAATCGATGCTGCAAATTCGTTCGGATAATGTGCGGCGATTGTTGACACGCCCATTCCGCCCATTGAAATCCCGACGAGATAGACACGGTCCGGATCGACGCGGTAATGCGCTTTCATTTCTTTGATCACGTCCAGCACATCGACTTCACCGCACGATTGGAAATCGGTGTTCAAGC
>JBAXUS010000376.1:0-3697 GCA_037129555.1 Planctomycetota bacterium
TCTATATTATCGGCACTTCATGCTTACCGCTTTAACTGTGCGCGAGTCAATAATATACTATTTAGTTTCGAACAAAACGCAGTAGCATCATCCCACGAAACACATTCAACTGGCAACGTCGCACCTTTGAAAAAGCTTGGATTAGTTTTCATCACCGCGGCGTATTGTGCTTGCGTGACGACATATTTTCCCATGTAGAATGGTTTTGTAATTGTAACTGCATGTGCAGGCTTTTCATGCGCACGGCTGTTTTTATACCAATCTAGATCTTCCTCGTACTGTTCAAGCACTCTTTGAGCGGGTATTCGTCGCGCAATACCGCCGGATAAGGCACCTATTGCAATGGTCGAAAGTAACAACCACCGAAGCGTGAATCCAAATTTTCGCTTTTTGATGCATTGAACCGCCAGCACGATCAAGAGAATCGCCAGCGCTCCGCCACCCGATCCGATCAACCAATTTGCATCGACCACCGTGATCGTGGGCTTCGCCGGTTCCTCCGATCCCATGATGAATTGCCCCGCTGGGATCAGCACCAGATCCAATGTCACGCCCCCGCCGAGATCCAGACTCTTCGTCGCCGGAAGCTTCACCCGCTCCGCATACGACGCCACCGTCTCTTTGCCATCCCACAACGGAAACACGCGCGCCCCTTCAGCTGCTCCCAGCGTGAGGGAGAGGAGCACCAGCGTCAGCAGCGACATCAAACGCGGACGGGAGAGCATGGGTTACGATTCCTTTTGCGCGGCGCGGCGACGGATGAGGGATTCAAGGATAAACCAAACTAAGAAAAGAAGAAGCGCTGCAGTAGCTACATCTAATCCAGCATTTAAATAATTTATTTTGACCTCGGTATCCGGTTGCCACAACTTAACGAGTGGATTATTGCTCGTGACACAGCAAGGCCATCCCCGACAATTGAAATAGGAAATGTATGTATACTTTCTTTTTTTTCTTAACGGAGATGAAGGCATCTCGTTTTCAACAATAACACTCGGTTTTTCACGCACATTCGCCCAGATCAACCCTCCCGCCACAAACATCAGCACAATGGCCGTCGAAAGATGGATTTGGAAATGGCGGTGGGGCGGTGGGGGCGGCATGATTTAAAAATCCTTTCGTGCAAGTTGCCATTCTATCCGCGAATTTTCAATTCACATCGTTGAAAAAAGGTGACCGCTGAAGGGGGTATTGAAGGCGGGCGCGGGGTTTATCCGCTTATGCTTCTGCTGCTTTCACGCATCAATGGGGCGTGAGTCTGAAGAATAGCGGACTGGTTTTCACGAGCCGGAGCATTTGCCATCAATGCTGACGGCTTAACGCCATGACTGCTTCCAGATAGGCTGCGTTCCAACCCTGAATGTATTTTCGAACGTTGGTGCCGGTCTCGCCATCCAGATTTTCATGCGGTAGGTAATCGCCATAATGCTCGAGATCCCATTCGCCCACTTTTTTGAGTATGCGCAAGGCGTCGTCGCGGTGACCGTATCGAAGGCGCGCCAGCACATCGGCGCAGTTGAGCCAGGGCCATACAGATCCATTGTGGTAATCGCCGCCTTTGAGGCCAAAAGTCTTCTCGTCGTAGTAAGGCACGGTCTCGCGCACGCCCCAGGGCTTTTCGCTGCGCGCGTTCAATTCCGCGCGGATGCTCTCAAAGCGCTCCTTGGAAATCACGCCCCACCCTCCAGCCACCATCTGATCCTCAAGCAGGGCATCGTCCTGCCGTCCATCGTGCCAGACATTCACGTAATACGTGCCGCTCCATTGCCCGCCTTGGGCTACGGGCAGGTTGATTTGATGGTCGGCGGCGATCCGCGCTTTATCCCAGGTCTTGGCCAGATCGTCCTGTCCCAATTCACCTGCCAGATACACCATCTCCTGCAGGCAGGCCAGATAGAGCAGTGTGAAGTGCGGGCCGTATTTGCGGCCGGTCACGCCCTTCACATCCTTCCAATCCGCCCAGAACGACTTCTGCTCGGGCAAGGCCGAAGGTGGCACGCAGCGGTTCACCAGGTATTGCATGGCGCGGGTGCAGTCCGGCCATAATTTTTGCACCAGCGCCTTGTCTTTACGCTCACGGTAGAAGCGTGCCACGCGCAGCAGGAAGTATTCGTTGATGTCCAGATCATCATTGCGCTCGATGGTGGGATAAATGCAAGTGGGCACCTTGCCACTGGGCGCCACCGCGGCCGCGCTCTCTTCCAGCATGCGGCGCTCGGCTTCGGGCCAGAAATACAAATGTGGGAAGCTGGTCCAGAAGGAATCGCGTTGGTTGAGTTCGGCATACCCCATGGTCAAAGTGGTGTTGTCCTTCAGCACGCGGGTGAGCATGACGCCAGCGGTCATGTACCAGCGCAGGTATTCATCCACTTTGGCATCGCCGCTGGATGGAAGAACCTCAGCGAAAGTGGCCGCACTTTTTTCAAGGGAGGGCAGGCGCTCATGCAGGCCCTTGAAGAGGGCGGGCAGATCCGCATAATCCGCAGCCGCGCGGCAAGCCGGATGCCAGAATAGCTGATAGAGAGACACGGTGCGGCTTCCAGAAGCGGGCAGAGTCAGACGCAGGCGGCCCTGCACGGTGTGGTCGTCCTGGCGCGTGAAGCCGGGCTCATCGCCGGTTTCCATCTGATCCCAGCCTAGGCCCCAATCCGGGAACGCATCCAAGCGCGCGCCCACATCGGCACTGGAAGAAACGGAGGCGGCCGCAAAAGCCCGTTGCCGCTTGGCCGTGTAGATCAACGTGACCGGGGTCCCGGCAGGCCCGTCCACTTTTATGCGCGTCACCAGCACGGGCAAGGCGGTACTGGCCACGTCCTTCTCCACCACTGGCGCCCAGGCGTCAAGGCGCAGGCGCACGGGCATGCTCTTGTCAGCCCACTGAACCGAGGCCTGTGGCCACGATCTCAACACCTTGCTGTCGTGCAGATCCTTGGCCGTCCAGCGCGTTCCGGCCACTTCCACGGCCAACTGTCCGCCACCCCATTCCTCCAGCCACTTCCCCAATACCGGCGGATTGAACAAAATGCGCGGGAACAGGTCGCCGCCCGGCGTCACCTCCGCGCCCACGGAAAAATTGGCGCAGGGAAATCCTGTGCAGCCCTGGATAAAGTTTGAGTCAGCCTTGGCGAACGCGGCATTTGATAAAATAATCAGGAGGCAAAGCAGCCAAGTCCCGGGCCATCTGTCATACGCAGAAACCATAACCATTCTCCAGTTTGTTGTGATTGTTGAGCAATCCGGTCTGTTGCAGCCGACCATCGGGAAATCAATGTTCCACTGACCGCTGCAAACCCAGACATCGCCAATGACAATATCCGTGATCACACGCTTGTTATTAGCCGTCACAGTCATTTCGACGGGAGTTGAACGCGCTCATCAGCGCTCCCGAAGGAACGCTCCCAAGGCCAGCGAGCTTTGGAAAATCCAACGTGTTCAGGTCCAGCTTGCCTTTGATCGTGCCGGCTTCGTGGTACTCGGCGCAATTCTGAGCCATGAAATTGCACGCCGCTTCCGGCTGCTGAACCGAGGAAGCATGGCTTTGAAATGCGCTTAAAATTACTATGAGGGAAATGGTTAGATTCTTCATAAACGTCCAATTCATCAGTCAATTAGCGGATGCGTTAAGCCGTCGTGGCTTTGTGTGAAATAGCACTTAAAAAGAATTGGTTACCCTGGCTCATGAAAATCTGCGATTTTA
>JBAXUS010000377.1:0-3691 GCA_037129555.1 Planctomycetota bacterium
CCTTATGTTGCTTCCCGTGGATTGAGTCGGCGGTTTCTAATTGAGATCGGTATGAGAGGGCGGACGAGCGTACTCGCTCGCCGGGTGAGGGGTGAACGTGGATAAATAAAACGCGCTGGGATTAATCAACGGTTACCCCTCACCCCGCGAGCTCCCTTTTCGGTACAGAAAATAGGGGCAGGCTCGTCGGCCCTCTCCCTCAAGGGGAGAGGGGAACGGCGGCGCAAGTCCAGTGATGCACCCGTCGCGGAGCATAGTGTCGTGATGACGTGAGCGACTTCGATCTGACGTGCGCTGGCAGTCCTTACTTTACATGAGGAAAATGGTACTTCAATCGATTCAACGCCGCCGGGTTCGCAAAGACCTTGCGGTGGCCGGAGATTTCGGCTGGGAGCATCAAATCGTGAAGATTATTCGACGGCAGAACGGGTTTGTCGGCCTGCCAGTCGGAGCGTTTGAAATCGGTGACGTACACCGTCGGGACGTCGGCGTCCCACTTCTCGTCCAATTGCTTTTGGTTGATGAAACATTTCAACGCAGGGCCGGGATATTTGGGCTCGGGGCGCTTGGGATTGACGTTCATGATCCAGACGAACGCGTTTTTATTCGATGTGTTTTGACGGATGTAGAACGCGGTTCCGGCAGCGGCTCCGACTTCGTCCGAGCCTTCGGAGATCCAGACGCAGTCGTCACCCACAAGCGGGGCGAGTTTTTCGACCATTTTTTTGGATGACGTAATGGCGTCGAAGTTGGCGAATTCACGGACGTTGAAGATCGCCAGTGAGACCATCATGGCGACGAGCAGGCCCATCGCGATGCGTTCTCGGTGGGAGAAAATGAGGTATCCGGCGGCGAGCAGAACGACTCCGATGAGCGCCGCTTCGATTTTAATTGCCGCGAGTAAAACAGGCATGATCGCGAGGTCGGGTATGCTCGCTAACATGGGTGGCAGGAAATAGATGGCTCCGAACGCAACCAATCCCACGAGCGCGATCACGCCTGCCGCGAGTCTGCGATGCCAGGTGCACCACGTATCGGATTGGTTCCAAAATCCTGCGCTTAAAATCGCGAGCGACGGGATCGCCGGGAGCGAGTAGTAAATGAGGCGCGATGATATCGGGACGAAGAAGAGTACGGGTAGAGTGGCTCCGAGGCCGAGCAAGAGGACTGCGTTTTGCGCGGACGTCGGGCGATCGGCTTCTGGCTTTTTGAATGCGTTGCGGGCGGTGAAGGAGCCGATCTGCGGCAGGAAGAAACTCCACGGCGTTCCCCAGGTCAGTGCGAAGAGCACGAAGAGGGCGGAGCTGACTTGGACGTCGCCGTAGTCGTGGGGCTCGCGCCGATCTACCAGGCGTTTGAAGTGCTCGTTGATCACGATGTAATTAAGCGCACCGGGATTGTGCGATTCGAATAAATAGCCCCACGGAAAGACGACGGCGAGAATGAGTAAAATGCCGAAGATCGGACGCCCGCGCCAGATCAAGCTCCACTCCCGGCGAATGAAAATGTAGCCGCCGAGCACGAGGACGGGGAGGATGATGCCCAATAATCCTTTAGCAAGAACTGCGACGCCGATTGTCGCATAGAAACAACTCCAGCGCTTGATGCACTCCGGTTTGTCGAGTGCTTTCCAGAGGAAATAAAGCGAGAGAAGAACGAGGACAGACAGCAATTCGTCGATCATTAATTGGTGGGCGAACACGTACCATCCGGACATGGCGGCGAGCATCATGGCGGCGTATCGACCGGCTCGGGCGCCCCACAATTCGCGCGCCCATTGCCACGCGAGGATCGTTCCGCTGAGGCAGATCAAGGCGAGCGGAAGTCGGAGCACGAATTCAGCGGGAAGGCCGGAGCGACCGAGAATTGAATAACTGGTGGCGATCAGCCAGTAGAACAGCGGCGGCTTGTTGACTTCGCGGTCGCCGTTGATGTAGGACGTGACCCAGTCGCCGCGCTGCACCATCTCGGTTGCACCGCCGCCGTATTGAGCTTCGTGGGGCTCATATAGGCCGTAACTGCCAATGCCCCACATTGTAAAGAGTGCGATCAGTAGAAAGAGACCGAGGTCCAACCACGATGCGGTAGCGTTTTTAGGCAGTTCACTATTCCTGGGAAACGGTTCATTTGTCATAAAGTAATTAACGCTTTACTCACCGGCAACGACGAGCTTCTCTTTTGCAATGTTACCCATAATCCGCGCGCGGTCTTCTGTCGGCGGCGTGTACTGTTTCATCCAATGTTCGCGCCACAATTCAAACATGAACAGCGTCCACAGCGGCTTGCGATTGTCACGGCGACCGGCGAGATGATCGTCGATGAGTGACTTTACAGCAGCGGGGCGGAGAATTCCACCCTCTCGGATGCGGCGTTCGTGAAGTGTGTCTTGCAACATATCGCGAAGGCGTCCGCGGAACCAGTCTCCGATGGGAATTCCGAACCCTTTTTTCGGGCGATTCAAAATGCTGTCCGGCAATATTCCCGCCATGGCGCGACGCAGAATGTATTTCGACAAACCGCCTTTGTGTTTCAAGCGGCTGGGAACCATGCTGGCCAGCGCGACGAATTCGGGATCGAGGAGCGGCGAACGTGTTTCGAGTCCGACGGCCATGGTTGCGCGGTCCACTTTTGTGAGCACGCCATCGCTGAGATACGTCTTCGTGAACAAGTATCCGTCGCGCGTGACAGCGTCGAATTCGGCGACGCGACTGTGCAACGCTTCGACTTCTGAATAGAGCTGACTGGCGTCGAACGACTTGTACACGCCGGGCTCGATGAGGTTGCTCAATTCTTCGGGCACGAATGATCCGAGCCAGCGCCAGAGCCGTTGGCTTTCGGGGACTTTGGCTCCGCGCAGGAATTGCTTGATTCTGAAATCGAGTGAGAAATTGCCGTAGGTGACAGGCATTTTTGTGGCCAGCGGGCGGACGATGTTGCGATGGATCGCGCCGGGAATGACCGCGTTGTAGAAGTTCGTGAACGGCAGCGCTCGGAAGGTGTCGTAACCGGCGAACAATTCGTCGCCGCCGTCTCCGGCTAATGCGACGGTCACGTGCTGACGCGCAAAACGCGCCAATAAATAAGTGGGCAGAACGGACGGATCGGCGAACGGTTCATCGAGGAACGAGACGACTTTGGGCAGAATGTACGTGGCGACTTCGGCGCTCATGTGGTCTTCGTAATGCTGCGTTCCCAGGAATTTCGACATGCTTTGCGCATGGGCGCTTTCGTCGAAACGTTTGTCGCTGAAGCCGATCGAGAATGTCTTGACGTTCGACGGCCCCATGATCTTGACCATGGCGGCGGTAATGGCTGAACTGTCGATTCCGCCGGAGAGGAAGACGCCCAGCGGCACGTCGGAGACGAGACGGCGGCGCACGGAATTTTCGAGCGATTCGCGGATGCGGACGCACCATTGTTCTTCGGAGAGATTGTCCGGCGGAACGGGTTGTCCAACGAACGGCATGTCGTAATAACGTTCGATGCGGATCGTGTCGGCATTGAGATTGTAGGTGATCGACTCGCCGCCGGCGAGTTTGCGCATGTCTTTGAAAATGGCGTATGGCGCGGCGACGAATTCCTGGAGGAAGTAACGCGCTGCGGCCTGCGGATCAATTTCACGTTTCACGCACGGGTGTTGCAACAAGGCTTTGGGTTCGCTGGCGAACGCGAAGAGGCCCTCTTTGTGGAA
>JBAXUS010000378.1:0-3651 GCA_037129555.1 Planctomycetota bacterium
GCGCGCGCTTTGGAAGTAGAACGACAAACGGCTTTTTAACATCGAATAACGCGAAGCGACGCGAATTTTCGCGAATGGTTTTTGGGTAACAACGACGGGTAAAGGGGACACTATGACGGTAGCGATTCAAGAAGTGGGTGGGATTGCGGTGGCGACGCCGCATGTGGACCGGTTGGATGTGCGAACGGTGCCGGAGTTTCGCGACGAGATGAATAAGGTCGTCGAGACGTATACGAAAGTGATCCTGAATATGGACATGATCAACTTCGTGGATTCGACCGGGTTGGGCGCATTGATGTCCTGCATCCGCCGACTCAATCTCAAGGGTGGAGGCCTGCGCATGATCGCTCTGCAACAGCAACCGACGGCGATGTTCAGGCTTGTGCGCATGCACAAAGTTGTGGATACGTTTGAGACGTTGAATGATGCGGTGGCGGGGTGGTAAGGTGAACCGAGGGTTGCACTCCAATTACTCGTCTGTTCGAAACGCTACTTTAACGCGCGGCCCCGCCAGGTACTGCGCGATGAAAATATAGATGCCGCAGAAAAGCAACAGCATCACACCTGCGCCGATCATGCTGCCTAATTTGATTCCGTCCATCATTCCATCGGGTAATTTTTGCGGCTGCATGGCCATCGTGATGTCCAGAATTTTCGGTGTGATGTAGACCGTGCTGAACACGCCGCCCACAAGTGTCCACACTGCTGTGACACAGCAATAAATCACCATCCCTTTGCGCGCCCACTCTTTCATGCGCCACAGGCCCGATCCCAGCGCGACGGACACGGCAGAGATGAACCAGCCTACAATTCCGCTGACGACCGTGAAATAATACAACGCCGGATCGTTGCGCATGGCGTCGTGAATCGGATCTTTTGAAATGAATAGTTGCACAATACCAACGGGAGCGAAACACAGATTCAGTCCACCGAAAACCATCGCCAGCACGGCGATGATGGACACGCCTGTCGGTCGCGTCGGCGGCTCATAGTCGGCGCTGGGTTCGTTGTCGGGCAGGACTTCTTCCATGGCTCGCTCCTTAAAACACTTCTCACGTCGATTCATGCACGATAACCGGCTCAACTCATCCTGTCCACCGTTCAACGACCGATAAAACGCCACATTATCGCCCATTTCACTCAAGCCAGCCCCTACCCCTGTCCGATAATAAGGAGCTAGAAGACAACATTCCCGGGGGGGTAATCAGATGAAGTTGGAACACATGCGCGCAACAATTTTGCTCTGCGCGGCGGCAGCCTTGATGTCCTGCTGCGCTGCCGAAGACGGTCCATCCGATGGCGCACCCACATGGCTGCGCGAAGCCATCGCGAATCAAAGCAGCGAAGTCAAATCCAAAGACAAATTCAAAGGCAACACGCCGCCCGCCCAGCCTGCAAAAGTGCGTTCGGATGTCGAGAACTTACGCTTGAACCAACCGCAGCCCGGCCAAACTCCGGACCCGCGCGTGAAGCCGCTCGCATCCGAACCGGCGCCAAAACCGTGGCGCGGCGACGTGCCTAAAAAGGGTGATCGCATCGCCCCGACGAACGAACTTCCTGATGCCGATATTTTCGAATTACGGCCCGTCCGCCAGCCTGCCGCGCTTGCGCCCGTCGCGACAAGTCCCGCAGCCGACGTGATCGATTTGAACGCCTTGCAGACTTCGCGCGCCGAGATCGTGACTCTGCCCGCGCCCGATATTTCAGCGCGTCCCACAGCATCTATCGTCCGGCCTCGCCAGACTGTTCCCGCTGGCGCTCAAGTCGTCGCCGGAGTCGACGCGCTTTCGTCAGCTGACATCATCGAACTCGCCTCGCAACCGCGCTTGCCGCTCTCGCGCATCGAAGCGTTGTACAACGGTAGCCAGGGCTTAAGCCGTAACCGACGCCTCGAGCAGTTCGGCTACAAATCGTTCGTCGGTGGTGCGCGTTTGGAAGCGAATGTCCCGCCTGATCCGGAGTTCGTGATCGGACCCGGCGACGAAATTCGCATTAAATCCATCGAAGCGTTTGAATTCGATAAGACGCTCATGGTCGACCGAGACGGCACGATCTTCATTGACAAAGACAACATCGGCCCGATCAAAGTCGCGCAACTTCGCAACAAGGATTTGTTCGATATCATCCGCGCTAAAATCGCCGCCCAAAAAGGCGCGAACAAATTCACGCTCGATGTCTCGCTCGGCAAATTGCACGGCATCCGCGTCCGCGTGGACGGCTTCGTCAAACAGCCCGGCTTGCAGGTGCTGACCGCCAACGCGACGCTGACTGACGTGTTGCTCGCGGCCGGTGGGCCCACGAAAGACGGCACGCTGCGCGACATCGTCATTCAACGCCTGGGGCGCGCGGATATTCACGTCGATCTCTACAGCATGCTCGCCACCGGCAATACCATCGCCGATGCCGTGCTGCTCTCGAATGATCGCGTTTTCGTCGGGCCGATTGGTGCGACCGCTGCCGTGATTGGACCAGCGGGCAGTGGCATTTACGAATTGATCGACAACACCAAGCTGGCTCAATTGATGAACTACGTCGGTCGCCTCACCGCATTCACGCAGCTCAATAACGTCCAAATTGAACGCACGAACGCCAACACGCGCCGGGACGTTCAGTCGATTGATTACACGAAGCAAGCCACCGCGTTCCCGGTTCAGGACGGAGACGTGATCGCGTTCAATCAGATTAATACGGTTCTGAATGATACCGTCGCGATCTCCGGAGCGGTCATTCGTCCCGGGACGTATCCGTTCACTGAAGGCATGTCGGTCATCGAACTCATTCGCAAAGCCAGCGGCTTCCAGCTCGATGCCGCGTTGGACCGCGCCATGATCATCCGCCCGTTGGGCACCGCCGCGTCGTATGACATCATGCCCGGTGATCGCGCTGCGAGTACGCGCGAAGAAATTATTTCTATCGACCTCGCCGGGATTTTGGCTGGGAATAAAGACGCTGACATCAAGCTGCAGCGATTGGATTCGTTGAAGATTTTCACACATCTCGAAACGCGCGACGACGGCACCGTGCGCATCACCGGTGGCGTTCGAAAGCCCGGCGTCTACAAACTCACGGCCAATCTCTCGCTCGGAGAACTGATCCGGATTGCGGGAGGCCCGACGACCGACGCATTCCCCGGCGAAAGCAAAATCGTGCGACTGAAACGGACCGTGGACGATACGCAGATGAACGCGAGCAACTACCGCTTCCGCTTGGACGACGTGTTACGCCGCCTCGCGGATTATGATTTACTGCTCGAAAATCAGGACCAGATCGTGATCAAGCGGGTGCAGTCGATGCAGGTCTCCGTGCGCATCGGCGGACGCGTGCCGTTCCCTGGAACGTACATCCTTCAAGACGGTGCGAAGATTTCAGACGTGCTCGCTGAAGCGGGTGGACTGTTGCCCGACGCGGATCTCCGAGCTGCCGTGTTCACGCGCAAAAAGATTCAGCAACTCCAGCAAGCGCGTCTTGATGACTTGTTTACACGCATGGATCAACTCTTCGGCGACGGACGTAACCGCGTCATCCGCGACGGACGCAACAATGAAGGCATCGCCGCGCATCTGTCGTATCTGGGTCTTGGGAATTTGTCGAACAGCATCGAACGTTTCCAAGCGCGCGGACGGCTCGTCATCAATATGCTGTCCAACTGCT
>JBAXUS010000379.1:0-3643 GCA_037129555.1 Planctomycetota bacterium
GCGCGCGCTTTGGAAGTAGAACGACAAACGGCTTTTTAACATCGAATAACGCGAATCGACGCGAATGTTTTTGGGTCCTAACGACGGGACGAGAAAAGGGGACATTATGACGGTAGCGATTCAAGAAGTGGGTGGGATTGCGGTGGCGACTCCGCATGTGGACCGGTTGGACGTGCGAACGGTGCCGGAGTTTCGTGACGAGATGAATAAGGTCGTCGAGAACTATACGAAAGTGATCCTGAATATGGACATGATCAACTTCGTGGATTCGACCGGATTGGGCGCATTAATGTCCTGCATCCGCCGCCTCAATCTCAAAGGCGGAGGCCTGCGCATGATCGCTCTGCAACAGCAACCGACGGCGATGTTCCGACTCGTGCGCATGCACAAGGTTGTGGATACGTTTGAGACGTTAAATGATGCGGTGGCTGGGTGGTAATTACGAAGAGATCATCTACTTCCCGTCACTCCATTTCCCGAAATGCAGCTTTCACGCTCGGACGTGCCAGGTACTGCGCGATGAAAATATAGACGCCGCAGAAAAGCAATATCATCACACCTGCGCCGATCATGCTGCCTAATTTAATTCCGTCCATTACTCCGGCAGGCAATTTCTGCGGCTGCATGGCCATCGAGATTTCCATAATTTTCGGAGTGATGTAAATCGTGCTGAAAATTCCGCCCACAAGCGTCCACACCGCCGTGACACAATAATAAACCACCATCCCTTTGCGCGCCCACTCTTTCATACGCCACAGGCCCGATCCCAGCGCGACTGATACGGCTGAGATGAACCAGCCTACAATTCCGCTGACGACCGTGAAATAATACAACGCCGGGTCGTTGCGCATGGCGTCGTGAATCGGGTCTTTTGAAATGAACAATTGCACGATGCCGACCGGAGCGAAACACAGGTTCAATCCACCAAAAACCATCGCCAACACAGCGATGATGGACACGCCTGTCGGTCTCGTCGGCGGCTCATAATCGGAACTGGCCTCGGTGCTGGGTTCGTTGTCGGGCAGGACTTCTTACATGGCTCGCTCCTAGAAAGTCGTATTTCAGCACGATAACCGGCTCAACTCATCCTGTCCACCGTTCAACGACCGATAAAACGCTGCATTATCGCCCATTTCGCTCAAGCCAGCCCCTACTCCGGTCCGATAATAAGGAGCTAGACGACAACATTCCCGGGGGGGTAATCAGATGAAGTTGGAACACATGCGCGCAACATTTTTGCTCTGCGCGGCGGCAGCCTTGATGTCCTGCTGCGCTGCCGAAGACGGTCCATCCGATGGCGCACCGGCATGGCTGCGCGAAGCCATCGCCAATCAAAGCAGCGACGTCAAATCCAAAGATAAATACAAGGGTAACACGCCGCCCGCTCAACCGGCGAAAACGCGTTCTGATGTTGAATACTCACGCTTGAACCAACCGCAGCCCGGCCAAACTCCGGACCCGCGGGTGAAGCCGCTTGCCTCTGAACCGGCACCAAAGCCATGGCGTGGCGACGTGCCTAAAAAGGGTGCCGCTCCGACGAACGAACTTCCTGATGCCGATATTTTCGAATTACGTCCCGTTCGTCAGCCTGCTGCTCTCTCGCCGTCCGCGACAAGTCCCGCCGCCGACGTGATCGATTTGAATGCGTTGCAGACACCGCGCGCCGAGATCGTTTCACTTCCTGCGCCCGACATTGCTCCGCGTCCCGCCGCGACTATCGTCCGGCCTCGCCAAACCGTTCCTGCTGGGGGTCAGGTCGTTGCCGGAGCTGACGCGCTTTCGTCTGCCGACATCATCGAACTCGCCGCACAACCGCGCCTCCCGCTCTCGCGCATCGAAGCGTTGTACAACGGTAGCCAAGGCCTGAGCCGCAACCGCCGCCTCGAGCAATTCGGCTACAAATCGTTCGTCGGTGGCGCACGTTTGGAAGCGAATGTTCCGCCTGATCCGGAATTCGTCATCGGACCCGGTGACGAAATTCGCATCAAATCCATCGAAGCGTTTGAATTCGATAAGACGCTCATGGTCGACCGCGATGGCACGATTTTCATCGACAAAGATAACATCGGCCCGATCAAAGTCGCGCAACTTCGCAACAAAGATTTGTACGAGATCATCCGCATGAAAATTGCCACCCAAAAAGGCGCGAACAAATTCACGCTCGATGTCTCGCTCGGCAAATTGCACGGCATCCGCGTCCGCGTGGACGGTTTCGTCAAACAGCCCGGCTTGCAAGTGTTGACCGCCAACGCCACGCTTACTGATTTGTTGCTCGCTGCGGGTGGGCCGACGAAGGATGGCACGCTGCGCGACATCGTCATTCAACGCCTGGGTCGCGCGGATATTCACGTCGATCTTTACAGTATGTTGGCCACCGGCAATACCATCGCCGATGCCGTGCTGCTCTCCAACGACCGTGTTTTTGTCGGGCCGATTGGTGCGACTGCCGCTGTGATTGGACCTGCGGGCAGTGGTATTTACGAATTGGTCGACAACACAAAGCTGGCTCAATTGATGAACTACGTCGGCCGCCTCACCGCGTTCACGCAACTCAATAGTGTCCAAATTGAACGCACGAATGCGAATACGCGCCGGGATGTTCAATCGATTGACTACACGAAGCAAGCCACATCGTTTCCGGTTCAAGACGGAGACGTGATCGCGTTCAATCAAATCAACACGGTTCTAAATGACACCGTCGCGGTTTCCGGAGCCGTGATTCGCCCCGGGACGTATCCGTTCGCAGAAGGAATGTCGGTCATTGAACTCATCCGTAAAGCCAACGGCTTCCAGCTCGACGCCGCGTTGGACCGCGCCATGATCATCCGCCCGCTGGGTACGGCTGCGTCCTATGACATCATGCCCGGCGACCGCGCCGCGAGCACGCGCGAGGAGATCATCTCCATCGACCTCGCCGGGATTTTAGCCGGTAATAAAGACGCGGACATCAAGCTGCAGCGCTTGGATTCGTTGAAGATTTTCACGCATCTCGAAACGCGCGACGACGGCACCGTGCGCATCACCGGTGGCGTTCGAAAGCCTGGGGTCTACAAACTCACAGCCAATCTCTCGCTCGGAGAATTGATCCGGATTGCGGGCGGACCGACCACTGACGCGTTCCCCGGTGAAAGCAAAATTGTGCGCCTGAAGCGAACTGTCGACGATACGCAGATGAACGTGAGCAACTACCGCTTCCGCTTGGACGACGTGCTGCGCCGCCTCGCAGATTATGATTTGCTGCTCGAAAATCAGGACCAGATCGTGATCAAGCGCGTGCAGTCGATGCAGGTCTCCGTGCGCATCGGCGGACGCGTGCCGTTCCCCGGAACGTACATTCTTCAAGACGGTGCGAAGATTTCAGACCTGCTCGCTGAAGCGGGTGGACTGTTGCCCGACGCGGATCTCCGAGCTGCCGTTTTCACGCGCAAAAAGATTCAGCAACTCCAGCAAGCGCGTCTTGATGACTTGTTCACGCGCATGGATCAACTCTTCGGCGACGGACGTAACCGCGTCATTCGCGATGGGCGCAACAACGAAGGCATCGCCGCGCATCTGTCGTATCTGGGTCTCGGGAATTTATCGAACAGTATCGAACGTTTCCAAGCGCGCGGACGGCTCGTCATCAATATGCTGTCCAACTGCT
>JBAXUS010000038.1:0-39226 GCA_037129555.1 Planctomycetota bacterium
GTGTCTGGGGGCGGCCGAGGCGGTCAAAATCATCGCGGGCTTTGGCGAGCCGCTGTACGGCAGGATGCTGCGCTGCGATTTGCGTACGATGAATTTTCGGACGGTGAAAATCAGCCGTGATCCAGCGTGCGCGGTGTGCATGCAAAAATATTGAATTCGAATCATATGCCGCGCGACGTTAGAAAGCCTTCGAGGTTCATGCTCATAACTCGCGCTCGTCACATAAATTTCTTTTCGGAATGATGGCCCTGGCTCCCGCGAAAACAACATGCACTGTATCGCATGCAGTGTATTCTATACTGCATGCAGGATTGAATATTGCAAAGAGCGCATTTTGATTCTGCTTCATTGCTGAAAACAAATAATGAACAATCTTGCGCCGTACATTTGATCGCAATGCCAACAGAAAGGCGAAACGCGTGACCCTATTTCGACGCTCGTTCCGAGCCATTCTCGCAACGGCTGCAACCGTCACCGCCGCGTTGTTGACGACGTGTGTCGCCGCAGCGGTCGATCGGTATGATCCCAGCAATTACAAGCCGCCAATCTTTCCGGAAGCTGAGTGTTTTGTGCAACAGAAGTTTCTTCCTGAGGCGCGCGAGTGGGAACGGATTGACGTGTACGTTCCCAAGGACTCCAAGGATGCCGAACGCGGCGGAAGGCTGCCGTGCGTTGTGATATTTTACGGCGGCGGTTGGAGCGGCAAAGTTGCGGGCGGCATGCCCAAAGAAATGAAGGCGCTGCTGGCGCGGGGATATGTTGTCGCCATGCCGGACTACGTCCTCGGCGCTGCCGTGCCCGTGCCGCAGGCGATTTGGGACGGCGGGGAAGCACTGCGCTATCTGCGCAGGAACGCCGAAAAATTCCGTATCGATCCGGAGCGCATCGGCGGCTGGGGTTTTTCGGCCGGCGGCTGGCTGGCGCAGTATCTGGCGCCATCGGATTTTTCGACGCTCATGCCGCTTGAATTCAAGGGATTGAAGCGCGCAACGCCGTTCTATTTGCCGATGCTCAATCCGCGCTGGCAGGACGACGGCATTTCGCCGCGCCTTCAGGCGTTCGCCACGGATTGGGGCGCCGAAAAACTGGGCAAGAACCGTATTATCCAAGCGGACGGCGGCAAGTGGCTCGACTCGAATGACCCGCCGTTGTTCACCTGCCACAACGATTTGACGGGAAAACTTCCGGACGGCGCGCAGGCTTACAAGGACGCGGGCGCGATCGCCGAGATCGCCGTGCTGGATGTCAAAAACACCCACGTGCCGAGTGGCGACACGCCGTCCAAAACCAGGGACGGAAAAGATTCCACCTGGCGCGATCGCACGCTCGACTTCTTCGACGAGTATGTCAAGTACGCCAAAACGCCGCGGAATATCGCGGCGCTGGCAGCTGCAGCTCGCGCCGGCCACATCAAAACCACGCAACTCAGTTATTCCGCAAAAGCCGGTGAGAAGTTTGAGGTCAAATTCGACGCGGAAGCCGCACCCGGCGATGCCATTGAATGGGTCATTGCCGGCAAGAATGGAATCACGCAATACAACAGCAATCCGCAGCGAGCGGCGCCTGTGTTTGCCATCGATCCCAAGACGGGCGTACTTACCGGGACGCCCGAGTCCCCCGGCACGTGCGTGTTCCTGGTCGCCACGAACGCGCGCGACGCAAAGAATTCCAAAGCAGTTTATGCCGACGCCATCAGCATCACCGTCACCGTCACAAGAAGCGCTGTCCCCGCGGAGAAGAAATAGTGCCGCGTTGACTTGAAGTGAAATTCGGAGAGAGCCCACATGAAACAGTCCCGCAACGGCCGCCAGTTGTCATGGATCGCAATCGTCGCAATCAGCGTTTCGTTTCTTTTGGCGCGCTCCATCCGTGCTGAAGAGCCGCCGGCGGAGGCGGTATGGAACGCCGTTGGCATCCGGCATGGATTGGTGGTTCATGTGGGCGCGATGGAGGGCGCGTTCGCTGAAGCCATCGCAAAGAATGAACAGCTTCTCGTGCAGGCGCTGGCGCTTGATGCCGCCACCGAAACGCAACTGAGGCTGCGCTTCGTCAAAGCCGGCATTCATGGCCAGGCCACTGCCGCGCGAGTCGGCGCGGACGGCAGTCTGCCGCTCGCCGATCAGGTCGCGTCGATTGTCCTGGCGGATCTCGATGCCGCGAAGACGCTGAAGCGCGAGGAGCTATTGCGCGTGCTGCGTCCGCTCGGCAAAGCGTATTTTAAGAGCGATGGAAAGTGGGCGGCCGTCGACAAGCCGCGTTCAAAGGAAGTCGACAACTGGCCGCAGTATTTTCATGATGCCGCCATGAGCGACGTGTCGAGCGACATCATCGCTGGCCCGGCACGCGGCCTTCAATGGCAGGTCGGGCCGCAGGATACGCACAGTGACGGCGTGCGCGTGATCGACGATCTGGTGATCGGCCACGACGCGGAAGGGCTTTGGGCGCGTGATGCGTTTAATGGGCTGCCGCTGTGGCGAAGGCCGGGCATGCTGCCGGCGACGCGCTTCGGGTGGCTGGTGGATTCGAGCCGGATTTATATTTTTCCGGGAGCGTCGACCGGCGGCACGAATCTACCGAACGGTATTCCGAGCCGCTGTCAACTCGCACTCGATCTGCGCACGGGCAAGACAGTCCTGGAGTACAACGAAGGACTGACATTTAAACTTCCCGCGGAGATGCCAAAAGATCCGGCGGCCGCGAAGGAATTGCAGCAGGCGCTCAAGGAACGCGCGCGTGATTTCCAGGCGCGGCTGATCGATGGCCTGCTCATTCAAGTTGCGGGTCCGGGCTTGGCCGTGCTTGATGCGCAGTCGGGAAAGCGCTTGTGGAGTGCGCAAGCCTTGGACGGCATGGTGTGGGGACATCCGCTGGCTTCAGGCGATACGCTATACGCGGTGCAGGGTACCTGGGCGCAAGCGGCCAGTTACACGCATTGGCCGGTGACGGTGGTCGAGCGCGTGCTGGCGCTTGATTTGAAGACTGGGCAACAACGCTGGGTGTGGGAATGGAAAAAAGAAATGCCGGCGATCTTCACGGCTCGAACGGCCGGAAAAGACGAATCGGTCCGAAAGGTGACGCTCGAAGCGCCCGAGCAACGCGGCGCCATCGCGTACAACATGGCGCTCGACCAGGGCCGGCTTGTGTTTGCGCTGCGTGCGGAAACCAAGCAGGTCTGGCAGTCGAAAGGACTCGTCCGCCAACTCGTGCTCGATGCAAGAACAGGGCGCTTCGTCACCTATGGCGCCACGCCCGCGGACAAAGATGAGAAGCAGATCGGAACCATCGGCGGCGGTCATTCCGGTTTCCGCGTGCTGCCGGTCGGCGGCCGCTGGTGGTTTCCGAACATCATCGGCGTGTATGGAAACACCGATCCTGCCGCGCCAACCGATGCCGAGAAATTCGAACGCGCGTATTCGAAATTGCTGCGGCCTGTCGGTTGCACGGTCTATCGCGCGTCGCCGAAATATTTGTTCGGATCGCTGACGACGTATGCGCTCGATGGTTCCGAAGTTCAGCAAACCAATGTCGCGCGAACCACCTGCGATGTCGGCGCGTTTCCCGCCAACGGCATGACCTACATCACGCCAAATCATTGCTTTTGCAACCCGTACCTGCCAGGCCACAATGTCTTCAACCCGCGCCGCCCCCTGCCGCCGGATGACAGCGAACGTCTCGACGCGGGCACCGGCAAACCCGCGCCTGTCCCGGCCGCCTCCGACGACAATTGGCCCGCGTACCTACGCGACAACCTACGGTCATCGTGGAACGGCACGACGGTTCCCGACAAACTCCAGGCGATCTGGACTCTGCGTCCGGCTCAGCCGCTTGAATCGCTGGTGGGCAAAGAATGGGCGAACCAATGGTACGGACAAGGCCCTGTCACCGGCGTGAGCGTCGCGGAGGGCGTTGCCGTCTTCGCGCTGACGGATCGCCAGGAAATCATCGCCATCGATCCCGCCACGGGAAAAGAGCGCTGGCGTGCAAGCGTGGAGGGCCGCATCGATTCGCAACCGACCATAGCGCAGGGCATCGTGTTCGCCGGGACGCGCAGCGGTTTTCTGTACGCGTTCAACCGGGATTCGGGCGAACGCATCTGGACTTTTCGCGCCGCGCCGCGACGCCAGCAGATCGTCGTCAACGGGCAACTCGAATCGCTCTGGCCACTGTTCGGAACCGTCACGGTGGATGCGGAAGGAGTCTGGGCCGTGGCAGGGCGACACAACGATTGCGACGGCGGCTTGTGGTGGTGGCGGCTGGATGCGGCGACGGGCAAAGCCCTGGCGAACGGCCGCTTCGGCCGCGACGAACTTCGCAAAGACACCGGCGACACGGGAGCCATCTCGCCCGATCCGGAATGGCCGAACTGCGCCAACAGCCCGCCCGTCACGAACGACAAATTGTTCCTGATGCCGCGCCTTCGCTGCGTCCGCGAGAACGGCCAGTTGGTGCCGGCGACCATCGCGAAGAACGCCAAGAAAATCGACGAGCACATGTTCTGGGCGAGCGCGTATGAAGTCGGGATTCTTGTGCCGGGCAATCAGGGTTTGCTCAATCGCACCGAATTCCTCGGCGGCTACAAAATGAGCGCCTTCGGGCATGTGCAGGCGCGGATGTTCGCCTATCGCGACAACCGCTTCGTGTGCGTTGGCGGCGCCGACGGGGCGGTGCAGCATCGCGGCGGAGACAAGGGTTCGTGGGTGCGGGCATTTGACCGCAAAGCGGCACTGGAATCCACCGCTGTCCCGAACAAAAAGGAGCCGGACCGCGTTGTCAAGAAGACCTTCGGCTCGGATCTGAAATGGGACAACCCCATGCCCCTGACGCGCGGTGATGGAACTGACGCGCTGGCAGTTGCCGGCGACAAAGTATTGGTGGGATTCTCAGTCGTGAACAGCGACCAATCCAAAGAAAAACAACGCCTCCCGTTCCGCCTGCTGGTTCTCGGATTGGCGGACGGCAAAGAGCAGCAAACGCTTGCGCTCCCCGCCAAGCCCATTCTCGGCGGCATCAGCGCCTGCGCCGGGCGCGTTTACGTCACGACGTCGGATGGGAGCATCACGTGTTTCGCGGCTGCGCGAGAGTAAGTAGCCGGAATGGCTTAAGAAGCGGTACATCTCGATTGGAAAATTGTTGGAGCAATCGGCACTCTAACTACAATCCATTCATGTATGAGACAATATTTTTGGGGACGAATCGGACGAACTTTTATTTCTTATTTCTTCTCATTGCCAAGCATCGGTCCACGCAGCGACCAACCCCAATTGCGATTCTTGTCGCCGGCGCTGTCATGATCGATGCGCTGGTTGATCTCCGCTTCCGATTCCTCCTGCATGAAACTCACTCCAGTGAATGAGAGAAATTTCCCGTCGCTCAGCAGCGGCGAGTTCATCACCCTGTTCGGCGCGATGACGCCTTTTTTGTTTTCGGGGTCGTTTGGCTTGATGAGCAATGGGCTGCGTTTCAGATTCTTGCGCCAGTTGATCGCGCCGGTTTTTGGATCAAGGCCCCAGACGTGAATCCCGCCACCGGTTTCCGGATGCAGCCCCGCGGCGCAGCACACGTTGCCATTGTGAAGCGCCGCGTTGTACACCGGCCAGCTCGATTCCAGTTGCCCGTGGCTGACGAAATTGCGTTCGTACGGCGCGGCCAGAAAACGCCATTGAAGTGCGCCGTCGGATGCGTTGAGGCAATACAGATGCCCGTCATGAGCGCCGAAATAGCACAAGCCGTTCGAGACGATCGGCGGCTGGCTGACACGGCCGCCCACCGTCATCGACCACACGGCTTTGCCGGCTTCGCGACATTCAACGCGGTGCTCATGAACGATCGAAACGATCTCTCGCTCGCCGAACTTGACCGGAACGGTTTCCGGCGCGCCGCGCGCAATCTGCGGGAGCCATTCGGAGGCGATGGGTCCACTCAGATCAGTGGGCTTCGCATCGCGTGGCGTGGCGTATGAACCTTGTTTGCTCAAGCGCTTCTCGTCGGACAGTTTTTCGCGCACGGGTTCGGCGCTCAGGGCCAGATGTCCGCGCAACATCGTGATGCAATGACAGGTGTTCGGAGTGTAATAGATCAGCCCGTTGGCCGGGACGACGCCCTGCGCGCAGCCGCCGCGCGACACGCCAAGCACCGTCGCCACGCCTTCACGATTGACGAAATTGCCCATGCCCATAATGATCCAATCATCCGTCGCGGCCGTGCGGTTGCAGCGGTTGTTGAAGGAGGCTTTCCAAAACACACTGATTTTTCCATCGTCGGGCGAGATCACATTCAAGTCGCTGGGCGTCGCGAAATACGGCTTGCCGTCGCGGACCAGCAGGTTGTAGCCCCAGGGAAACGGATCGCTTTTCCAAAGCAATTTTCCGTCGGCAGCATTCAACTTCGCCACAACGCCCGAGCCCTTTTCGCGTTTGTTCGACGATTCCGATGCCCCGATGCCCGCCGGATTGAACGCGTAAATGCAATCGTCCGATTGAATCGTCTGGCCGAGATTCTGGCCGCTCACGTCGGTGCTGCGCCAGATCTGTTTTCCGGTTTGCAGATCCAAACAAACCAGCGCGCTGGTCTTGATATTCGCCCAGCGCCCCTGGATTCGATCGAGATCTTTCTCCACGACCTGGGCCAGTACGCGCTGCTCTTTTTCGAGGACGCGCGGGAAACAGACGAAGCCGCCCTTCTCTTCATAAACCCATTTCAAATTCCCCGAGGCCGCGTCCAGAGCAAACAGCTTGTCCTCCGCGCATTCCACCAGAATGTCATTCGTCGCGCGCAGCATGTAATACGCGGGATGCAGATTCTTGCGCGGCGCGAACTTCGCGCCTTTGTCAAATTGCGTCGCGACTTTGCCCGTGGCGGCATCGAGCGCAACGGCATATGAATTGGGCTCAAGGTAAGTGAAGACTCGGCTGCTGTTGGCGACGAACTGGTATTCCTGCGGCGACCCGCTGCCCGGGCTCACGGACGGAATCTTCCAAATCGGCAAGCCGTTGAACGCATCGCGCCCCACTGTGACGACCTGCGGATTCTTGGGCTTGGCCTGCTCTTCTTTCCCCACATTCAACGCAAAGAAAGCGCGCCCGCCAGCCAGCCGAAAACCGGTATACGGGCGGTACGCCGCAGGATTTCCGCCAAGCCCGGCATACGGCTCCAGCTCCATGCGCCACTGGATAGCCGTCGGCGGCTTGACCAGCTTGTCATGCGAAACTCCAGTCCCGGCCGCGTTGTAATCCAAATGGGTCCACTGGTCCATCTCCGCCGACCGCGGTTTCACGATCTTCTGCCACGCGCCGTTTTGCTTGATCAGCATGACGCCTTCCGGCGTTAAAACACGCAGCAATTCCGCGTGCGTTGGAACTTTTTCGCCCAGCGCATCGGCATCGCAAACGACCAGATTGACCAGGTTGTCCGCGTAAGGCAGCGGCATGAAAGCCATCGGTCTGTCGACTGTGGCCAATCCGTGTACGCCGTTCGCTTCGAGGAATGCGCGTGTCTTCTCGAGCGCCGCATCATCTGCGGCCAGCGCGTGCACCAGCATCTTTCCGCCATTCGTCAGCGCGCAAACGGCCGCGCCATCCGCAGCCGGCAGAATCACGCAGAGCCCGTGTTCCACTCCGGATTCTTTAAGCGCATCAACCGCCAGCGCCGGGTTGCTCGCAACAAAACAAGCAATCCAAACCAGAATCCGAACAGCCCGCCAGAGCTCAAGTCCCATCGTCATTTCCTTCAACAAAAAGCTTTGAGTTCGAGTCACTCTTTTGGTTGATGCTTTTGAACATCGGCATCATCCGCAAACGCCTCCGCGCAAAGTTTCCGGATGTCTATTTCTTCTTCGCCGGATTGGCCGTCAGCGTCGTCCCGCTCATTCCAATGCGCACGTCGATTTCGCTTTCGGGCGGCAGCGCGCTGAGTCCCAGCTCTTTTGCGGTCAGCGACAGCCATGCGGTCAGCCTCACGCCGTCGACGCCGCCCTCTTTCGGCCCCCGGTAGCCCACCGTGACACGCGGCGCAACGTCGAGCTTCTTCGCGCCGAATTCAAGCGTGCCTTTGCCTTCGAAATACTCGACGGTGCGCGTCTGCGCGGTGCCCTTTTTGTCGACGGAGGACAGCTCCTGCGTTTTGAGCGGGCCGAGCGCGCTGAGCGTGAACTCGAACTTCGGCGCCTGCTCGTTCTTCACGAGTTCTCCGAGAATACGCCGGCTTTGATCGCCTTTGTTCTGCGCGATCGTGTTGCACGCGACAGTGAAGCGCGGTTCCAGTCCCGCCGTCTTGACGACACATTCGCCGTTGACCGGTTTGCCGGAAAGAAAGCTCGGCCAGAATTTCCCGGCGCGGTCGCGGACTTCCGCATCGACCGTGACATACTTCGGAACGTCCGCGTTGAAATGAAAGACGGTGCCGTCCGCGGGAATCGGGTCGGGGCGCTTCCTGTTCTTCGCCTGCGCACCGATTTCAAAGCTCGCGCGCGTTGGCTTTGGGTCATGCTTTTCATTGGCGGGCGTGGCGGCTTGCGCCGGCGCGGCTCCTTTTGAAAGATCGAGCATCACGACGTAGCCGTCGCACCAGCCGCCACCGAAGTTCTCTTGCAACGCGTTCTTGACCGGCGTCTTGGACTTCACGCCGTACTGCTCTTCATCCGCCACAGCGCCGCCGAAAAAAAGCGCGCGCGGTTTTCCATTCACGCTGCCTGACGCGACGCCCCAGCATTGGCGCTCTTCATTGCCGATGGTCGTGACGCCCGCGCCGGGAATCGCGGAGCAATAGCGCACGCCGCTCATGTCGGGCGTGAGCACCGTGATGTAGTTTCCGGCCGGGACGCCATCGGTCATTTTGTTGCTGGTCTGCCACAAGCCCTGCGCCGAGACGCCGCCGAAGCAGACCGAGCCATCGTCGGCATATCCCAGCGCGCTGATCCAAATGCTGTTGGGCTTGCCGCGATTGAACGCGAGCCACAGCGTCCAGCCGATTGTCTTGTATTCCTTCGGCTCGATCTTAATAAGGTACGCACAGCTCAACACGCCCGCGCCGGCGGTGGTGATGCCCAAGCCCTTCGGCGCGACAGGCTGGCGGACGTCATTGGGTTCGGTGGTCATCACGCTGTTGCCGCCGTCGGACCAGGCGTAGATGAAAATGTTGCCGTCCTTGTCGTGTGTGACGCCGCGGATGGCGGAGTCCGAAACCTGCCGGCAATTGTCGAGACCGACATAGGGTCCGCCCCAATCGTAAAACTGATACTTTAACGATCCGTCGGGATTGTGAATGTTCAGCGCCGGGCAGCGCCACGGCTCGCGCCCGGTGTGCCAATGATGCTCGCCGCCTTTGACAATGCTGCCATCAATGGGACTGACGGAGGTTTTTTCATTCATGCCGCCAGGGACGACAACCGTCTGCTTCAGCTTTCCATCGGCACCAATGAAGCTCAAATCCTGAGCGGCGAAAGCAACGTCACCTTTGTCGTTTAGCGTCACGCGCGGCGCATCCGAAAATCCGCGCGCATGCCGGACCCACTCGGTCTTCATGCCGTCCGCCGAAAGTTTCGCCACGAACGTGTGCTCGCAGCCGCCGCTCTTGCGCGTGGAATCCGCTTCCGCTTTGAGCTCATCCACATTTCCACCGAGCTTGCCGATCGTGTCCGCCGCCCGGCCCGCGATAAAAATCGAGCCGTCTTTGCCGATCGCCGCCGACGTGATCGCGCCGCTGTTCCACGGCATCCGGCAGACAGACACGATCTGCTTTAGATCGCTGCTCAAGCGCACCACGAACCCCGTCGCGCCGTCGTGTTTCCACGAAGGCTTCTCCCAGATCGGCTCGCCGGTTTTCTTGTCCGTCTCTTGTTTCGGGTCTTTGCCGCCCGACATTTTCGGCACGCGTTTGGCTTCAGAAGGCGGAGGCAGATCGCTGCCGATGACCGTCGCCGGCATGGACAATTCGAATACGGGGCCGATCACATTGCCCACGACCACGACCGCGCCGTCCGGTTGAAAGCCGCCGGAGACAAGCCACTCGTTGCCTTTGCCACCTATAAAGGTTGCGGCCATGAAGCTGGCCTGCTCCGGAATGTCCTTCCAGAACTTCGGCGCGTCGGGCGCAGCTTCGCCGCAATAAGAAGTTACATTCGCGGCGAACAGAAATATCAATGAACCCATAAACACGAAGTTAATGCGGCTGGACATGAATCCTCCACGGTTTGAAAACAACACTTTGTAGCAAGCACAGAAATCCGCGCACGAGTCTCCGTTTGAATTGCATTGCAATCTCAGTTTTGCGTGAGCATGAATTGATTGTCAGCGGCCGAAGCTATTCACGAAATAGGCCTGCCATTCGTGGATATGCGCGACCATTTCCGCGGAGGCGCGCTTGGCGTCACGCTTCTCAAGGGCTTCCAGAATTCGCATGTGTTCGGCCAGCGCCTGCTGCACAACTTCCGGAGTGGTGCGCATCCGGTTGAAGCTGCGGTGCAACATGCGGTAGCGCGTGATGTCCTCCATGAGCCGCTTGCTTCCGCTTGCTTCCGCAATGGTCGTGTGAAAGATTTCGTCAAAATCCACCCACCGCGCGACCGCGCCGGGCTTTGCCGCTGATGCGGCCATCTGCTCGGCGGCCTCGCGCAGTTTGGCCAGGGCGATGCGGTCGAGCTTCGTGGCGGCTTTGCGCGCGGACTCGCCTTCGAGTAGTTTGCGCATCTCAAAAATATCGAACACGTCGGCGGACGTGAACGCGGCGACCACCGCGCGGCGGTTCGCCTCCTGTTCGACCAGCCCGTCCTTGGCCAATTGAACGAGCGCGTCGTGGATGGGCGTGCGGCTGACCTTGAACTGCCGTCCCAGCGCCAATTCGCTGAGCACCGCGCCCGGCGCCAGTTTTCCGGCAAGGATGCCTGCCACCAGCGCTTCGTACACGCTGTCTGAGAGGCGACCGCCGGCGGCACCGAGGTCCGGCGAATCGGGTTTAAGTTTCAAGTCTTTTATCCCAATCGGCATGTCTGAAGGTTACACCGAGGATAATCAAACATTTAGTTTTTATATTGCTGCATGCAGTTTGTATACTTCTTCAGCGGAATCAATTTCAATTATCGGGTAAGATTGGAGTGCCCCTATGGAACGCCGCCACTTAATTTACGCTGTATTCGCCGCCGGGCCAACTTCGTTGGCGGCTTCATCACCTTCTCCTCGACCAACCCGGAGACGATCGTACTGCTTACCGGCGCGCGATTCGTCTTTTTCCGCGACAGCGTAGACTTGCAAAAAAAATTCGGAGAGACCATCCATGAAACAATTCCATCGCAATGCCCGCCCGTTGGCATGGATTGCAATCGTCGCAATCAGCGCTACGCATCTCGTCGCGCTCCCCGTCCGTGCTGAAGAACCCGCGGCGGAAGCAGTATTGAACGCCGCTGGCATCCGGCATGGATTGGTGGTCCATGCCGGCGCGACGGATGGAGCTTTCGCTGAAGCCATCGCAAAGAATGAACAGCTTCTCGTGCAGGCGCTGGCGCTCGATGCCGCCACCGAAACGCAACTGCGGCAGCGGTTCGTGAAGGCGGGCCTTCACGGTCAGGCCACTGCCGGTCGCATCGGATCGGACGCAACCCTGCCGCTGGCGGACAACGTCGCAGGGATCGTTGTGGCGGACCTCGACGCTGCGAAGGCGATCAAACGCGAGGAGCTGTTTCGCGTGCTTCGTCCGCTCGGCAAGGCGTATCTGAAGAGCGACGGGAAGTGGTCTGCCTTGGCCAAGCCGCGGCCCAAGGACGTGGATGATTGGACGCAGTATTTCCACGATGCCGCGATGAGCGATCTCTCCGCGGACCGCGTGTCCGGACCGGCGCGCGGTTTGCAGTGGCAGGCGGGACAACAGGATGCGCATAGCGACGGAGTGCGGGTGATTGATGATCTGGTGATCGGCCACGACGCCGAGGGGCTCTGGGCGCGCGATGCATTCAGCGGACTGCCGCTTTGGCGAAGGCCGGGATTGCTGCCGGGGACGCGCTTCGGACTGCTGGTCGATTCGGAGCGGGTTTACATTTATCCCGCCGGACAGCACGGATATCCCCCTACGCCAAGCCGCTGCCAGATCGCGCTCGATCTGCGCACCGGCAAGACGGTGCTCGAATACACCGCGGGGCTGACCTTCGAGCCGCCCGCGGAAAAGCCGAAGGACCCGGCGGCGGCCAAGAATCTTCAGCAGGATCTCGCCGATAGCGCGCGGGATTTTCAGGCGCGGTTGATTGATGGCGTATTGATTCAGGAGTCGGGAGCGGGCTTGGCGGTTTTGGATGCGAAGAGCGGCAAACGGCTTTGGGGCGCGGAGGCTCCGGCGGGGCTCGTGTGGGCGCATCCGCTCGCCACCTCCGACACACTCTACGCCGTGCAAGGCGCATGGGCGCGTTCGGCGAGCTACACGCACTGGCCGGTCACCGTGGTCGAGCGGGTGCTGGCGATGGATTTGAAGACCGGCCAGCAGCGCTGGATGTGGGAATGGAAAAAGGAGATGCCCGCGATTTTCGCCGCGCAGGCGAAAACGGAACCGCCCGTCGCGAGCAAGAAGGGCGAACTGGACGCACCCGAGCGGCGCATCGCGGTTGCCTACAACATGGCGCTCGACCAGGGGCGTCTCGTTTTCGCGGTGCGGGCCGAGTTGAAAAACCTGATCCTCGGCAATGGCCTCGTCCGGCAACTGGTTCTCGACGCGAAGACTGGGAAGTTCGTCGCGTATGGACGCACGCCAGCCGACGTATGGCCGGGCGGCGGCAGTCTCGGCGGCGGGCATTCCGGCTTTCGCGTCCTTCCGGTGGGCGGACGCTGGTGGCTGCCGAATATCATCGGTGTTTTCGGCAGCGTCGATCCGGCGGCGCCGACCGATGCGAGCAAATTCGACCCCGCGTATTCCAAGTTGCTGCGGCCCGTCGGCTGCACGGTCTATCGCGCGTCGCCGAACTATCTCTTCGGCTCGCTGACGACATACGCGCTCGATGGCTCGGGCGTCCAGCACACCCAGGCCGCGCGGGCCATCTGCGACGTCGGCGCTTTTCCCGCCAACGGGATGAGCTTCATCACCCCCAACGCCTGCCACTGCCAGCCCTACCTGCCAGGCTCCAACGTCTTCCATACCCGCAAACCACAGGCCGCGCAGGATGACGGACGGCTGGAGCGCGGCAGCGCACGACCGGCCGAGGCGCCGGCGACTGCGACCGCCGATGCGTGGCCGATGTATCTGCGCGACAACCAGCGCGCCTCGTGGAATGAGACCGCGCTGCCGGCGACGTTGCGCCAAGTATGGACGCAGCGGCCGGCGCAGCCGCCAGCGGGTCTGATCGGACAAGAGTGGGGCAATCAATGGTTCGGCCAGGGACCGGTGACCGGACTGAGCGTGGCCGAAGGCGTGGGCGTGCTCGCGTTGACCGATCGGCAGGAGGTGCTCGCCGTCGATCCCATCAGTGGCGCAGAGCGCTGGCGCGTGGCTGTGGATGGGCGTGTCGATTCGCAGCCCACGATCTACAATGGCGCGGTGTATCTCGGCACGCGCGCGGGCTGGCTTTACTGCCTGAATCGCGACACTGGCGCACTGGTGTGGCGTTTCCGCGCCGCGCCGCGGCTGGAGCGCATGGTGTCCTACGGGCAACTCGAATCGCCGTGGCCGTTGTTTGGAACCGTGACCGTCGATGCCGAGGGCGTCTGGGCCGTGGCCGGCCGGCACAATGACTGCGATGGCGGATTATGGTGGTGGCGGCTCGATGCCGGCACGGGCGAGGTGCGCGCCAGCGGCCGCTTTGGTCGCGATGAACTGCGGTCTGGCATCAGCGGCACGGGTTCGTTGGACTTCGACGATGCCGTCAAGGATGTTTCCGCGGGAGCAAACACGCCAGCTGTCACGGATGGCAAGCAACTGCTCCTCAGCCGCATCTACTGCAAGCGCGAGAATGGCGCGCTGCAGCCGTGGAACCTCATCGGCCCTTCGAAGGCGGGCTTTTGGGGCGGCGGCGTGAAACCCGCCAGCTATTGGCAGGCCATGTTCGACACGGGTCTCCTCGTGCCGGGAAACTACGGCCTGCTCTGCCGCGACACCCTGAGCACCTGCGAGAAAAAGAGCGCTTATGGATATGTGTATGGCCGGCAGATCGCCTACAACGCCGACCGCTTCGTGTGCGTCGGCGGTTCGCCTGGCAATATCCTGCATCGGATGGGCGAAGGCCATTCGCGGATCCTCAGTTTCCGGCGGCTGCCAAAGGTCGTTGAAAAGGAAATGCCGAATCTCAAACAACCGGCGAAGCCAACTCGCTTGCTGACTGGCGCCGAGCAACTCTGGGAGAATGCCCTGCCCATTACCCAGCGCGGCGGAGTCACGCGCGTGCTGGCCGTGGCCGGCAACAACGTGCTGGTCGGCATCTCGGTGACCGAGGCGGGTCAAGCCCAGGCCCGCGAGCGCGAACCGATGCCTCACCGCCTGCTCGTGCTCGGCCTCACTGACGGCAAGCAGCAGCAGGAATTCCCGCTCCCCGCCAAACCCATCCTCGGCGGCATCAGCGCCGTCGCCGGTCGTGTTTACGTGGCCACGGAAGATGGCAGCATCACCTGCTTCGCAGCAGCGCGTGAGTAAGCGCAAGCGCGTCTGTGTCAAGAGCAATGCGGTTCGTCTTTGCGCGATAAGTTTGCCCTACCGAATTCCGCGCAAATCGTAACAAATAACCTGCCCCTGCCATGTCCGCATGAGGAACGAGTAACGGGAACGTGAACGAAATTATTCGAATAGTTTCGTGCACGTCCCTGTAACGTCCGTCCCGGAGTATTCGAACATTTTAAGTCGCTTTATTCGGCCTCATTGCCGAATAATGTGGTATATCCACTCGATGCATTCGTTCAAGTCCATCAATTCTATGGAGATTCGATATGCGACTGCTTTCCGTCATCGCCCTGGTTTCATGTTTCGCTTTTGTTCTTCAAGCTGAAGAACCCGCGCCTCAACCGGTTCCTGATGCGGGGGCGCGTGTCGCCAAACCCAAGACTTTGCCCGCGCCTTCGAACACCAAATTCAACAGCACGGTTTTGGACGCTTCGAACGATTCAACGACAGATCAAACCGTCGCCGGCAAGAAGACGTTCACCAGCGATTTCACGGTGAGCAGTGCGTTTCTCGTAGAGGCTCGCCCCAATAATAAGGGCTTTGGTAACACGTTCATCGGGAATCAAGCGGGGTTTTCTAACACGACGGGCAACAACAACATCGCCAATGGAAATAGCGCGCTTTTCACAAACATGACGGGAAAAAGCAACATCGCCAATGGAAATAGCGCGCTTTTTTATAACAAGACGGGCAGCTACAACATCGCCAGTGGAGATTTAGCGCTCTATCTCAACAGTACGGGCAGCTACAACATCGCCAATGGAATTGGCGCGCTTTACAACACGACGGGCAGCCACAACATCGCGCTGGGCTCTAACTCGGGTTCCAATCTGACCTCGGGAAGCAACAACATCGACATCGCCAATGCCGGTGTAGCGGGAGAATCCAATACCATCCGAATTGGCGCGTCGGGAACGCACACGGATACATTTCTTACGGGTGTCGTTCACGCGGATGCAAATAGCCTGGTGGTCGGGACCAATCAGCTCGTCGCGACCGGCGGCAACGTGGGCATCGGCACCACCAGTCCCGACTTTCCACTCACCGTCCAAGGCAATGTTGACGGCGATGCCTTCAAACTGCGCAGCAGCACCGGCGCGGACAAATGGCATCTGTGTCTGCGCGGCGCGACGACCGGTGACCTGAATTTCGTCGAATCCGGCGTGGCCGACTACCGGCTCTACTTGAAAGCGGGCGGCAACATCGGCATCGGCACCAACACGCCGGGAGCGAGGCTTGAGGTCAATGGCGGCATCAAGTGCATCGGCGCCGTGAACACCTCCTCCGACGCGCGCTTCAAGCTGAACCTCCAGCCGCTCACCCGCGCGCTCAACCAGACGGTGCGCCTGCGCGGGGTGAGCTACGACTGGAACCGCGCGAGCTTCCCCGACAAAGGCTTCGACGACCGGCGCCAGCTCGGCTTCATCGCCCAGGAAGTGCGCGAGGTGCTGCCTGAGGTCGTGACCGAAGACGCGCAGGGCTACCTCTCGATCGGCTACAGCGCGATCATCCCCGTGCTGGCCGAAGCGGTGAAGGAACTCAACGCCAAACACGACGCCGCGCTCCAGCAGAAGGACGCGGAGATCGCGGAATTGAAGAAGCGGCTGGCCGAAGTGGAAGCCAAAGACAAAGCCCGCGACGCGCGCTTGGCCCGGATCGAGAAGATTCTGGAAGAGGGTCAGCGGAAGATGGTCCGGGCGCTGGCGGAGAAGGAATAGGCAGTTCTTGCTCGGAGTTCAGGCGGGTGGCACTGTTAGCGGGGGTGCCACTGGTAGACAGCCGTATCGTCTACCAGTGCGGATCGGGTTGGCGCTCATGAATTAAAATGGTCTTTCGACGGCACTTCCCGGGGTTATCGTGCCGACGAGAGTTCGCTCTGGATTAAGAACGTTTGAGTCCAGAGCAATTCTGTCCATCATTGCGCGAAAAGTTTGCCCTACCGGCCCCCACGCAAATCGTAGCAAACAACCTGCCCCTGCCATGTCCGCATCAGGAACAAGCCGTCGACGTAGGGGAGTTCGATGAAGACTTCGTATGCCGTCGTATTGTCGTGCGGAGCCGTCCATTCGACTCCCAGAGGTTTGAAGTTCTTCGGGTCGAGCGGCATGAATTGCCATTTGATCTTTTTGAAGTGCGATGCGTCGCGGGTGAACAGCATGCGGTCCTCGACGAGCAGGAAATAGGGGCTGCCGGTTTCATTGGACGTCGCCAGCATCTCCCCGGTGTTCTCGTCGAGGATTGACATCGACTGGCTGGTTTTCTTGGGGTCTTCCGTATTGCCTTGGGCAGCGAAGTACACCCGGCCGTCGCGCACGGCCAGCCGGCGCATGGCGCAGATGTCCATTTGGTTTTCAAACCAGCAGGCCGGTTTGTCGGGAGCCTTCCAGGCCAGCTCGGCTTTTTCAGGCGTGATCCGGTACGCGCCGATGCGGCCCCAACTCGCGCCCTTCGATTTTGGGTTGGCCTGCTCCGACTTGACATTGACAAACGCGTGCGTCTGCGAAGACACAACCGACGCCCACATCGGCTCCAGACCCGTCACGGTCCACAGGACTTTGCCGTCCTTCGGATCGATCAAACGCAACTCGCCTTTGATCGTCGCCGCGAGCAGATACTGCTTCTCCTGATGCGTCCAAACGCCGGGCGTCGCGTAGCGGCTGCTCGCGGGGGGCGTTTCCCATAGTGTCTTTCCGTTGCTGACATCCAAGCCGCGGAGACCGACATCCTGCCCGGGTGTGCCGTATTGTTGGACCACCAGCACGCCGCCCGCGACAACCGGAGACCCGCCCATGCCTTCTCCGCCCGGCAAACTGCTTCGGTCCTTGAGCAATTTTTCCTTGAGCGCCGCTGCCGTTTTCACGAGCGTTCCCGATTCGTCTTCCCAAATCTTTTTGCCCGTGGCCGCGTCATAGCAGTACACGCGTCCGGCGGTGCCGTGGCTGAACACGCGGCCGTCGAAATAAACCGGTGTGCCGTGAAACTGCAGCCGTTTTCCGGCGGCGCGGTTGATGCCCTTGCCCTCTTCGATTGCCGTCCAAACGGTCTTGCCCGTCTTGAGGTCGATGGCCACTGTCAGATCGTCCGCGTCGAAAGCGGTGTTGCGTTTCAACGCCTCCAACCGCTCGCCGGTGTATTTTCCAGCGTCCTTGCTGATCCGGGGATCGCGTTCGGGCCATGCGTCTCCGCGCGGCCGGAACGAACTGGCGAATACTTTGCCCTCGGCCACGATCAATCCCGTCGAACTGCCCGCATGGGTGGCCGGATCGGCCAGCATGTCCACGTAGCCCGACGCGCTCCCTTTGGAACGTCCCAGCACATTGGTTTCGCTGACCCAAAGTTGTTTCGCATCCTTCAGGTCGTCAACCAATTTCGCGCCATATTGGCGCGGGTTGAAATTGCCGAACGGCCCGTTTTCCTGGGGCCACGCGGGTGCCGCATCCGCGGCGCTTGCCGGGGCGGCACTCAGTACGAAAGAAATCAAAATGGACGCGGCGGCGATTGATCGAGTCATGTGAAAACACTCCATGAAATCCGCTCCGGCGGATGCTACGCCAGCAATTCCGCGAGCGGGCCGCGCTGGTCGAGGTCCTTCAAATTCGGATCCTTTACGCCGAAGAACTCGCGCTTCTCGCCGGCCGCGTTCAGGAACGTCGCATACAGATTTCCGATTTCACGATGCCCCTTTTTGCCCCAGTAGGGGAATTCGATGTACCGCCCGCTCTTCAATTTCCCGCCGAGATTTCCGATCACAACGAACGGCCACTCCCAGCAGCGCGAGTGATGTCCTTCGGCGGCGTCGCTGAGGTACACGATCACGGTGTTGTCGAGCATCGTGCCATCGCCCTCTTTGACTGCTTCGAGTTTCTTCATCAGGCGCGCGACCAGTTCGAAATGAAAGCGGCGGATCGTGCTGGACATCACATCCCAGGTCATATTGTTGTAGCTCCCGCCGTGTCCGATGCTGTGCTTGTCGAAGTTGATTCCCAGGCCGGTGAAACGCACGGAGAAATAAGGGTCGCCAACGCCGGATGCCAGCGTCACGACGTTGGTCAATCCGCCGATCAGCGCGCCTGCGGCGAGGTCAAAATGCGCGTCGAGCCGGTCGGTCTCCACGTCCGACTTGTACTTGTCGTTGACCACCGGCGCGTTCGGGCGAAGCGTGTTCTGGATTTCATTCAGCCGGCTTTGCCGCTTGCTCATCGCTTCGTAAGCGCCGAGGTGCTGCGCCAGTTTTTCACGCTCAGGCCCGGCGACCTCGCGCTCCATGCGCCGGATGTCGTCGCGCAGAAAATCGAGCAGGTTCGTGCGCGATTGAAACGCCTGCCTGCCCTGGCCGACCGCGACGCTGCCAAAGAGGCTGGCGTACGCGAGGTCGGGGCGGCACTGTGTCGGCATGGGTTTTCCCGCGTCCCACGCCGAGCAGTTGTAAATAATGGAGTGTTCCGGGCGGTCCGAAATGCCCAGCCCCACCTGCGGAAAAACGCCGCCCAATTTTTTTCCAAGCGCAACGTCAATCGTCTCCGCGGCCGGAGCGCCGGCGTTGCCGACGCCGCCGTGGGCGCTGTAACAGCCGAGCGCGCCAAAATTGTTCGAATGTCCCCCGCCGCAGATTTTGCCGGAGAGCCCCTGCACCACCGTCACGCGGTTCTTCCACGGCGCGAGCGGTTCGAGCGCCTTGGGCAGATCGTGTCCATCAAGCGAGGTCTCGACGATCTTGTTGCGATCGTCGTTGTTCTTGCCGCGCTCAATGCCGATGGGCTGAATTTGCTGCCACGGCAGGCCGTTGCCCTCGACCACGAAGACGAAGCGCTTCGGCAGTTTGGCGTCGCCCTCGGCGTGCGCCCGGATCTGCGCCAGCAGCGGCGCAAGCACCACGCTTCCCGCGCCCAGCGCCGCCCCTTTGATGAATTGTCGCCGATCCGTTTTCATGTTTGACTCCTCTTGAAAAATGTGATTTCAGCGCGACTGCGCGGCGCTCGTTTTTGTTCCCGGTTCGGTTCGGTACAGGAAGGAATCCGATGTCAACAATGCAGCGATCAACGCCTTCATGCTGCCGCCGCTCGCGACGTAAGCTTTGTCCGCGGCCAGCAGCGTCGGCGCGTCCGAGAGAATTTCGTTGCGCCCCATCCAGTAGCGAAACGCGTGGCGTACGAAGACCTGCCGGACGCGGGGCGAATCAGCCAGTTTTCGAATAAGCTCCACGGCATTTGCCCCTGGCCCGTCAAGCGTTTTCTCGCCGCTGAATTCGATCACGCCCGACGAATCCAAGGGGACGTCATGGTATTCATAAACCGGCGGGTCGTCCTTCTTCTTTGGATTCTGTTTCGGTGGCATCAATGGATTCACAAGCGACACGGTCTTTCGATAGCGCCCGATAAAGTCGTAATTTTCAAACGCCAGCCCCAGCGGATTCATCTTCTGATGGCACTGCCAGCAATACGCCTGCTTCGTCACCTCCATGCGCTGACGCAGCGTCTTGTCCTTGTCGTTGGGAAGCTGCGCGTCGACCGTGATTGGGATGTCCGGGATGAAATTTCCCAGCAGCCGCTCGCGAATCCATTTGCCGCGCCGGATCGCGTGCGTTTCGTCGTTGGTGGCGAATCCGGCAAGCCAGCTGGGCTGCGTCAGGATTCCCGCGCGTTGTTCCGCCGGCATTTCGATCGGCTGCTCGGCGCTCCATTTCCAATCCTGCGGCAGGCTGTAGTAATCGTGAATCTCCATTTCGCGCGGCGGAGGGGGCTTGGGTTTTCCGGTATTCTTGTCAATCTTCTGCTCGTACACCTTGATGGCCTTTGCCGGCGCCGCGCCCAGTTTGGCGTCCACCCGATAGTTGACAAACGACTTGTTCGTCGTCAGCAATTCCTTGAGCACCTCCTTGTCGCGATCCATGAAGTACTGAATAAGATTGCGTGTGTCGGACACGAGAATCTCGGGCCTGTACGCGCCCCTCTGCAGGTCCTTGAAGACGTCCGCGGCTGACGGAAATTCGAAGTACTCTTCAAAGAAGCGCATGATGCGCGGCTTCGCCGTTTTCTTGTCGTCAAGCAACCTCTGGACTTCGCGCCGCGCATCGTCCACATTGTTCAAGTGCCCGCTCTCCGCCGCTTTCAGCAGCGTTGCGTCCGGCGCATCGTCGGTCAGGGCAAAGGCTAGAGCGAACGCCAGTTCGCGTGGCGAGAGCACTTTTCGGCCACGGACGTCGGGCGCACCGCTTCCCAACTCGCGCCGGTACAGCGCCTCGGGCAGCAGCAGCACCGCCGCAAGAACATCCCGCGCGCCCGTGATCTGCCCCGCATCGGCGATATTCTTTTTCATCAGCGCGATGAAGCGGTTCTGTTCGTCCTCCGTCGGGTCGCGCAGCAATGCCATCTGAAATTCCTTGCGAATCGCAGCCTCGATTTCAGCGTCGCCGGGCGGTTTCGCTTCGTCAAGCAGCGCCATGAATTCCTTGATCGCTTTGCCGCCAGGGCCTTTTGACGATTGAATTTCAACGACTTGCTGCGCGTTGCGGAGGAGCTGATCGACGGTCGGCTCATCGATCGCGTACAACGCCGAATAGTCCCGGAATCCCAGCGAACCCGTCGAAAACGCCTGGGCAATTTTGGCATTTTTTGAGCCTGCCTTCGCGCCAGTGACACGTGGGATAAAGGATGAGTACAGTTGAGGACTCATGCGCCAGATGCGGGCTGGCGACGCGCTCGGTTCCGTGATCGTCCCCGCGAACAGCGCGGCATGATCGACCCGGTTGCCATGTCCGGGAAGCATCAACTTGCGCGCGGAGTCGCCCGTCGCCACGCCCGCATGGTTGAGCTCCGATTTGATCCAGTCGAGGACGGCCCGAACGGCGAGAGCATCGGGGCGCGATTCGGTGTCGGGCGGCATTTCGTTGAGAGTCAACCGCTCCTCGACAGCTTTCCATTTATCGATGCTCTTATCAAACGCCGAGGTGCCGATGTCGTGAAGCGAAAATTTCGCCTTCGGTTTTTCCGCGCCATGACAGGACACGCAGTGCTTCTGCAGGAACGGTTTGATGCCGGAGTCGAAAGCAATCGGCTTTTCCGCGGCGCGCGAGGCGATGGCAAACGTCACGACAAAGATGATTGATACCCTGACCGCGCTCATTTCAGTTCGCGTCCTCAACAATATTGAAACACATCCCGACATCGGAAATACCGTGGTGTATACACTAATACATTTTTTGCATGCAGATTATTCTTAAATTATTTAGGGGTATTTCATGACTCGAACACAGCATAGTCGCCCCGCAAAAAGGATCACCTCACTCTCATTTGTTGTCCCGTTGACGATTGCAATCGCTTCGGCACTTTTAACTGTCGTTCGGGCGGAAGGGCTTGCGCCAAAGACTGAAACATTTGCGGGCGACTACAAAGTGCTGCGTTTGAAGATAGGCGCGTGCTGGCCCGCGGGCTCTACGGAAAAGGACAAAACGCCGAAGTCATTCACGCTGCTCGCTGCATTTCGCGACGGTGTTCCGGCCGGCGTCTGGCTGCACGGCGTCAGCGGCACGCCGGCGGCCATGCATTTGATTGGGCGGGATGCGCGGCTCACGGCGGAGAGCTTAAAAGGCCGCCTTGTCATCTTCTCCGGATCGGGAAACACGAGCGGCGAGGCGACGGCCACAGCGCTTGAACTCGAACTCCATATTAAGGGAGCAGACGTGACGGGCACCCTCGCGGCCGGCGGCGGAAAACCCGTTGACGCGAAGGGCGTACTGATGACGGAGGCCGAGTTGGCGAAAACGAACGCGTTGGCGGCGGGTAAAGAGTGGCCCTCGTGGCAGGGCGTAGACGCGTCTGTGCGCGGACCCGCGAGCGGAGTTGAGCTGATCGATTCACTCGTTCGCGCCCGTCCTGTTTGGCGCAGCGAGGCGGTGTTGCCCGTGGCATTCGGGAACGCGGCGGATTTTCGCTATGCGCTGCGCGCAGCGGCGCAGGGCACCTGCGGCGGCGCGAGTTCGCCGGTCGTTTCGAGCGGACGTGTGTTTCAGTACTATTATCAGCCCAACGGAACGCTCGACGAAAAGGCCGCCGAGACCACCCTGGCATCCGCCAAACAACCGCTCACGGAATTTCAAAAGAACTGGGTGAAAGACATGTACCGCGATGCGGCCGACGACGTGATCGTGTCGCTTGACGCGTCGACGGGGCGGCTGTTGTGGCGGACAACACTGCCTCAGCGCACGCTGAATTTGCAGACCCACAAACACCGTGGCGTGAATCCCACTCCGCTCGCCGACGGCGAGGCGCTCTACGTCGCCAGTTACGCCGGGCGGGTCTACCGTCTGGATGCAAAAACGGGCGCACTTATTTGGGAATATCCCGAAGCGGCCACCCAGCCTTATTCCGGTGCGCGCGGCCAAGGCGGCAGCGGAGGTGTGCCGGTAGGTTGCGCGTCGCCCATTCGCATCGGAGCAACGCTGGCCGTGACGATCAAAGATCAGCTCATCGGTATCGACATGGCGAACGGAAAAGCACTCTGGAAAACGGCCGCGGGTTCGGACGCGCAACTCTATTCGTGGGACAATGGCGGCAAGCCGGCGTTCTTGACCGTGGGAATCAGGCGCGCGCAAAAGAAGGGCGATCCGCAACCCGCCGTGGTGACGCTCGTCAGTCCGGTCGATGGCAAGATTATTTGGAGCGCGGAGGCCGATTTCAATCGCCAATATCGACTGCCTATTCTGGCGGGGGACTTGCTTCTTGCCTACAGACTCGGCACGAATGATGAGAACAACATTTCCGTCGGAGAGAAAAATTCGCTCCTGGCGTTCCGCCTCAAATCCACCGGCATGGAGGCCGCGTGGCAACTCAAAGGTTTGCCGCAGATCACGGACAGTTACGGTCTCGCCGCGCAAAACGGATTTGCGTACATTTCGGGGGAAAGCGAAGTGTGGGCAGTGTCGTTGAAGGACGGTACAATCGCGTCGAAGGTCGCCGGCACAGGCGGAGCTCGAACGCAGGTCATTTGGAGCGCCGAAGACCGCCTGTTTCTGTGCCCCGAAGGCCGCCACGGCACCTGTTCGTTGACCATGCTTACGGCGGATGGGGCGAAGATGAAATTGCTCGGCACCGAAGATTCCGCCGTTGGCGCATGGAAAGGCGCGTGGCATGTGGCCAACCCGTTCACGACGGCTTACGCGAATCACCAGATCATTCATCCGGTCGTGGATGGCCGACTGTTCGTGCGCGGTGCGGATGGCATTTATTGCTACGACTTGAGGAAAGAATAAAGCATGAAATACGTCGCACCTGTTCTATTGCTGCTTGCGGGCTGGGCTCACGCCGGCTACGAGCAGCCTGTCTACATCGACGGTTGCCAGACCGAAGATGGGCGTTTCGTCATCACGGCGGAACTGGCCGGACAGGGCAAGACTGTGCACGATCCGCACACGTGGAACTTCGTCTGGAAGGACACGAAGAACAACATCGTCAAGAAATTCCCGGCTCAAGGGATTCAAGGCGGGCAGATATACGCGCACCTCTTTATCGCTCCGGACGGCGAAACATTCGCGTTGTGGAATCACGTGACGTTGTGGACCGCCGGAAAATCAAACGGTCATGCCAGCCAAGAAATCAAACCCGACGATGGCTCCCCCGAATGGCGCGCGCAGGAAATATTCAGCAAACGGCTGCTCATCTATAAAAAGGATGGTTCGATCATCAAGGAACTGGGCGTAAAGGACCTGTTGACGCCCGAGGAATTCGCGGCATCGCTGGTGGTGTTTAACCGCGTCCATTGGGTCGTCGAATACCCTGGTTTTCAATTCAAGCTCGCGCCGCGAAATGGGTATGCGTTTTATCGAATCAGCCCGGACTATTCGGTGATTGAATTTCACGCCGTTGCTCCTAAAGGGTCCAAGGATCGCGCCGGCCGCGCGATTCGTGTTTCGCTGACGGACGGCAAAATCTTCAAAGACGGCGAAGTCATAGAGGACCCGAAAAAAATCCCCGGCAGGCCATTTGTCGGACCGGAAAAACTCGAAGACAACAGCCCGCCGATGCGCGAAGGTTTCGTGCCGAGTCTCGATCCTGTGCGCTCCGCCGGAAAATTTACATTCCAGACGCCTCTCGCCGCAGCTGTCAAATTGGAGTTGGTGAAAGATGGCTTCAAGAAACTGGACACGCCCACATGGATGGAGAAGGAACGCTGTTTGGTTTTCACCGACTTGGACGGCGGAAAGCTATACCGGCTTGACGCGACTGGAAGTGTGACGATTGTTCGCAACGAGACGTGTCGAGGAAAGTCGGGGGCTGACGGAATATTCATCGGCCTGATCGACGGCAAGATTGCGAAGTGGGACTTGAAAGGCGAGCCGGAGACTCTCGTTCAAAAGGCTGACGGCGGGCGCGAACTTTCGCTCAACGACCTGGCCGTCTCCGGAGGCGGCATGGTTTATTTTTCGACGCTCAAAGACCCTGAGAAGGGGCGATTGTCGATGCTCAATCCCGCGACGCGGGCGGTCACGGTGCTCTTCGACGGAGAGAAAGAACTCGCGTTGGCCAATCCGAACGGCGTCGCGCTCGCGGCGGACAACACGTTTCTATACGTTGGGATTTCGAATTACAAAGACACCAAGAAATCAGGTGTATACCGCTTCGCAATCAAGCCGGACGGAAGCTTGGATTTCGAGCCTGGAAAAGCAAAAAAGTTCGCGCCGGATGCATCCCCGGACGGCATCGCCGTAGACAAGTCCGGCAATGTGTACTTCACGGCCGGCAATGCGGTGCAAGTGTACTCGCCGGACGGAAAGAAGCTGGGCTCGATCAAGATTCCAAAAGGGAGCGGCACGAATTTGTGCTTCGGCGGAGAGGGCGGCAAGACGTTATACGTCACCACCAACGATGCGCTTTACGCCGGCCGAATCAGCGCGGTCAACACGGAGATTCCTGTCAAATGAATGCATCCAAGATACTGATCGTTACTGTCATTCTTTTTAGCGCGAATGCTGCGCCGCAGGCGAACCAGCCACCGGGCGAGGCCGGAATGGCCTCGGCTACAACGAAGCATTGAAAGCGGGCGAACCACTGCGCTGTTCAGGAGATGGCTCCCGGCAGGCGAGCCGGCGGCATTTGCCATTGCGGAATAAGATTGATCGGAGAACGAATGACATGTGGAAAAACAATCTTTCCATTCATCGCGCGCTGATGTCCCTGTTCGTCGCGGTGCCGCTCCTTGCATTTTCCAGCGAACGCGTTGACAGCACCGCGGCGCTGGTCGCCGCAGTGCGCGACGCAACCGACGGAAGCACCATCGAGATCGCCGCGGGGACGTATGAGCTGGAAGCGCCGCTCGAACCGAGATCCGGAATGACGTTGAAGGGTGCCGGCGTTGACAAGACAATCATTACGCATGTCGCGGCCTGGAAGCCTTCCACGAAAACACTCCCCGATCCGGAGATGAAGACTGCGGGCCTGGATACGATGGCTTATTTGATTCGGCTTAAAGACAAAGCGTCGGGCATTGCCATTTCGGACCTGACGCTGCGCGGACCGCGGCTTCACGGGGCGATTTATGGTTTTGACAATAATGACGTGCACCTCCACCATCTGCGTGTTCAGGACACGCTTTGGTGCGGCATCCGCACGTTTTCAATGAAGGGCGCGAAGATTCACGACTGCGAATTCATCGATGCGGGCGGGCGTTGGGAGAAGGGCGCGCCGGGCATCAAGGGTGGTATTACCGGCGGCGCGATCTTCGCGATTTGGATTGCCGACAGCGAAATCTGCGACAATCTTTTCGTCCGCACCAAGACCGACAAGGAGCGCGAATTCTACGGCATCAAATGCCGTCAGGGAAAACGCTGCCGGATTCACCACAATACGATCAAAGCGAATTTCTCCATCGAGTTTCCTTTTGAAAACGATGAAGACGTTGAAATCGATCACAACATCTGTCACGGCACTATTTCGATTCCAAAATACGCCGGCGGCCCGGTGCCCAAGAGCGGCAGCACGTTCCACATTCACCACAACTGGATGCTCGACAGTTACTCGATTGAGTTCGTCCGCAACGGCGTCGAAATTGATCACAACCTCTTCGATTTCGATAGTCAAAAAGATGGCGGCAATCTCATCTCCGGCTTCGGCAAGGCTGCGGCTCCGGGCCCCGCAAGCTTCCACAACAACCTCATCAACAACCCCGGCCGAGGCGTCATCTGGATCAACGAGATTTTCAATAATCTGGATATCCGCAACAATCACATCATCACCCGCACGACGGCCACACCCCGGACGGATGGACTGTTTGGCTTCAATTCAGGCTGTGATTTCAAGACCATCAGCATTCGGAACAACATCATTGAGTGCCAGGGGCAGGCGCGGCCGCTGCTCCGCGCAAAGGAGAGTTACGGATCGACGATCCGGAACAACACGCTCACGAATGTTGCGGATGTCGATCGATTCGAAAATGCCCGGACAGATCAAACGCCCGGCTTGGAAGCCCCGCTGAAGTTCGAGTGCGGAGCACACGGGGAATTCACGGTCGCCGGATGGAAAGTTCAACCCTCCACGAAGTAGCGCATGCGCCGCTTGGTAGTATAATCACATTGAGCGGGCAACTACGGATGGAGGAGGACTGCGCGTGTATCCTGGTGATCTTGGAAAGCGGCGCTCCTTGTTCAGCGGGTCGCGAAAGCGGAACGTGCCGGACTCCAGCTGCGCCCAGTCCGAGCCAAACGCATTCGCCGACATGCAGAGCACCAGCACGCGCGATTTCTCCAGGCCGTCTTCGATCTTCGCCGGGATGCTGTCGCCTGGCTTGATGTCCCATTCATCGAACCACACCTTGACGCCGTCCGCCTTCAGGCGTTCTGCAAGGGATATGCGTGGAAGTTGAAGAATACGAAAGCCCAGCACACGGGAATGGACATTGCTGGCCACGAGGCAAGGATAAGCAAAAGAGCGCTGGCTGTGAAAAAGTCTACGCGAATTGAACTTTTTATCAGTGGAATATTTGGCTTTAAAGCGCAGCTTCGGCGAATTATTGCGACCGCTTACACGGGATTTATGAGCGCGCGAGCCGTGTTCAGGCCGGAGCTTAAAAATGCCGTCGGCTCTACGCAACGACGTGAAGCGTCTTGCCGTGCTCGCATTCCAAATACTGAGGAGCCTGAATGCGTAATGCTTTCACTTTGTCAAGGATAAAGATTGGGGGATCGGCAATTTGCAACGAAACAGTTTGCATTCGCCCGCACCGGTGATGAATAGTGTGCGGCCGTCCGTGCCTCCGAACGCGAGTCCCGCTATGTTGCCGGGCGCATCCACGATCATGGCGGCCAGCGTTTTGCCGTCTGGAGTGAGCACGGCAACCGCACTCCCGGAGTCATGACTTTCTGCGCCGCCCACATAAATAAAGCCAAACTCGTCGACCGCCAAGCCCTGAAGGCGGCCTACCCAACCCGACAATGACGTCGAACCATTTTTAGCGGGCGGCAGGTCTTTAAAATGGGTCGTCGTGAATTGATCAATTTGAATGAAGAATTCGCCTTCACCCAAACTGCCGTCTGGCGCGACTGGGAAACGCCACGTGCCGCGTCGGTCAGGGTTCGGGATTTTAGAATTGACGTATAGCCAATCGTTTTTCGGGCTGAGACCGATGCCGTATGTGTGAACGATGCGCGGTTTGGCGATGATGACAGTCTTCGATTCGGGAAGCAGATACCGTGTTCCGCCGTCGGGAAAACCGGACCAGTAAATCGTGCCATTTCGGTGTGCCGCTAAAAAGTGCGGCGTTCCTACCCCTTCCGGTTGTTGCTTGATGTCAACCGTGGTGCTGACGAGCGTTTCATCGCTGCCATCGCTCTTGAGCCGTGCCACGCGGTACAAGACGTTTGGTTCTTTCTCAGTCACGATTAGATTGCCCGCGGCATCAACGGCGACGCCGACAGGATGCGTCAGCGGCTTGAACACCTCAAACCGATCCGGCGGGATGAATGCGCGCAGTTGGCCCGGGACGCGTTCGGCGATGATGAGTCGATCGTTCCACCATGCCATGCCAGACGCTTTGAATGTGGGACTGCCAGGAACGGGTTCGGCGTGATAAATCCCCGACACAACCTTATCGTCCGCAGCGGGCACGGGCCAGATTTTAAGCGTTGCCTTACTCGCGGACAGCACCCGCTTTCCGTCCGGGCTGAAGGCCACTGAGGTGACGTTGTCCTTGTGCCCGTGATAGGTCGCTGTTTCGATCGCCCTATGCACATCCCAAATCTTCAGAGTGTCATCGTCGCTGCCGGAAACAAGCTGCGTGCTGTCGGGACTGAAGGCGATGCTCGTCAGATTCTCCTTGTGCCCGCGCAGGGTCTTAAACAATTTGCCCGCTGTTGCGTCCCAGATTTTTACCGTGCCGTCCCAGCTGCCAGACGCGATCCATTTGCCGTTTGCGCTGCAGGCGACGCACGAGACGGCTGCTTCATGTCCCGCCAGCGATAACAGTTCCTCGCCGCTCGCAGCATCCCGGACCTTCAAACCGTTGTCCCCGTCGCCGGATATTACGCGTTTGCTGTCTGGACTGAATGCGACGGCGGTGACGTCGTAATCATCTCCTTGTGGGAGATTCAACAATTCGTCGCCACTTTGAGCGTCCCAGATTTTTAGAGTGTCGTCGGCGCCGCCGGTTACAACGCGCCTGCCGTCGGGACTGAAGGCAACCGAGATGCAGCTTTCTTTATGACCTTTCAGAGTTAGCGTCACGGTGCCGGTGGCGGCATCCCAGATGCCGAGGGATCCATCCCAGCCCGTGGAAACCAGGTGCTTTCCGTCGGGGCTCCAGGCCACGGAGGTAACATTGCTTTTGCAACGTAATGTGAGGACTGCTGTCCCGCTTTTTGCGTCCCAGACTTTTATTGTCTGATCTTGACCGGCAGAAACAATGCGCAGGCCGTCAGGGCTGAAACAGGCTGACGAAATCCAGCCTTCGTGCGCCTTGACTGTCAACAGGGATTGATCGCGTTCGTTCGCTGCGTCTTCAGCTGCGACGGCAGACATCGCAAACGCGACAAAAAATATGAGCGCCGCAGGCGGGTGGCTCACGCCAGCAATTCCTTCAAAGGTCCGGTGCTCTCTTTAAACGATTTCACCGGGCAGCCGAGCTGCTGCAAAATAGTGAGATAGAGATCGGACGCGCTCTTCTCGTTAGGCTTCCATTTCACGTGCTGGCCGTGCTTGAAGCCGCGCATTTTTCCTCCGGCCAGGAGCATCGGGAAGCTGTTGCCCGAGTGGCTGGTGATCTGTGAACCGCCCAGCAGCAGAACGCTGTGATCCAGAAGAGTCCCGTCCCTGGCTTGAATGCTCTGCAGTTTGTCCATCAGGCGCGCAAAGCACGCGCAGAACATCTCGTCGCGATAAAACAAAACCTTGGCGTCGGGCGCGTCACCGGGACCGTTGGAACCTTTATGATGGACATCGTGGGCGCCGCGCACTTGAGCGCCAGCCTTCGCGGCCCAATTTTTGTATTCGTCGTAATTCGGCCCGCCTTCACCGCCAAGCACCTGCGTCACGACTCGCGTCATATCCGTCTGGAACGCGAGCGCGATCAGGTCGGTCATCAATTCGATGTGCTGCTGCATGCCCGTCTTACCCTGGGGCAACTGAACGCTACCCTCGTCAAATTTGGGCCGGCCGCGTTCCAGAATTTCATTGCGCTGACTCAGCCGCTGTTCGACGCTGCGAATTGATTCGAGATATTGATCCACGCGCTGCTGGTCGATGTAGCCCAGCTTGCGCCGCAGGTCTTTCACGTCGCCCATGGCAGTGTCGAGAATGCTCTTGTCGACCGCGACGCGCTCCTGCGCCTTCTTCAATTGGCCGCGGTCCGCCGGCGGAAACAAGCGCTCGAACACGGTGCTATAGTTTGCCGTTGCAGGCACGTCGACACCCAGCGAATTACGCGAGAGAGTCCGCGTCCCGACTCCATCCTCCCAGGACAGCACCAGCGACGGCAGATAGTTCGGCCCGATGTATTGCGCGGCCACCTGGTCCATCGAAACAGTATTGGTTAAAGCGCCGGGCGTGAGATTGATATTGTGTCCGGTGAGCCAGTTGTACGGATGAACGTGCCCGGTGATGCGGCCCTGGATGTGGGAAAGATTCGTCAGGACGGAGAAATTGTCGCGATGTTTGATCAATGGCAGATGCGACGGCGCAAGCGTGTAGTTGGGGCCGGTATCCGTGGGAAACCATCCCTGTCGCGCGATACCACCCGGAATATAAAAGCACGCCAAGCGCGGTGGATCGGTCTTCCCGTCCGCCGCTGCTTTGCCGCCCATGATCTCCAGAAACGGCAGCGCAATGGTGGCGCCCAGGCCGAAGAGGACAGCACGTCTGGGAATCCGAGCATGTTTCACGTTCATTTTTCGTTCCTTTGGTCCGGCTGGATCGAATGCCGGTCTGCGGTCCAGCAAGATTTTAAAACGGACTTCAATATATCGCGCAACGGAAGACCTTTTGGCGCTTGATCCTGGATGGTCGCTCTGATCTCCGCCATATCGAATACATCCGGTTGCCGTCCCGTGGCGTAAAGAAGCAAATTCTTCATCAGTCCGCGGACAAGATCGTTCCCGTATTTCTCCGCGACGAGCCGCTTGAATTCCTTATAATTCGAAAACTTCTCGCCCCGCGGCAACTGTCCCACCGCGTCCACCGGCCGGCTGTCGCCTTTTCCAACCCACGCAATTTTGCCGTCCAGCTCACTCTTGACATAGTGATCGTATTCGACAGTTCGCCATCGTCCGCTGATGTCAAAATTCTGATAAGCGAAACCGACCGGGTCCATCTTCCTGTGACATACAGCGCAGTTTGAATTAGCCTGGTGAATCTTGAGAATTTCGCGAAACGGTTTACCCTTGTGTTCCGACGGATTCAACTCGGGCACATCCAGCGGCGGCGGCGGCAGGGCGTCATCGAGAATGTGCCGCAGCGTCCACGCGCCGCGATAGATGATCCAGTTTTCCCCCATCCAGCAAAGCATCGATTGAATCCCGGCGTGGCCGAGAATGCCTCCGCCGCGCGGGTCGTCGTCGCGCAGCTTGACTCTGCGCAGCTCGCCGCCCTCCATCTGGGGATAGCCGTTGTGGATGGCGAGGATGTTATTCATCATGGTCCAGTCGCTGTCGATCAGTTCTTTCGCGGGGCGGTTATCGGCGAACAGTTGAGCGATATAAAGGATCGTCTCGTCGCGCATCGATGCTTTCAGATGCCGGCCGAAACGGAAATCCTGCTTCCTGATGTGATCCATTGCAATCGTGATGGGCTGTTCCAACTCCAGCCATTGGATCACAAAGGATCGGAAAAAAGCAGCGCTGCGCTTATCAGCGAGCAACCGGTCGGCTTGCGCATCCAGTACGGCCGAATCTCGAAGCTTACCGGCGGCCGCCAGCGCTCGCAACTCGGCGTCCGGCGGCGCGCCCCACAGCATGAAACTGAGCCGGGAAGCAATTGCGTGGTGGGCTATCAAGGGATCTGGGTCACTCGTCGACGCAAGATAACGGAAACCGCTGCTGAGCAGTACCGATTGAAAAGCCGAGCGAAGCGCTTCGTCAAACGATGCCTTCTCGCCGCGGAGTTTAGTGTACAGCACGATAAAGCGCTCTTGCTCCGCATCCTTGACGGGCCGGCGAAACGCCCGCTCCATCCACACGCGCAGCAGCCCTTTCGCGCTGTCCAGGTTGTCTTCAATCGTGCCGACGTCGACTTTCCATTCCGCCGGGGGCCATGGCGCCACATAATCCGCATCAGCCTCGACTCGCTGCAGCACGAGGTATGGAACGGGATGGTTTTCAGCTGGCAGAGTTTTGCGGTCGAATGACGGCCGGAATAGCCCGGTGCCCCCGGGCGGCTTGTCTTTGTCGTCGGGCCGGGTGTTGTCCTCGTTTTCAAATCCATCGATGCTGTACGGCACTTCCACTTTATTGTGAAGCTGGACATTCAGTCCTTTGGAACCGGTGGGCAGATCATCGATTTGGATATCGAAGCACAGTTCATCCGGCTTTTCAAACGTGCCCGTGATCTCGCGGTAGGCAATATCCTTGCCGCCTGCTTCGAGCCACAAATTTGGGTTTGGAATCTCCGGCAGCGGCTTGCGCACCGATAGGACAATCTTGAGACGCAGCACACCGCCGCCGTCGCTGGGCGTAGGAAAATTAAAGTTCATCCCGCCCCGATCGCCAACCCATTTTGGCTCGATCAGCACCCCCTTGCCTTTTTCGCTGCCGCGCGGGTTTGCATTCGCGCCGCTCGCCTTCCAGGCATCGAACGCCTTGCGCGGATCGACTGCGTCGCGCAGGTTGGCTTCGAGAAGCTTGCTCGCCGGCGCTTCCAGGAAACGGATGCTGTCGACGACTGCACGGGTCACTTTCATGATCTGCGTGACGGAATCGGCAGCGTCTTGCAGACCGTCAGCTCCGGTGTCGAATCCCGCTGTTGTGCCGTCGCCCGGCATGGAATCGGCATAATTCACTTTCAGGCCGGTGAGGTCCTGCAGAGCCGCGGAGAGTTCTCGCCGGTTCAGGCGCCGCACGTCGCCACCGCCGGTTTTCCGTGCGGCGGCTGCTTCTTGTTCAATCCAGGCCAGAAGCGCCTGTCTTTCGTGCGCAGTGGGCTGCGGGCTTTGCTCCGGCGGCATCTCGCCGCTCCGCAACTGTTCATGGATCATCACCCACAGCCGCTGATCTTCATGCCGATATGCGGTGAAGCGATCATACCGAAGTCTCGCCTTTTGCTTCTCCGGACCATGGCAATCGAAGCAATAACGCTGCAGCAATGGCTTGGCGGTCTTGGCGAAACGCTCAAGCGCGGGACCGTTCGGCTGAGCGTCTTGCGCGAAGGAAAAGCGCGCCGCCCATACCAATACCGTGATTAACCCCGTCAATTTCATTGAACTTTCCGCGCTGGATTTCATGCTTCATCTACGCCATGTTCAATTAGCGTTTGGCAAATTGATGAATTTATCAACACAATGGTTTACACCGGACTGCATGCAGTTTTTTAACATTGCGTGCAGAAAGTCTGGCGGTTTTTTGCCGCGCCAAGCGAACGGAGCATGATTGCCTACAATCAGCTTGAATCGACCTGGCCAATTTTTGGTTCCGTGTTGATCGCCGACGGCGTGTTGGTGACGGCAGCAGGGCACCATCCTGAAACCAACGGGGGAATACTGGCGTGGGGTCTGGACCCCTTCAGCGGCAAACGGGACGCTGATCTGTATCGGAGAATAGCTTAACGACCCAACTGTGCTGCCCGTCATCCGTCATTGATTTGTTTTGTTGCCTTCAACTGGATTGTCTGACTCCGTCGCCTTCCAATTTGGATCGGGACGGTGGTTTTCCTTCATAAGATTCGCCGCGTGCTCCGCTAATTGGGAACGGCGGACCGAATAATCGTTCTTTTCGCTGAAGTCATTCGACATGTCGTACAATTCGATCGGGCCGGTGAACATTGGGGAGCGGATTGCCTTCCACTTGCCGAAGCGCACGGCCTGAGCCGTTTTACCCTCGTAAAATTCCCAATACAGCCGGCTTTTGCGCTTCCACTTGTCTTCGCTCGGCTGGCCCTTGAGCGCGGCCACGAAGCTGTCGCTGTCGAGCCCTTCGGGCGCTTTAACTCCAGCGAGTTCCGCGGCGGTCGCCAACAGGTCGCCGGCGTACCACTGGCGATCGTTTTCACCGCCGGGGGCGATCGTGCCGGGCCACCACGCGATCATGGGCACGCGGATGCCACCTTCGGTCAGGTCGCGCTTGATGCCGCGGAACTTGCCGTTCGAATCGAAGAAGTCAGCTTTGTGTCCGCCTTCCTGGTGCGGACCATTGTCCGAAGTGAAAATCACGAGCGTGTTTTTTTCGATCCCCAGTTCCTTCAGCAGGCCCAGCATCTTGCCCGTATCGCGATCGATATTGTGGATCATCGCAGCGAAACCTTTTTCCGCATCCGGCCAGTCCATGGCCGCGAACTCCCCCAGATCGTCGACCTCCATTCCCTTGTCCTTTGCCTCATTGTTGGCATGTGGCGTGTTTAGCGCGAGGTAAAGGAAAAAGGGCGACTTCTGGTGCTCACGGACGAACTTCAAAGCGTCGTCGATCAACAGGTTTGGAGCGTAGTCCAGCCGCGTCACCGCCACGCCGCGGCCCCCCTGCGGCAGCTTGGGGTCCTGCCATTTCTTCCACTCGGGCGCCACTTCGTTTCGAAGCGGCTCGACTTTGCCGTTGCGGATAAGGAACTCCGGGTAGGGATTGTGAGCGTGCGAGTTGTTCAAATAACCGAAGAAATGATCAAAGCCGCAGTCGTTGGGATTGGTGAGATTGTCCGGCGTGCCCACGCCCCACTTGCCCACGCAGGCCGTCGCGTAACCGGCTCCCTTCAAGACCGACGCCACCGTCAGCTGCCCGGCGGGAATCAAGATCGGCTTGTTCGAATTTCCCCGCACGGCCGCGCGCCCGGCGTGGCGGCCCGTCAACATCACGCAGCGCGATGGCGCGCAAACGGTGCTGCCGGCGTAGTACTGCGTGAAGCGCATGCCCTCACCGGCCATTGCGTCGATCGCGGACGTTTTCAACATCTTCTGACCGAAGCAACCGAGATCGCCATACCCGAGGTCGTCGGCGAGAATGACAACAATGTTCGGGCGCGCGGGGCGATCCGGCTCGCCGCCAAAAACCAATGCACAGTAAAACGTCGCAATACAACACATGAATAAGAGAGACACTCGCATGATACTTTTTCCCTGGGATGGAGCCGAGCGACGTAAGCGCACTCATTCCGGCTCAACGGTCAAAATGTAGCATCGTGAATCCGTCGCCGCGCCAACACGGCGGGCAACGTGTATCAGGACGACAAATGTTCCCGCGCGGTCCGGTGTGCCCCTAGAAAGGTTCAAATCGATGGACTTATCCTTGGCGTACACCGGCCAACGGCTCTACAATTACTACATACAATAGAATTAAAACTGTATGCAGGTGTACACTGCAAGGGCACAGATTGACTGCGTATCGTCTGTGTGTTCGCTTTCAACTCGCTCAATCTTGGAGTGAATCTCATGCCTCGAATCACGTTTACGCCACAGGCTCCGTGTATTGTCTACGTATACGCGTATTGTGTTTTCGCGGCAGTCACCACGCGATCCTTTGCTGCGGATGAAAACAAGCTTTGGCCCGCAGCGGTTGAGGACTGGAAGGCGCCTGCACCGGGGGAGCATCCACGCCTATTTTTTCGAAAAAACGATCTGCCCGAACTCAAGAAACGGGCGGCGTCACCCGAAGGCCAAATCATCTTAAAACGCCTACGCGAGCAGCTCGATGGAAAGAATGGCGACACATTCCCGACGGTCTTCAACGCGTCTGGTCACGCCTACCAGGGCAACGCTCCTGGCAAAGAAGGAGACGCAAACAAGGATAACGGCAAATCAAACAGCACGAGTGCTGTCGGGAAAAGCGTTGAAATGCCCGTGGGCGCGTACACGGTTGGACATGCGGCGGGTTACGGACTGCTGTACCAGTTGACGGGCGAGAAGAAATACGCAGACCTCGGGCGAAAATGTTTCGAGAAAGCATTCGAAGGCGTGCGCGATCGCGACGACCGCTACAGTTGGAAAACTCCGGGCGGAGCTTTGCGTTGCGGGCCGTCGATCGGCGCGTATGCATTGGGGTACGACCTGTGTTTCAACGGCTGGGATCCGGAGTTTCAGAAGCAGGTCGCACAGGCCTTCATGAAATATGACGAGGGCCCCAACACGAGCCTCGAATCCTGCGCGCTGGGCAAGCGGCAGCATCCCGGATCGAATCATTGGGGTGCGGAAATTGGCGGCCCCGCGCTGGTGCTGCTGGCGATCAAAGGCGATCCGGGCGCGGACAATCAGAAGGTGGACGAACTTCTCGCTGGCAATGAGAAGTGCTTTCTGCGCCAGCTAAACGAAGGCTGGGGCGATCACGGTTTTTTTGCGGAAGGTGATGGCCCGGGCACAATCTCGTCGGACACTTCCTTTATCCCTGGATTGCGCGCATGGAAAATCGGCGGCGGAAAAGATTTCATCACGCCGCGTCCGAATGCGCAGTGGATGACGCTGAAGTGGGTGATGCTGACGCTGCCCGGCAAAGCGGCGACGAAAGATTCGTTCCCGCATCGGGGCGTCTATGACCATGACGTTTTTTCGCGCACGGGCATGAGCGGGAGCGGGACATTCGCGCAGGGCTTTGCCGCGATTGCCGAGGAGTACAAGCCCGCGTTATTGTGGACTTACAATCACTGCGTTTCATCCGGAAAACCGGAATACGACGGCATCAACATCTATCCACATCGCTCAGTCTACGCGTTTGTGAACTGGCCGCTCGGATTGGAAGAGAAGAATCCCGCGGATGTTTTGCCGCGCGCGGTGGAAGACAAAAAAATGGCGTTCTACATGTTCCGCAACCGCTGGCAGGATGAAAACGACATCATCGTGACGGCGCTGCTGAAAGGAGCAAAGGGAAACTACAGCGTGCCGGGCGGCGACATTATCGTCTGGGGCCTTGGAAAGAAGACGACGTTTCCGGTGAAGGTCACCGGCGCGGCCACGGCTTTTTCAGCGACCAAAACGGGCGGAACTTTCAGTACTGGCGCGGGTGCCTTTGGCGTGGATTTCAGCGGCGCAAGCGGGGCGGACGCCCTTTTGGTGTTCGTCGGTGCGACAACCGGAAAGGCCGGCAAGGGCCAGGTCATCAATGCAGGCAAGAACACGTTTACAATCATGACGCTGCAGAAAGGCAATGCGCCGGAAGCGAAAGCCGACGGCGATAACCTGGTCTTGGGCGGGCAAACGGTGCTCTACGATGGAAAGACGCTATCGTTCGGGAAATGAGCAGCGCTCCTGCCGGGAGGCAATGAATCCAAACATACCGCTCATAAAAAGTTTAAATTGTCCTGTCGCCCCGTAGAACCCACGAGGTCTGTGGGATGCGTAAAATAACCCCTTTTTCCATTGCCTTTCATATAGATGTGGTATGGTGGACATACCGTGTTTAATGCCCCGGAATGCAATTATTCACAAGCGTGTTATCGGCACACTTGCGGACGCAAACGTGCCGGAAACGCACTCACGTATTAACACCAAGGTGCTCAACATCTTAGCTGTGGCCGCAGGCCTGCCTGTGCGTTTGGCTTTCCGCCCGACTTCGTCTAAACAATGCAACAACTCATGCAACATTTTCCTTCCCTTCTGATGCACAATCGACTTCAGAAATGTCGAGGAGCGAAGAACGCATGGGACGGTCGCCGCACAACTGGAACGGATACATCGGACAGGGCCATATCGTGCCGGGGTTGGCCCGCTTGATCCAAGGCTCAAAACTGCGTGGCGAGCCCCTGCCCAACATACTTATCCCGGGAAATTCAGGCCTCGGGAAAACACAATTGGTGCAAACAATTGCCACCGATTTCGGCACGAAACTTTATCTCATTAATGGTCGAAAAGATGTTGATTTGATTCAGCTTGGCCTGTTGGCGCGGGAATGGGCTGACGGTGACATTGTCTTTATTGATGAAGGGCATTCGACACGGCATGACGTTCAAGAAGCATTTTACCGCATCATCGACGATCGGCTGGCTCCCGGCGTTGAAACCGATTCTGCCACAGGGCGCCATAAACTAAATGGTACGACGAAAGTTGCCGCCGTCACCATTCTACTGGCGACCGATCAACCCGGCGCGCTTCTCCCGGCGCTCAAAAAGCGCTTCGCACTTGTCATGGAATTAACGCCATATTCCGTACGAGAATTGGATGCCATTGTACGGCAGCGTGCGACTCAAAAGAGCATGCTCTTAAAACCGCAGGCGGCGCGGTTGCTCGCGAAAACATGCCGTGGTATTCCGCGCACTGCGGGCCACCGTCTCGACGCCCTGGCGAAATACTGGGGCGCGGAGAATCCGTCCGTTTTTACAACCAGCCATGTGCGGAAATTCCTCCACGCCGTGGGAATTGATCTTCTCGGAATGGGGACCGTGGATCGAGCGTATCTTCGTTTTCTCTTGGAACGCGGCGTACAGGGCGCGTCGCTGCGGATGCTCGGTGCAAAACTGCAGGTCGATCAGCGTTACCTGACGACGGACATCGAACCATTCCTGATTCAAAATAATTTCCTGAGCATTGATGCCAAAGGGCGCAGTTTGACAACCCCCGGTATTGAATACGCGAAGGAAATATCGGAGGGCAAATCATGATAGCGGTTAAATCTGGTCCGGAACTGATCGACGTCACCAGGCTTGCGCACCTTTCAAAGCGGTCGATTCTTCTTGTCGGCCCGACTGGCGTGGGTAAATCTGAAATCGCATCACAAGCAGCCAATGAATTGGGCATTCAATTCCTTGTACGGGATCTCTCATTAATGGAGGCACCGGACCTGAGCGGTCTGCCGATCATCGAATCGGGCAAAATGCGCTATGCGATTCCATCGTTCTTGCCAACGGATGCCAACAGCCGAGGCATCATCTGTTTTGAAGAGCTGAATCGCGCGCATCGCAGCGTTCAGGGGCCTTGCTTTCAACTCTTGACCGCCGGCACTTTGAATGATTACATACTGCCGGCCGGTTGGACGGCCATCGCCTGCATCAATCCGCAAGAAGACGGTTAT
>JBAXUS010000380.1:0-3612 GCA_037129555.1 Planctomycetota bacterium
TGTTCATAGAGTTCGGAGAGGACCCAGAGCAGGAACGTCGAATACAGCATCGGTGAATTGAAGAGAATATCGGCGGCGAGGACATTGATCACGCCGCGCCCTTTTCCGTCGGTTTGAATCAAGTCGTTGATGTCGAGCATCGGTTCGCCGAAGAATTTCGTGCCGCCCTGTTGTTCGAGCGTGAGCAGGCCGCGTTGAATCGCGCCGACGGATGCGGCGGAGACGTTCCCGTAGCTGGTCGTGAATTCTTTGGGATTGTCGCCGACGTATTGAACCATCGAGCGCAGATCTTTGAGATCGATCAGGAGCAGGCCGTTGTCGTCGGCGATTTTAAAAATGATTTGCAGCACGCCGGACTGGACGTCGTTGAGGTTGAGCAGTCGGGAGAACATCAGCGGTCCCATGTCGGAGACGGTCGCGCGGAGCGGGTGGCCTTTTTCGCCGAAGACGTCCCAGAAAACGCCGGGGTTGGCGCAGGGCGCGAAGCCTTCGACTTTCAGCATGTCCACGCGCTGCTTGACTTTTCCCTCAAGGCTTCCGGCGGCGGCGATGCCGGAGAGGTCGCCTTTGACATCGGCGAGGAAAACCGGGACGCCGATTTCGGAGAAGCGCTCGGCAAGCTTTTGCAGCGTGACCGTTTTTCCGGTGCCGGTCGCGCCGGTGATGAGACCGTGGCGGTTAGCCATGGCGGGAAGCAGAGTCAATTCCGCTACGTTTTTTGCGGCGACTGATTTGGCGATGAGAAGAGGCTCGATCACGGGACACTCCTTAGATATGTGGTGCTGAATTGAATAAGATTAGTATTTATCACAAACGTGCGAAGACACAAAGACACGACGGGGCAAATGAACGGCGAACGGCATTTTTTTTACCGCGAATTTACGCGAATTTACGCGAATTTACGCGAAAACGGCAACGGCTTTTTTAGGGGAAGGGCAAGGGCGAATGGCTAACCGCGCATAACGCAAATTGACGCGATGCGTGATATACGATGTTAAGGACCGTTAGCCTTTCTACCATTAAACGGTTGCGTCACTTTTTGTATTCCTTTGTCGTTGCCGTTTTCGCGAAAATTCGCGTCAATTCGCGGTTAAAAAAAGCCGTTCGCGTTATTCGATGTTAGACGCTGTTCGGGCACAAATTGGATTGAAAGCCGCAGACGCTCGGGATACAACGAATCGGGTGATGGTTTTAGCGCACGGACGAAACGCAGATTATGATTGACGTTCGCGGCATCAAAAAAATATTTTTTACGCACGAAGGCAAAGAACAGCTGGCCGTCGATGGGCTGAGCTTTCATGTCGGCGCGGGAGAAGTGTACGGGTTGCTCGGGCCCAATGGCGCGGGGAAGACGACGACGTTGCGGATGCTCGCGGGGCTGATGCGCCCGTCCGAAGGCGACGTGCTGATCAATGGCGCGAGCGGTGCGGACGATCCGATGGCGTTGAAAGAACGCGCGGGATTTCTGACCGCCAACACGGGCTTGTACGCACGCTTGACGCCGCGCGAAACGCTGTCGTATTTCGCCCGGTTGCGCGGAATTCCAGAGGCGTCAATCGTTGCTCACGTGAACCACTTGGTGGAGTTGTTGGGCCTGACACAATTTGCGGATCGGCGATGTGAAGGGATGTCAACCGGGGAGCGGCAGAGGGTGCAGATTGCGCGGACGCTGATCGGCGATCCGCCCGTGTTGATTTTGGACGAACCGACGCTGGGATTGGATGTGCTGACAAACCGGCTGATTCTCAATTTTGTTCGCGATGCGGCTAAAATGGGGCGAACGATTATCCTGTCGACGCACCATTTGGATGAAGTGGAAACGATCTGCAACCGGTTCGGATTGATGCACCGAGGGCGGATGTTGGCGGAAGGAACATTGACGGAGTTGCGGGCGTTATCGGGGCAGGAGCGCTTGAGCGAGATTTTTTTGACGCTGGTCGAGCAGGTGGAAGGAGCGGGCGCGCGGCAGGAGAGCCTCCTGAGCGAAAGCGTCGCGATCTAAAAAAGCGCGGGTTACCGAAATTATACCAAGATTTCATTGGACTTTCATGGGGCGAGACCGCATAATAGGCATATAGTTTGAATACATCACTATACACGACGTCTCTTAATTTAGTAAGAGAAGTGTTTTTTTCATGCCCCGATTTGACCCTCTTTTTACAGTGTAATTAGACGGTTCGGGACTTTGAGGAGGCTGATTCGTACATGGCAGACACAGGCACGGCATCGAGCGGCACAGCGCCGCAGGCCAAAGGCGTTACGCCGACATTGTTTTGGATTATTGTGGTCGTATTGGCGATCGCAATCGGAGGAATTTATTTCCTCCTGAACAAAGATTTGGTCGAAACGCGCGACACATTCGACAAGGCGATCAAGGCAGCAAGCGCTGACCAGGACGCCAAGCGCGAAAAGGCTGTGGGCGACGTCAAGCAACAGTTGACCGCAGAAATCGCCAAGCAGCAGGAAAAGATTGTCAAGCTCGAAGGCGAAAAGGAAAAGATTGTAGCCGACGTTGCGAAGTTGACGAAGGATCACGGCGAATTGGTCACGAAGGTTGACACCGTCGACAAGAAGGCTCAGACCCAGATCAGTGGTGTTGCCGCCGATTTGAGCAAGACCACGCAGTCCGTCCAGAAGGTTGAAGTGGACGTCAAGTATCTGAAGGAAAACGTTGAAAAGATGAACGGCAAGCTGGCCACGTTGGACAAAGACATTCAGAATTTGGGCACTGGCCAGTTGGCATTGAAGGCTGAATTGAAGAAAGAACACGAAGAGTTGTCGAAAGAAGTGCTCAAGGTTAGTTTGAAGGGAAACGTGACGGACGAAGAATTGAAGAAGCTCGAAAAGAAGACGCTTGAGTTTGAAATCAAAGTGTTGAACGAGCGTGCAAAGCAGGCTGCGGCTGCCGCGAAGAGTGGCGACCACAAAAAAGTTCTCGACCTTCTCGATTTCAAAGACTAACTTTTAGAAAGGAATTGAAGACATGCGCACGATTTTTAACAGCGTTTTGGCATGCGTGATGATGGCCGCAGTTCTGGGCTTCTCAGGCTGCAACAAGAACAAAGAAGAAGTCTACATTGCTCCGCCGCCACCGCCCGCGTATCCGGTGATCGAAAACAAGGAGAAGGGTTTCTCCTATGCGATCATGCAGGAAGGCGTCGTGTTGACGAAGGAAGTTGACAAGTGGAATGCTCTGAGCCCTGAATTGTTCGCGAAGCTCAGCGGTATCACGGTCAAGGCCCCGGAACCGAACAAAGCGATCCTCGAAGGCTACGGCTACATTCTTCCGAAGATCGAAACGAGCTCAGCGTATCCTGAACGCAAGATGACGGCGATTTCGGCGAGCTATTTGGTTCCGAAGGAACTCAACGGTTGGGTCGCGGTGAGCCAGGAAACGTTCGAAAAATTGGCCAAAGAATTCATGACCAGCAAGAAGTAAGCGGTTCGTTCATTGATTTGAAAAGACGATTGAAAACGCCGCGATACGTCGCGGCGTTTTTATTAGATTCCATAAAATTCGTGATAATTTTTGAATCAAAAATGTGTCTAATAACGTCTAACCTGAAACGGGATATGAGGACGATGGACGCAGCGTGAACGAGTGTTCGCAAG
>JBAXUS010000381.1:0-3567 GCA_037129555.1 Planctomycetota bacterium
GGCTGTCGCCAGCGCCTTCGCGCTTGACCCACGGCTTGCGTTCGCCGCTGCCGCCGCGAGAATCGCTGCTGCCTCGGTCAAAGCCGCCCGGCTTGCTGAATGTGCGCGGACGATCTCCGCCCCGGCTGTCGCCAGCGCCTTCGCGCTTGACCCACGGCTTGCGTTCGCCGCTGCTGCTGCCGCCACGTGAATCGCCGCCTCGGTCAAAGCCGCTCGGCTTACTGAACGTGCGCGGACGATCCCCGCCTCGGCTGTCGCCAGCGCCTTCGCGCTTGACCCACGGCTTGCGTTCGCCGCCGCCGCTGCTGCTGCCACCACGGTCGTCGCGTTCGCGTGGCTTGTTGTAGCTCGGACGGCGATTGGCGCCGTCTACTTTTGTCTTCTCCCACGGGCGGGGCGTATGACCTCCACGCGTGCCGTACTCGCGCGGGCGCTGTTCGCCATCGACCGGTTTTGCATCGCGGTCGCGACCGCCGCGTTTTTCATACGGCTTACTCGCGCCGCGCCCTTCATATGAAGAAGAAGAGGCGCTACCGCCACGCGCTCCGCCAGACCCATAAGAAGGTCGCGGGCTGTCGCCAAATGCTGGGCGACTGGTGCGTCCGGCGCGCGGAGCACGATCACTCGGCTTCGCTCGCTTGTCGCCTTGGTACGACTTCACGCCACGATCGCGCACTTCACGAATACCTTCACTGTCGCCAGCCATTTTCTCTTTCAGGAGGCGCGCTGCTTCGCGGTCATGTTCCGCAGCAGCCGCCACCAATTCAGGATCGTGAACCGTGTCGCCACGATCAGCCCATGCTTTGCCGCCCTTTGCGGCGACCTTTTCCCACGGACGATTTTCGTCCATGGCTTTGACCGCTTCGTGTGTGCTCAAGTCGTCCAACTCATCGTCCGCATCGTCTTCTTCGTCGTCGCTGTCCGCTTCGGCGTCTTTGCGTTCGAGTTCCAACAACTCCGCGTCTTCTTCATCGTCTGTATCGGCGATGTCGAGTTCCTCGTCGTCACCGGACATATCCAATTCTTCTTCGTCTTCTTCATCGTCGTCGGAGTCGACCACGCGACGCTTCGTTGACGCTGCTGCCGCGACTTTGCCGCCGGTCTTTTCGACCAACTTGCTCGCCGCCGCAAACGCGTCTTCATCGTCGTCGTCGAATTCCTCGTCGAGGTCTTCTTCGTCTTCGTCATCGACATCATTGCTGCGTTCGCTCTTCTTGAACGCGTTCTTGTCGGCGCGATCACGCTTGGGTTCATTGCGGTCGCTGCGTTCGAAGCGATCTGACTTTTCGTCGCGTTCGGGCTTGGCAGCGCGTTCAGGCTTCGGCGCTTTGCCGGCCTGTTCGGCTTCCGAGATCGCGATGTTCAAGCGTTCCAATTCATCGGTCGTGAGCTTGCGGTATTCGCCTGGTTCCATCTCGCCCAATTTAATCGGACCGATGCCGATGCGCTTCAAGGCTCGGCACTTTAATTCGACGCGCGCCAACATGCGGCGCACCTGCCGGTTCATGCCTTCGCTGATCGTGATTTCGAGCACGCAATGGCGGCCTTCTTTGCGGCGCACACGCACTTTCGCGCCCTGAGTGCGGCCTTCTGCGAGGTGCATGCCGGTCTGAAGTCTGCGCATCTGCGCCGGGCCCATGTCGCCTTCAACGCGCGCGAGATACGTCTTCGGCACGCCGTAGCGCGGGTGGGTCAAGCGGTTGGTCAAATCGCCGTCGTTCGTCAACAGAATGAGACCTTCAGTATCAAGGTCCAAGCGTCCGACGCAGAAAATGCGGCGCTTCTCGGGAATCATCTGCACCGCGACGGGCCGGCCAGCCGGATCGTCGTTCGTGCACAGAGCGCCCTTGGGCTTGTTCAATGCGTAATAGACGCGTTCGTCATTTTCGCGCATGGATTTGGAGAGCTTGCCGGGACCGGCAACTTTTCGTCCGTCGAGTTCAACGCTCTGGCTTTCAACGTCAGCCTTCGCGCCCAACTCCACCACGACAGCGCCGTCAACGGAGACGCGCCCTTCGGTGATGAATACTTCACAGCCGCGCCGCGAGCCGAAGCCGGCGGTGGCCAATATTTTTTGCAAGCGAATAGGTTCGCCCATGTGGAATCGTGTGCCTTTCGAGAAAAACGTCGAGACGGTTGGGGTTTAAAATGAGTGTTTTAAAGGTTCAACCGGTCGATAAAGTGAATCGAAACCCTCCCCGGACGTCATCGCGACGGCCTGAGACAGAAGAGTTTGCAGGGGGGAGATACTACTCGAAAAGGGTGGGAAAGCAAGAAAGATGTTTGACAAAAAGTTTTCACTTCGAGAATCGCGGAAGGGCAATTGACCACGAAAGGGACGAAAAAGACGAAAAGGGAAGGAAGCAGATTTCGTTCTTTTCGTTGATTTCGTGGTCCAAGTTGCGGTCGAATTATGTCTTGAAAATCCTATTAATGGATATACGCTGTATAGCCATAGGAGGACGTATGTTGACCACGGTGCAAAAATGGGGTAATAGTCAGGGATTGCGCGTACCCAAGGCGATTCTTGAAAAAGCGCAGATTGCAATCGGGGATGATGTTGAGCTGATTGCGGGAAAAGGAAAGATCACGATTCGTGCAGCGACGCCGATTCGAGGTCGGTATGTATTGTCGGAGTTGCTGCGAGTTCATCCGGGGACATCGGATGATGTGACGTGGGGAGCGGCTCAAGGCCAGGAGGAATGGTAATGGCCAGCTACGTTCCCGAGCGCGGGGATTTCATCTCGCTGACGTTTGATCCACAATCCGGCCATGAACAAAAAGGCCGACGGCCCGCGTTGGTACTCAGCGGATTTGCGTTTAATAAAACGACTGGGATGGCGGTGATCTGTCCGATCACGAACACGGATCGCCGCAACCCGTTTCATGTGCCGTTGAGCGGCAGGACGGGATTGACCGGGTTTGTGATGGTCGATCAATTGAAGTCGCTGGATTTTAGAGCGCGGTCGGCGAAGTTTATTGAGAAGGCGCCGAAAGAGGTGATTGAAGATGCGTTGGGGTTGGCGGATGCGATTGTATTTCAGTAGGAAAGTATCGTTGACTGTTTCTCAACCGGTCTGGGAATTTTGCCTGTGACTGTCACCGATTTCCCTGGGCTATAATTTACTGGTGAACGCACCATATGCTATGATCGGGATCGAAATATTTAATAACATACATGCCATGGCGAGTGTAGTACCGGTTCGGCGAAACTGGAATATAGAAAAAATAAATCCAATGAAATTAAGCAGACTTGCAATTATAAATCCGCCAATAATTATGATTACCGGTGCGAGGCTTACTCCTATCAGGCCGAATCCACCCGATTGCTTTGCCCAATTTATTGAGAACACATGGACACCTACCGATATCATTGCGACAATTACTGACATGACTCCCCAGACGCTTCCTTTTTTTATTGCGATTTCGTCAATCATATGAGACGATTCTCCGAAAGATAATTTCCGGGGGATAAACGTAATGTCACGTGTTCATAGTACGTGGACTCTACCCGTTAATCGTCGAATGGTCACTGTGAAATCAAAGCGGTTGGCTGTCATCCCTGCG
>JBAXUS010000382.1:0-3520 GCA_037129555.1 Planctomycetota bacterium
GCCTCGTGCGCGAAAAGCTCTTCGCCTTCGCCGGGATTTTTGAAGAGTGGAACGGGCCGAATGGCGAGCTGCTCGAAACGTGCGCCATTGTGACGACGACGGCGAATGAATTGATGCGCACGATTCACGACCGGATGCCGGTGATTCTTCATCCCGGCGATTACGACGCGTGGCTGAATCCCCGCACCGACGACGTCGAAGCGCTGGAGCATTATTTGGTGCCGTATCCAGCGAGTGACATGAGCGCGGAGCCGGTCGATCAATTCGTGAACTCCGCGCGTAACGAAGGGCCGAAGTGTCTTGAGCCGTTTAAAGAGGAGGCGAGTTTATTTTGAGAAAGAACGTACGTTACGCCCCCGGCACGGTCGGCGCTTCCGGCCGCTTCAGCACTTTTCCAATCGCTTCAACGCGCCCGGCCACGCCGAGTTTGCGATAAATGTTTCGAATGTGCGAGCGAGCGGTGTGCTGGGAAATCGTCATCGCCTCGCCGATTTTTTTATCGCTCGCGCCATTCGCCAGTAAATCGAAGACTGTTGCTTCACGCGCGGTTAATCCGAATTGTAAAGCCGAACGCCAGAATCCGGACGTGCCTGGCGCGTTGTTGCGTGCGGGCGTCACGCGCAGCATGACGGTGGCCGATTCGCCGGGAAGTGCTATGCCGATGTTGGCGAGCGTGAACGACCGGCCATCGCGCGAACGCCATTCGGGGCGTTGAGTCGGATCGTGCTGGCACTGAGACGCGAGCTTAAGAAATGCATCGAGCTGGGGATTGAGGTCAGCGGACGTGTACGCTAGATTCAACGCCTCTCCCGCTTCAGGCGTCGCGGCGATGACGGTGCCGCTGTCATCCTTAAGTTGGACGGTTACGATCATGGTTTAAGACCAAAAAGCGGCAAACTGGAGCGCTGGAAGCCGTAAAACGTTGTATTATCGGACACTATATTATACATTTTTGAATACTCTTTACAAAACAAAAAAATTTAATCGACAAAAACCAAGTGTTTCCCCACGAGAAACTTGAATTAAGGACAATGTTATAGTCAATACTGACGATAGACAACCGATCTGCACTTGTTACTATTCCCACTGCAAGCGATCAAAAAGTGTGTTAAAAACCGTTATATTGATCTACAAGATGATTTTGCATTCCGATGTGCACAGAAATTGCACGGGGTACGACGGTCGAAAATGGATCGAGTTTGATCGAATTTGTGTAATAAGTTGAAAATAAGTGCGTAAGAGGTGGGAACATGGTTCGTCGGTAAACCTTGATCTCAGTTGTAACACAAAGCAAGTTGTTGACGATTCAGGTGTTCATTTTAGGCGGAGGACGAGTAATGGTTTTTGGAAATTCAAAGTTTGCAGCGGCGGCAGTGTTGGTGGCGACATTCGCAATGGCATCGACGTTTGGGGCAAGTTTCGCGCCGGGTGCTTTGAACCAAGCCACTGCGGGAACCAATACGACGCAAACCATCACCGTCACCAGCAGCAATTTGGCTGACTTAAAAGTTTCAGCTTTTATTGGAGGAGGCACCGGTTTACAGGCTACAGATTTGAACGTCAGCCTCTTGAATAAAACCGTAAAATTAAGCGGTACTCCGAGTGGTGCTGGAACGCTCACTTTTTCTGTAGATGCTACGGAAGGAGCAGTCACGTCGTCTCAGCCGTATACCCTCATAGTCAATCCCGCACTCAGCGTGACTCCACCGTTCTTGAACGGTGCGAAAATCGGTGTCGCAACAAATCAAACCATTCAGATTTCAGGTGGCACAACACCATACGCATCGTTGACCGTCTCCGGTTTCACAGACAACGGAACAGGGCTTACGGTTGGCTCGTTGACTCCCAACGCTGGCGCGGGGCAAGTGACGCTCAGCGGTACTCCCAGCGGAGCGGGTTCGGCAACGTTTACTGTCAACGCGACCGATGCCGCAGGAGCCGTGCTGGTTAAGAACTACACCATCTCCGTCTTCCAATTCTCGCCCACCACATTCAGTTCCACACAGGCATTGTCCTTCACATCTCAAATCCAAACCATCACCGGCGGTGTGAAACCTTACACCAGTATCGTTCCGAATGCTACCGCCCCCGGAACGACCGGTTTGTCCGACTCCAATTTCGCTGTCGATTCAAATTCTGGTACAGTTACATTTAGTGGCACGCCTCCAACTCCAGGCACATTTGCATTCAATATTGTCGTCACCGACGCGGTCGGAAATACGTTTACGACCAACAATACCATCGTCATCACGCCGGCTCCGATTTCGTTCACGCCCGGATCGTTGACAGCTGGGACTGCGTTGACTAATTATAACCAGACCATCACGGCCATCGGCGGGACAGGAAACAAGACATTAACATATGCTGTGGCCCTTCCATCTGGTCTTTCCATTAGCCCCGCGTCTGGAACAGTCGGCGGAAATTCAGTGACGATTTCAGGTGCATCTCCGAGCGCTGGAACCGTGACATTTAACATCACGGCAACCGATTCGATTGGCGCGTTCACGACGACATCCTTCACCGTGACGATTAACTTGAAATACTCACCACTGACACTGGTAAAAGCCACTGCTGGGACTGCGACATTTCAGCAAGTTACTGTTAGTGGACAGACTGGAGCTTTGAATTTCACCGGACCGACACTTTCAGCCGGCACGACGGGCTTGAATCCAGCAACTGATTTGACTGTTAACGCCGGTATGGGAATTATCACTCTCTCCGGCACACCGACCGCCGCAGGCACCGCGACATTCTCGCTCGTTGTAACCGATGCGGGCAGCGGCATGTCGTTGAACGTTCCATATTCATTGACTGTCAATCCCGCGCTCATGATCGCGCCCACGAATTTGGCATCCGCCACTGTCGGAACCGCGACGAATCAGGTCATAACCGTTAGTAACGGAACGACGCCGTACACCGCGTTGACCGTCACCAGTTTCACGCCCAACGCAACGGGTTTGACGCAAGGTAGCAATATTACAACGAATTTGGGTGCCGGAACAGTCACCCTCAGCGGAACGCCATCTGGAATGGGTATGGCCACGTTCAACGTCAACGTGACCGACACCGCCGGTGCGACAACAATGAAGTCGTACACGCTGGCCGTCAACCCGTCCTTGGTCATTAATCCGTCCACGCTACCCGGCGGTGATGTCGGTGTTGCCTATGACCGCACGGTGACCGTCACCAATGGAACGACGCCCTATACAGCACTCACAGTAACGGGTTTCAACGATTCGGGAACAACGGGTTTGCTGGTTGGAAACATCACGCCGACGCTGGCGACAGGCGCGGTGCGATTCATGGGCACCCCCACCGGTACGGGTACGATTACGTTTACGGTCAACGCGACGGACACTGCTGGTGCCACGTTGACGAACACGTATACCGTCGTCATTAATCCGGCGTTGACTATTGCGATTCAACCCGCTGCTCAAGCTGCGCCGTCGATGGTCTCCGTCGCGCTGAACCCGACGACTGTCGGAGTCATGCCGGTACAGACGATCAAAGTCAGTAACGG
>JBAXUS010000383.1:0-3507 GCA_037129555.1 Planctomycetota bacterium
TGGGAACCCGGCGCGGTACGACGCTGAAGATCAAATTGCTGCAAGACGAAGCGTCGGCGGAAGCGTGGGAAGAGACGATTGCTGACGGCGACAAATTGAAAGAACGTATCGTCACAAATGAAAAGATTTTCCTGCGATTTAATCCGCATCTCTTTTTGGCGGCAGTCGAAGGCACGGAACAGATTCGCTACATGTACACGCTGCAGTTGCAGAAACTCGCGCGTGAAAATCCCCGGACGCACAGTTTAACGCTAACGCTTGGCGTTCATTTGCCGATCAAATTCCGCATGAATTGCGGGAGTAAACTGGAGTTGACCGCGCGTTCATTTTTGCGCATGGCCGGAATCGTCGAAGAAGAATACACGCGCTACGAGCAACTCGACAAACTCGAAAACACGCTGCGGTACATGGTCGAGCAGGGGTACATCAGTTCGTTTGAAACCGAGCGTTATCGCTACGCGGCAGCTCCGGTGCTTCCGGCGTCGGCGACGGAGTCACCGGACAAACCGGGTCGGCGTCCGCGTGCGCAATTGGAATTCAAAGCAGAGGAATCGCTGCATGCCGGCGAGCCGTTGGAAGAAATATGGCGCGTCGACCCACCGGAATTTTTGCGCGACATGTTGTTGGGAGCGGATTCGACGGGCGAACGCGTCCAGGCGCAACTCGACGAAATTGCACGGAACAGCGCGGCGCGCGGACCGCGGTCTTTCCCGTTGCTGCCTAATTTTGGACCGGTGGGCCGTCCGCCCAGTGCTGGCGAACGCTTGAAACACGTGCGTCAGGGATTGAAAATGCAGCAGCTTGAATTGGCCAAACTGTTGGGCGTGACGCAGGCTGCGGTATCGATGGCTGAAGCCGGCAAGCGTCCGAAAATGGCGCAACGGCTGTTGGAGAAAGCGCGGCGAATTATTCCGGAAGCGGCCTCGGTGCCACCGCTCGGTTCGCCTCACGAGATTGCTTTGACCGCATCGGAAACAGAAACTCCGGCCTCTGAATCTGTCGAAACGGAAGAGTCGGAGAACGCAAAGTAGGACGGGCTTATAGCCCGTCTTTATCGGTGCGAGACATGAGAAACAGACGGGCTACAAGCCCGCCCTACTATTCATCAAATCAATTCCTAAAACGATTTCAGAGCGGCTAAAAGTTTGCCCAGCGCACGTTCGTAACTTTCAGGTTTTTCCCAATGGCGGAAGTCGCTGCACAGGGTTTCGACGACGCGCTCTTTATTCGGATGCGTCCATTTCTCGGCCAGGAAATCGTCACGTGTAATGCTCAGCAACCGGGTGCGCTCCCCGCGGTCTTGGCTTTCCAATGCGCGTTCAATTTCGCGGATGACAGGATCACTGGCCAACGCGTATTTCGAACAAATCACGAGCAGCTTGTCGTAGATGAGGTCGGGGTTATGAGCCTTGAACTGCGCGCCTCGACCCTTCGCAAAATCGTCGGGAAGGAGCCAGCAGCGGACGCCGTTCGCCTGCAAGTCGCCGAACAACTTTTCGCAAAAAACTCGGTCCATGCCGCTGTGACAGAGAAAGCAGGAGAACGCGAGTTCCGAACTGAATGATAGCGTCGGGATCGTGTTGATGAATTCTTCGGGAACGCCGCAGCCGCGCAAGAACATCGTTGAAATCAGGCCGTGAGAGCGGTAGATCGAATCGACGCCGAGGCTGGACGGGCCGATGAATTTGACGCTGTCGAGGCCTTTCGCTTTGCTGAGGTCCACGTTCGCAAAGGTGGTTTCCTTGACCCATGCGTGGCTGAAGTCGGTGCCGCTCAAATCGGTGTCGTAGAAATGCGAATGGAAAATTTTGGTGTGTGTCAGATTCGCGCCGCTCAGGTCCGAACCGACGAACCGCGCGGTCGAAAGGTCCGCACCACTCAAGTTGGCTGAATGCAATTGCGCTCGACCGAAGTAAGAACGCGATAAATCTGAATGACTGAGATCGGAATGATTAAGGTCGGTGCGCCAAAAATCGCCGCCGCGCAAATTGGTCTTTGTCAGCGTCGAAAGGCTGAGATCGACGTAGGCCATGCGAGCGTTGCCCCACTGGTGGTCGCAGAGCGTTGCGCCGGTGAGGTCGGGCTTGATGCCGGGATTTGCGCGCCGCCACGTGTTCCACGCGTCGGATCCCTGTTGCGCGTACGTCAAATGCTCCGGGTCGGCCATGTGCGGAGATTTCCGAAAGCTGAATTGCGTTTGGTGCGCGCGTCTGTTTTCACCTATTAAAGACGATAACGATCAGTCTTGAAATGCGGAAAGTCACAGACATCAAAAACACGCTGCATTCAGTATCGTCTTAAATAATCGCATAAATGAGAAAATACGCGACATATAATCGGTGATCCAGATCAAGGAACTGGTGCGTTACGTTCTAGGTCGAATGCTAAAAAAGTGTCCAATTTTCACTTGCACTGTTGGAATGGATAGTATGGAAAAGACGCGCGTATTTTTTGCGCTTTTTTCCTGTGCGAAAGGCCGATAAACTCTCCCGCGCTTAATCGCTGTATAGAAACATTATTGGAGGCTCCATTTTATGTCCGACGCACGACGATGTATCGGCGAAATTCTGATGGACATGGGTTGCATCACCCAGGACGACATCGAGGCCGCGCTGGAACGTCAGATCAATGGCGAGAAGGCGAAGATCGGCGAGATTCTCGTTGCGGAAGGACTGTGCTCGTCGGGCGATGTGACCAGTGCGCTGGCCGAGCAATTCGGGATGGAGATCGTTGATCTCGAAGGCATCGACATTGCGCAATCCGTGGTCGCGATGGTGCCTCAGGAACAGTGCCACGAAAACCACGTCATGCCCATCGACATGTTCGACGGCATCTTGACGGTTGCGATTTCCGATCCGCTGGATTTGCAGGCGCTCGACAACATCCGTTTCGTCATCAATTGTCAGGTCCAACCAGTGCTGGCGACACGCGAAGCCATCGACGCAGCCATCAACCGCTACTACGCCGCATCGTCAGACGGCTTCAAAAAAATGATGACGGACATGAACGATGACGATGTCAAACACATCGACATCGACAAGATGCGCGAGGACGCCGAGAAGCTGGCGGAAGACGACGCGCCGGTCATCAAGCTCGTCCAGATCATCATCACCGAAGCCGTGAAAGCACGCGCCAGCGACATTCACATCGAACCGATGATGGACCGTTTGCGCATCCGTTACCGCATCGACGGCAACTGTTATGAAATGGACAGCCCGCCGAAACATCTGCAAGGCTCGATCATCGCGCGTATCAAGATCATGGCTTCGCTCGATATGGCCGAAAAGCGTCGACCGCAAGACGGCAAGATTCCGTTGAAGTGCCTCGGCCGCAATCTCGATTTGCGCGTATCGACGCTGCCGGCATCGCACGGCGAATCAGTCGTGATGCGTATTTTGGATAAAGCGTCGATCAGCTTCGGACTCGAGCAGCTCGGCTTCCATGGCGACGATATGAAGATTTTCCGCAACTTGATCCGCAAGCCCAACGGCGTCATGTTGATCACGG
>JBAXUS010000384.1:0-3505 GCA_037129555.1 Planctomycetota bacterium
TTGCGCCGTCCGCAAGGGTGGCTGGTGGGTTCGATTCCCATGCACTCCCGCCATACAAAGTCCTGCAGTTTCAGACGCCGGACACGTCGAATCAAAAGCCGGACTTGAACAAGCGCAAGTCGGCAACGCTGAAAAAGTTGCGGCGGTGTCAATCGAAGCGGACGACGCAAAGCGGACTCCGTTATCGTGCGAACAAGCATCAAACCGGACAGACGCGCAACATACCACGAGCATACAGCCTTTGCCGTCCGAACTTCAAACCATCGTCGAAACATGGCCGTCCATGCCGGAACATATCCGCGCGGCAATAATGGCGCTTGTCGGGACAGTCAAGCCGTGACGGGTGGGAGGGTAAAACCGACCCGACTTAACTTTTGATCGTTTCCCGCGACTCCCTACCCATCTACTGAAAAAGGGTAGAGTTTTTAATGCGGGCTTCATATTGATAACCTCATTTTTCAAATTTTAGATTTCAATTTTTCAATTTTCAAAATTCAGATTTGACGTACCCAGGGCGGAGATTCCGCCGGGATTCCAATTTTTTCCGCTCTTGCGGCACGAGAGAGAAAGACTGTTTTCAAATGAAAAATCAAGTTACACGACCTGAAGCAATTGCGCGCTTTTTAGCGGCGCTTGCACCGGAACAATCGAAAGACTTAGCGGCGCTTTATACCCGTTCAATGGAGACTCAAATCAACGTCGCGCAAGACGGCGGACAACGCGCGGAAGGGGAATTCAAAGGGCGAAAGTGGCACGGCTGGACAGACGGGCTTTCGACGTGGAAAGCGTTCCGAATTCCATACGGTGCGAACAAAGAGCCCCATTACGACGATGCACCCATGAATTTCGACATTGTTGAACACGCGGAAGGAATCGGGCTTTCCGGATGGAATTGGGTTGACCGCGTTTCGAAGTGGTGCGCGTATGACTTCGATTCGATAATCGGACACAAAGCCGGACTTGCCGAAAGCGACTTAGCGCAAGTGCGGGAAAAAGCGCAAGCAATCCCGTGGGTGACGGTGCGCAAGAGCACGTCCGGCAAGGGGCTTCATTTATACGTGTTGTTGCCGGACGTGCCGACGGCGAACCACGGCGAACACGCGGCGCTTGCGCGCGCGGTGCTCGCAAAATTGAGTCTTGAAACTGGATTCGATTTTGAAAGCAAAGTGGACGTTTGCGGCGGTAACATGTGGATATGGCACCGCAAGCAACGCGGAACGGACGGCTTGGCGCTTATCAAGCGCGGCGAAACGCTGACCGACATTCCGGCAAATTGGCGCGATCATTTAGGCGCGGTGAAAGGTAAGGCCAAAGGCGTTGCGCCGCGCTTGCTGGACGCTTGCGGGCTTGCACCGGACGCGCTGGACGAATTACTTGGAGGCATTCAAAACACGCCGCTGGACGCGGAGCACAAGCGGCTTTTGGCCTTTCTTGAAGATGGAAAGTGCGTTGCGTGGTGGGACGCTGACCGGCATTTGCTTGTTACTCATACCGCACATTTGAAAGAAGCGCACACGGTGTTGAAGCTGAAAGGGCTATTTGAAACGGCTTCAACACATTCGACGGCGCACAACGTCTTTTGCGCACCGAAAAGCAATGGCGCTTGGATCGTGCGGCGCTTTGGGCAAGGCGTGAAAGAACACGCGCTTTGGGTGACGGACGATTCTAAGTGGACGAAATGCGTCTTCAATCAAGAGCCGGACTTTGACACGGCTTGCCGTGCATTCAAGGGAATGGAGCGGCCAAAGGGCGGATACGCTTTTGAAAGCGCGCTGGACGCTACGCGCGCGCTTGCGGCGTTAAGTGTCGAGCTTGTAATACCGGCAAGGACGCACGGACGAAACGCGCGGCTGACCGAAAAAGACGACCGTCTTATCGTTCAAGTCGAGCGGGAAACGAAGGACAACGAAAAAGAAATGGAAGGCTGGACAGTGGAGCGGAATTTTTGGAGCAAGGTATTGAACGCGCCGCCGTGTCCGAAGGAAGAAATCGGCGTTGAAGACAAAGACGGGCTTTTCCGGCACGTCATTTCCGAAGGCGGGGAAAACGCGGGCTGGCTTTTGAAGTGCGGCGCGGCGTGGCACGTAGAGCCGTTAGATCACGTTAAGAGCGCGTTGAAAACGCACGGCTTCACAAGCTGGGAAGCCGGATTGCTAATCGGTTGGGGTACGTTGAACCCGTGGAAATTCGTCAATAAGCCGTTTCAGCCGGAATACACGGGCAACCGGGAATGGAATCGAGACGCGGCGCAATTGCGCTTCACTCCGTCCGAAAAGGATATGGACGACCTTCAGCACCCGCATTGGACGAGCGTCTTGAAGCATTGCGGGAAAGCGTTAGACGGTGCGCTGTCGCGTTCGAAGTGGGCGCAAGAAAACGGCGTTGTAACCGGCGCGGATTACTTAAAATGCTGGATTGCGTCGCTGTTTCAATGCCCTATGGAGCCGTTGCCGTATTTGTTCTTGTACGGGCCACAAAATACCGGTAAATCGACGCTCCATGAAGCGCTTGCGCTGTTGATGAAAAACGGATACGCGAGAGCGGACAACGCGCTTATAAATCCGCAAGGCTTCAACGGTGAACTTGCAAGCAAGGTGCTTTGTGTCGTTGAAGAAATCGACTTGCGCAAGGCTGGCGCGACGGCTTACAACCGGATTAAAGACTGGGTGACGGGAAGGACGTTGCCGATTCATGTGAAGGGACAAACGCCGTTTGTCATTCCGAATTCTACAAAATGGATTCAGACGGCGAACGACCCGAACGCTTGCCCCGTCTTCAGTGGCGACACGCGAATTACGATGAGTCACGTTGAACCGTTGCCGGACAGTGAGCGGATACCGAAGCGCGATTTGTTTGTGCTTTTGGAATCCGAAGCACCGGACTTTTTGCGCGGCGTTCTTTCGTTGGAACTGCCGAAATCCGACGACCGCTTAAACGTGCCGGTCATTGAGACGAGCGACAAGCAAGCGGCAATGGAGAACAACGAAACACCGCTTCAAGCATTCATTAAGGAAAACTGCTTTTTCGTTCCCGGCGCGGCGGTGAAATTCGGTGACTTTTACGAGCGGTTTTTGAATTGGATTTCACCGGACGTGCGGGAGAAATGGACAGACAAGCGAATAGGGCGCGAAATTCCTCCGCCATACATCAAAGGGCGAATGCCGCGAGACGGGCAATTCCATATCGGAAACATGAGCTGGACGGTGGGAAACGGAACGGAAAAGGCGCGATACGTTCGGCACGAAGACAAGCTTCGTTTGGAAGACGACAAGGCAGCATAACGGCGGACGGCGCGGCGAAAATCGAAGTGGTTTTCGCCGCGCAACGCTCGAAAATCCACAAAATCGAGTAGGGAATTCCCTACTTAAAAAGGTTTATTTTGCACTGACTGAAGTCTGACTGACAGTTATTTTCTCTATGGGAATTTCAAATATTTAGTAAGAATTGAAGAAAAATGAGATAAGGCCGGATAGAACGGTCAGTCAGTCAGTGCTTGCGCACGGAC
>JBAXUS010000385.1:0-3504 GCA_037129555.1 Planctomycetota bacterium
ACGGAAGCGAATGGCGTCGTCAATAAATTGTGGGCGATTGATGATCCGAAATGGAGCATCGCGATGAGCCACGCGTTGGCCGACAAGAATTGCTACATCGCCGATGGCCATCACCGTTACGAAACGAGCTGCAACTACCGCGACGAACGCCGCGCGGCGGATGGCGATGCGGTCGGCTCGCTCGACAAATCGTACAATTACACGCTGATGATGTGTGTCCCGATGAGCGATCCGGGGCTGTACATTCTCCCGACGCACCGCTTGATTCAGAAGGCTCCGGGCATTTCGAAAGAGTCGTTCCTCGCTGCGTCGCACCACCTTTTTGAAGCACATGACGCGACTGAAAAAGAGCTGTTGCATTTGGCTGAAGAAGAGACCGGGCCGGTGCGTATCGGCGTGATTTACAAAGACGGTTCGCGCCAGATTCTGACGATGAAGCCGACCGTTGACTCCGCGATGATCGCTGCGCAACCGAACAAATCCACCGCGTGGCGTGAGTTGGATGTGTCGGTGTTGCAGGAATTGGTGTTGAAGGGTGCGCTGAAATTGAGCGAAGAAAAAGTGTTGCGCAAGGAAGGCGTGAGTTACACGCCCGACACGCGCCAGGCGATCTCGCGCGTCACGGCTCATGAGGGTGCATACGAAATGGGCTTCATCCTTCGCCCGACACGCATCGATCAAGTCCGTGACGTGGCGGTCGGTGGCGAGAAGATGCCTCAGAAATCGACGTACTTCTATCCGAAATTGTTGACGGGGATGGTGGTGCGACAGTTGGATTAATGAGTCGGCATTCGTGTTACGAGTGTGCGGTATTTATTGAACCGCGCACGTCAACAAGCGGTAGGAGTGCTTATTGATGTGCGCGGTTTTTATTTGAGGGATACGCCATGAAAAATGCTGTGTTGATTGTGTTGCTGGTTGCGATTCTGGGGACTCAAGTGGCGCGGTATTTTATCAAACCGCCGACGTTTCCGGTAGCTGCGCCGAGTTGGCGCGAGGAATTGAAATCGCGGCTCCCGGCGTTCGGGCATCGCAATTGGGTGGTCGTCGCGGATTCGGCGTATCCGTCGCAGAGCCGCGAGGGGATTACGACGATTGCGACGGGTCAGGGGCAGACTGAGACGCTCAAAGACGTCATGGCGATGATCGCTCAATGCAAGCATGTGAAAGCGAACGTTTATGAAGACAAGGAATTGGACTATGTGAGCGAAGAGGACGCGAAGGGCGTGCTCGCGTACCGGATGGAATTGAAGGCCATTTTGAAAGACGCGCCGGTGACCGTCGAGCCGCATGAAAGCATCATCGCGAAATTAGATGAGGCCGCGAAGACGTTCAACGTGATCATCCTGAAGACAGACATGACGATCCCTTACACGAGCGTGTTTATCAATTTGGATTGTGCGTATTGGGATGATGAGAAGCAGGGGAAGTTGAAGAAAGCGATGACGAAGAAGTAGGAACGAAAAAGCCCTCGCAAAAGGGGAGGCATAAATTGCATAGGTGCTCGATTTCCCAGCAAGTTATGTCGCCTTTTCAAGGCTTTAAAGAGTTGCGTATTGATTTTCAGTCAAAGCGAGCGGGGTATCGCTCATCCGAAACGGATGAAATTGTTCCGCAGGCTTCCAGTCGGCTAATTTCAAATATTTGCCGGTTGGAAGCCGGCGGTACAACTACTGAGCAGGATGCACCGATGAACTCCCCTGATTCTACAAATCGCGACGGCTTCAGTATCGACCTCACCGGCATCGGTGAATCCGCCAGCGCCGCGCTGATTAATTCGCTCTCGCTTATCCCTCGCGATACGTCGCGCGGCGGTATTCGCCATCTCTTGAATGTCCCTGTCATCGCCGCGCTTGCCTCGCATCCATCGATTCGCAAACCGATTGAAGCGATGCTCGGGCCCGGTGTGTTTGCGTTCAAGGCCACGTATTTCGAAAAGTCGCCCGGCTCGAATTGGTTCGTCGGATGGCATCAAGACGACATGATCCCCGTTGCGAAAAAGCTCGACGTCCTCGGCTTCTCGCGCTGGTCTGAAAAATCAGGCGTGACACATGCTCAACCACCTTCGGAGATCCTCGAACGAATTGTGGCCGTGCGCGTCAATCTGGACCCATCCACTTCCGAAAACGGAGCGCTGGACGTGCTTCCGGGCAGCCACCGCAACGGATTGTTAAGCGAAGACGGCATCGCGAAATTCGTCGAATCGACGCCGCGTGTGCCGTGTCTCACGCCTGCAGGCGGATTGATTTTTATGCGCCCATTGCTGCTTCACGCATCCTCGCGTATGACCGTCCCTTCGTCCCGTCGCGTCATTCATTTCGAATTCGCTGCGGACGCGTTGCCCGGCGGGCTGGACTGGCACACGCGAGTGGCCTTGACGTAATCTCTACGGCTGTTTCGGCAACACGGCAAAGCACACCGCAGCCAAAATCAGCGCGAACGCGACGATGTGGTTCCAGCGCGGGTATTCTTGAAAGTAGACCATCGCAAAAATCGTGAAGACGACCAGCGTGATGACTTCCTGAATGATCTTCAATTGGTACTTACTGAACGTCTCGCTGCCCCAGCGATTCGCTGGTACTTGCAGACAGTACTCAAAAAACGCGATGCCCCAGCTGACCAGAATCGCTTTCCACATCGGCGATTTGGTGTCCTTCAAATGGCCGTACCACGCCGCTGTCATGAAGATGTTGCTCGCAAAAAGCAGAACGATTGTGGCCATGGGGAGACGACTTTCCATCACGTATTGCAGTTCAAAAAGTCGTGCCATTCAGGAGGGCCTGAATGGCACGCGGTGAGCGCTGACGCGCTCGATTCGTTACTGACTTTACTGGCAAATTACCCGGCGTCCACACCCTCCCAGAATCAGCCTTTCTTCGATTTGGTATAGCCGTCGAAGATGTCTTTGTAGTACTTGCAGAATTGGACGATCTGGCTCTGCTTGCATTCGTCGCAGCGGAAAACGCCCAGTGCGTCACCATTCGACGCGCACACCACCAGCGTGTTTTCAATCGCGCCGTACTTCTTCGCCAACGCTGTATTCTCGGGCGTCGCGGTCACAATGAACCAATGCTTGATGCCTTTTTCGGTCATCGCTTTGTACGTGATGCCGTTGTCAAAAATGGTGCCGGGAGCGGACTTCTTGTACTGCTTTTTGTACTCCTCGACGCCTTTTGGACCTGTGCCGACAAATTGAGCCATTTCAACGGCGCAGAAATAAATCGCATACGATTCATCGCATTTGATGACCAGCGAACCCTGAGCGGCGGGAGCGGGAGTCGCTTTGGTCGAGAGACCGGCAGCGGCAAGTCGCGCGGCGGCAGCGATTTCAGCAGCCGATTTTCCAGTCGCTGGCTGCGGTGTCTTGCCGGTGTAATCGTAATCATCGCTCTTTCCAGAAGAGGAAGAGGCTGTTTTGGCGGGTTCGATTTTTTGCGGTTTTTCCCAACTAACTGTTGGGGGAGGCGAGCCAGCCATGGCTCCGCCACCGCATCACCCCCACGC
>JBAXUS010000386.1:0-3424 GCA_037129555.1 Planctomycetota bacterium
TTGAATTCGCTGGGCTACTTTGTCGGCGGCTGGATCGAAGGCGCATTGGCGCAAGAAAAGCAGGTCGTGTTGTTGGGATTTATTTTGAGCGGATCAAAATTAACCATTTTTATGAAAATGATGTGGGGCGTGTGTTATGGAATTGGTTTTGGCGCGGGATTGGGTATCTCGTTTTATATCATTCAGTTCAAAGCACGGGCAATGCTTCTTCTGCGCGGGAGAACCGATGAAAAATAGTTTTGCACATGTGCAATGTGGTTGATTTTTCGTGGCGCGTCACTAGAATGATCTAATCAATCGTTGTGTAATATATCGCAGATGCTCGGAGCGGTATGCGGGCATAAGCGCATGGCTATGGATGGAAAAGGGGGCGGAGTGCGGGACGCGGCTGCGAATGAAACCCTGGCGCTGGAGTTTGAAGCGTCGAAGGCAGAAGTGCGCGATTTGCACCGCGCCATGATTGCGTTGCGCACGGAGTTGGAGAGCGCCAAGCTCGCGCAGGACAGCGCTGAGCAAAAAGCGGCTGCCGATCACCGTCAAGAGATTTTGCAACTGCAAGCGACCGCGTCGGCATTGCGCGATGAATTGGAGCGGACGAAGGCCCGGAATAACGCGGAAGTTCAAGCGCTCAATGCTGCGTCCCAGGGCGAAATTGAATTGCTCAAATCGACAGCCGGTTCCTTGCGCGATGCGTTGGAACGGGTGAAGAACGAAAGTGAAATGGCGGCTCAGGCGGCGATTCAGGCGGCGGAGTCGGAGATCGATCAATTCAAAGCGACTGCTTCAGCCTTGCGCGACCAATTGGAAACCGCGCGCTCCGACCGTGAACGCGCGGTGCAAGAAGCGAATAGTGCCGCGACCGGAGAACTTATTCAGTTGCGCTCGACGATTTCGACGTTGCGCGATCAGATCGAAATTGCCAAGAAACAGCAGGACGGTGCATTGCAGGAAGAACGTCAGACGAATGCCGCTATTCTGAAACAAATGAACGAGACGATTCAGGCCATGCGGGACGCGTTGGAAGCGGCCACGCGTAAAAACTAACCCTTCGAGAATGCCATGTCGACGACGATTAGTCATGATGAAGAACATTCGGGCAAACTGGATTCAACCGAAAAGCGACGGCTACGTTACGCCGAGTTGTTGCTCGACATTTCGCGGCGCATGTCCGGTATGGGGTCGCTTGACGAGGTCCTAAATTCGCTCGTCGAAATGACGACCTCAGAACTCGACGCGGAACGCGGGACGCTCTTCCTGAACAATCCCGAGACGAACGAACTGTACTCGCGCGTCGCTCAGGGCACGGTTCAGCGCGAAATCCGCATCATGAACAACAGCGGCGTCGCGGGATTTGTCTTCCAGAAAAAAGAAGGCTTGATCATTCACGATGCGTATGCGGACGATCGCTTCAACCGCAGCATCGACGAACAGACGGGTTTCGTGACGCGCTCGATTCTGTGCGTGCCGATCAAGACGGCCAAGGGCGAAACCATCGGTGTCGCGCAAACCTTGAACAAGCGCCACGGGAAATTCAATCAGAACGATTTGAAACTATTTGAGATGATGGCCAGCCAGGGCACCGTCGCTCTTCAAAGCGCGGTCTTCATCGAGCGCCTTGAAAAGGTCCGCAAACAAGAACTCGAATTCATCAACATCGTTTCGGAAATGACGTCCGACATCAAGATCAGCTCGCTGCTGCAGAAGGTCATGGGCGAAGCGACGCGCATGTTGAACGCTGAGCGCTCGACGCTCTTCCTCAACGACGAAAAGACAGGCGAGCTGTGGTCTGAAGTGAGTCAGGGATTGAAGGCGATGCAATTGCGTCTGCCGAATCATCTCGGGATCGCCGGAGCGGTGTTCACCGCGAACAAGACGATTAACATTCCGTACGCGTACGCCGACTTGCGCTTCAATCCGGCGTTCGACAAAAAGACCGGCTACTTCACGCGCTCGATTCTGTGCGTGCCCGTTGTCAACAAGCACGGCAAGACGATCGGCGTGACGCAGGTGTTGAACAAACGCGGTGGGCCGTTCACGAACGAAGACGAAGCGCGACTCCGCGCGTTCACGGCGCAAGTCTCCATCGCGCTCGAAAACGCGAAGCTCTTCGCCGATGTTCAATCGATGAAGAATTACAACGAAGCGATGCTCGAATCCATGTCGAATGGTTTGATCACGCTGGATGAAAAATCGCATGTCGCGACCTGCAACTCGGCGGGATTGAAAATTTTAAAAGTGGTATCGGAACAGATTCTGCACAAACCCGCCGCTGAATTCTTCCAAGGTCCGAACGCGTGGGTGATGGAAAAGCTTGCGGTCGTGGCTCAGACGGGCGATCAACAAGTGTTGATGGACGCGTCGCTGAAGATCGGCGAAGAAAAGCTCTCCGCGAATTTGACGTTGCAGCCGCTCTTGAACAGCGACCACAAGTGCATCGGTTCGATGATCGTGATCGAAGACATCAGCAGCGAAAAACGCATCAAGGCGACGATGTCGCGCTACATGGATCCGGGCATTGCAGAGCGCTTGATTTCGGCCGGCGCGGAAGTGCTCGGCGGTAAGAATGTCGAGTGTACGGTGCTGTTCTCCGACGTGCGCGGATTCACGACGTTCACTGAAGCGCTGGGTGCGCAAGGCACCGTCGCGCTGCTGAACGAATACTTCACGCTGATGGTCGATTGCATTTCGGACGAAGGCGGGATGTTGGACAAGTTCATCGGCGACGCGATCATGGCGGCGTTCGGAATTCCAGTCGGGCACGAAGACGATCCGGACCGCGCAGTGCGTGCGTCGATTGCGATGATCAAAACGTTGCAGACGTGGAACCGGACGCGTATCAAGGAAAACAAATTGCCGGTGCATATCGGCATCGGATTGAACACGGACAATGTCGTCTCCGGAAACATCGGATCGAAGAAGCGCATGGACTTCACGATCATCGGCGACGGCGTGAATTTGGCCGCGCGTCTGGAATCCGCCTGCAAACAATACGGCGTCCAAATCCTCATCAGCGAATTCACGCTGCGTAAATTGAAGGGCACTTATCGCACCCGCGAAATTGATTTGGCGGTTGTTAAAGGCAAAACGAAGCCCGTCGGGTTATACGAGGTCATGGACTTCCACGACGAAGAAAGTTTCCCGCACATGATCGACACGGTGACGCTCTACAAGAACGGTCTCGAAAAATACCGCAAGCAGCAGTGGGACGCGGCGGTCGAAATCTTCGAAGAAGCGTTGAAATTCAACGATCACGACAAGCCGTGTAAGATGTATATCGAACGCGCCAAGTACTTAAAAGAGAACCCGCCGGGACCGGATTGGGCGGGCGTATGGGTGTTGGAATCGAAGTAACTGAGCATCGGCGTTCAACTTATTGACTCGCGCACAGCCAAAGCGGCTATCTAAACTAATTAAGGAGTGGAAG
>JBAXUS010000387.1:0-3397 GCA_037129555.1 Planctomycetota bacterium
TGCATCGTAAAAGTAGAACGGAGCTTTCGCTCCGTTCAATCCTTGCCTTTGAGTTGACTGAAATCGGAGCGAGGCTCCGATGCCTAATTTATTTGAATGACTCGATCGCCTTGTCGAACGCGGCCTTGCTTGCTTCAACGGTCGCCTTGGGTCCGATCAGTTTGAAGTAGAATTCGCCTTTGTCCGTGATGATCACCGCGCCCAGCATCTTGAAATTTTCTTTTGCCGTCGTCATCGGGCCGTCTTTGCTCATCCCTTTATAGGGGCCTTCCAACACGGCGATGTCGGCTTCGACGCCACCCGCAGTCTTAACTTTGTACTGTGATTTCAATGAATCCTGACCGCCGAAACTGCCCGTCCAGCGCGGAAGATTTCCGGCCAAACCGCCGCCACTCGGGAACATGAACACAGAGATTTCACCGTCTTCTTTGTCATCGCCGGCCTTCGGGACGGTCACTTCCATCTGGCGCATGCCGCTTTCCGGAATCGTGGATTTCCACGTTTCAGGCATCACAACCGTGTGCTTAGTACCCTTCCCGAATTCGACCGACTTCGTCTTCGCGTCTTCCGCGAACGACACGCCGCACACGACCATCAACAGCACGAATGAGACCATCAACACTTTGTTCATGAATTCCTCCTCGGTTAAAATTGTACGCAACAGGCGCAACAGTATAACCGCGCGCCGAACAATTGCCAGACGCGGTGCGCGTACATTTATTCAAAAGGGGCCTCACAACAGAATACGTCTTCAACGAAGCGCGTTGCAAACTCATGAGAATTCATACTTACGCCTTGCAATTTGCAAAACGTTAATGATAATGTCGCCTCTGAATTGGAGGGTGTGTTTTGCGCAGTTTTTGGATGCTGCTGATGCTGGCGGGAGTTCTGTCGGCTGACGCATGGGCTTTGACCCTGGACGAGATCGATATCGGCGAGCAGATTCGCGGCCCGTACCCGACGTTGACCGTCAACGATTTCACGGGGAAGGTCGTGCTTGTCGATTTGTGGGGCATTCAATGCGTACCGTGCATTCAGCAGATGCCGGCGCTGCAGGACCTCTACGCCAAGTACCGATTCAATGGCTTCCACATTGTCGCACTTGAAAAGCAGGCAAAAACAAATGGCGAAGCATTTGAATTCTTCGCCAACGCAACCCTTTTTAAGGGCAACACGCTTCAATTCCAATTCACCTATGCAGGACGCAGCACCATTCCCGGTCGCTACGTTCCGTTTCTTCCCGCCAACTTTTTGTTCAATCCCGATGGCTATTTGATCGGTACAAATGTACACGGTCCGGAACTCGAAAACAAAATCAAGGAAGCTCTATCTGAAGCGCTTGAAACAATCACACGCCCCGGCGAAGTGGGGCGCTTGGCTGAATACGAGACGCGTTTGAAAAGCGGCATCAGTATGCTGGCCACGCTCTCCGCGCTGGTCGTTAAGAAGAAGGAAGCCATTGAGAAGAACGATAAAAAGGTAATCGACGAAGCGACACTTTTGTTCACGGGTGTCTTCGATTGGGCAAATAAAAAGTACGACCGCGCGATGGCCGAAAAAGAGCGCTTGCCGATGGCGTCTTTGTTGCGCTTGAAGACCCTCGTACGCAGCTTGCCCGGAACAACGATCGGCACCAAAGCCGCCAAGGCACTCGCTGATTTGGAAAATGATCCGCGCGTGATCAAGGAAATCCGTGCGAACAAGGAACTGCGCGACATCGTCACGCAAATCACCGACATGAAGCAGACCGCCGCCGGTTCACGCGATCCCAACGATCCGGAGTTCCGCAAGATCAATATCCCTGCGATGCAAGTGCTCAAGGAAAACTGCATCCGCTTGTTGAACGTCTGCCCCGAAACGGAAGCGGCTCCGCCGACGCAGGCGATCTACGACGAATTTAGATTGAAAGACGTGAATTGAACGCGGCTCCACTCCGCGTCTTGATCATAGGCCCCACCCCGCCCCCATTTCATGGCGTGGCAACATTCATCCGCGACGTGCTTCGAACGCCTCAGCATTTCGAACCGTTTATTCTCAACTCACTGGATACGTCCGACCGGCGTGACGCGTCAAATTTGGGACTGTGGGACGCGACGAATCTAGCGCTTGGATTTTCAAATCTCGCGGATATGGCGTCACGCATGCGACGGCAACAACACACACTGGTGTACATTCCGATTTCACAAAACATACCGGCGTTTTTACGCGACGCGTTGTTCGTGCTTCAAGCGCGATGCTTCGGCGCGCGCGTGGTGTTGCATCTTCACGGTGGCCACTTCCGCACTTTTTATGACCAAGAAACGCCAGGCTGGTTCCGCGTTGTTGCGCGCTGGATTTTGAATCAAGCCGCAGCCGTCGCCGTTTTGAGTCCCGATTTCAAACCGATCTTCGAAGGCCTGATTCCGTCCGAACGAATTCACGTTGTCGAGAACGGCGTCCCCGATCTTTTCAGCGAATCTCTGCTCCTCAACCGCCCACCCAACACACTTCTTTATATGAGCACGCTTTCACGCGAGAAAGGGTTTCTTGATTTGATCCGCGCGCTGCCACGCATTCGCGAATCGCTTCCGAGCATTCGACTGCGTATCGCCGGGAGCGGCACGGACGACATCGCGCTTGCTGAAGCTCACGAGGTCATCAAGCGCGAAAATCTGCGCGACGCCATCGATTTTGTTGGGAACGTAGACGGCCCGGCAAAGCGCAATTTTCTGCTCAGTGGTTCTCTCTTCTGTCTCCCAACACGCTATCGCTACGAAGGACAGCCGCTGGCGATTTTGGAAGCGATGTCCGCCGGATTGCCGGTGCTCTCCACGCAACACGGCGCGATTGCATCGACGATTCAAGACGGTGTGACCGGACGTTTACTCGCTCCAGACGTGACGCCCGAAGACATCGCCGACTCGGTATGCGCGATGCTTGCTGATCCCGAAAAACTCCGTGCGCAACGCATCGCCGCTCGCACACGCTACCTCGACATGTTTACGCTCGAACACTGCCACCGTCGGCTGACCCACGTGTTTAAAATAGCGACGAAATAGTGTTTCAAAATGAAGAAAAACCGCGTTGGTTCGTCACGAAAATCATGATAGATTGTGGTTTGAATCCATCTCGATTAAGTTTATGTGCATCCTGTGCTTCAAAGGAGCCGCTATGTTCGCTCGTATGTTGTTTGTTCCCGCCGTGCTCGTGTTGTCGCTTTCCATGAGAGTGAACGCCGAAGAAAATACCCAGACGCGCCTGTCCCGATTCGGCCAGGAACTCGCTGACGCTTGGGCGAAATATCCGACGGAACGCGACTCGATCGTGCGCAAACAACTGCTCGCCGATTTGAGTAACTCGATCAGCACAGACCTGAACAAGCTTGAATCACCGGCGAATATCACGGTTCAAAAAGCGG